>JAFGSR010000162.1 GCA_016934515.1 Sedimentisphaerales bacterium
CCAATATAGATTTGAGTTTCCATATTGGAATATCGGCACTTTGAACCAAAACACATTAAAAAAACTCTGTATTGTTGCTACAGTCTCGTATTTTACCATATTTTGCAAACTGGGGAATGTGGGACAATCAGGGGTTTATTGATTTTATGGGCGACACAGATCCATTTTTTATATACGAATCCAAACATATGATCCGGGCCAATCCGCAATATTCAAATGATCCATACTACTATGGTTACTGGGCAGTACCGTTTAGAGACTATACGGATCGAATGGAACTGTACCACTGCCCCGATGCGCGATATATTGACGACTGGCGTGATTATGGCTATGGTCAATTCGTAGATTCATTCTACAATGCATCATATGGTGTTGTTGGAGCGTTAAGAAAGGCTAAAATGGGATCAATTTTAAGGCCGCTTGAAGAGACTGTTCTCTGCATGGATCACATAGAGTCGGAATGTAATGCCGGTGCTGATGGTGATGGACAAAAAATGGGTTATAGTGATTTGCCTTGTATGTCACCTACAGGTGGGATTAGTAATCCTCAATGACGGGCATATTCCGGTGGACCATGGTGGCCGGATCCTGAAACTTTTTTGGAGCCGTTTCGTCATGCTCCCTATACTTGCAATTTCCTTTTTTTGACGGACACGTCGGTGAGGGACATTCTTATGGTTTGGATGATCCAGGGGACGGTGTAGATTGGCGACTATTCGATCCGTTTAAAAAGTGGTAATTTGCCTATCCCCAAGGCCTGGTGCACCCGATTGTTGGTATGCATTATTTTTTGGAATGTATCATCAGATACCCCGTTCAGCAGAATATTTGCATATTATAGTAGCACATTACGCTGAAAGATAAAGTACTATTTGACAAGATCTTAAGCTAGTTATTGCTTTACTAAGCGAGGAATTGGTGGATTTTTTTATATTTTTCCTTCCAATTTTCATGTTTTAGTACCACTTCTATGTAGCGGAATGCTAATTTGAATGAGGTATCCCTAAGTTAAAAACAGCATTATTTTGTAAAAAATGGCGGTCTTAAGCGATGAGGGAAGAAGAAGAAAATATTACGCACGATCCTGCTGATGATTTGCGGGGGGATCAGTTTGTGCGTTCGTTGCTAATCAATGAGAAGCGTATTTACGCTTTTATTTTGACTTTGGTTTTTAACCGTGCAGATGCCGAAGATATTATGCAGGATACTGCCTCAGTAATGTGGCGCAAGTATAAAGAAACAGATTCCATCGCTGATTTTGCCGCATGGGGCATTCGCATTGCTCATTACAAAGTTCTGGAATTTCGCAAGAAGCAATACAAAAAAAAACAGATCCAATTCAATCCCGAATTATTCGAAGAAATTGTTGGAGGAGCCCAAAGCGTTAATGATGAATTGGACGCTCGCATGGAAGCTTTAAGAAACTGTCTAACCAAACTTGGTAAACGCGAGCGTCGGTTATTGATGATGCGGCACGAGCAGAATGCCACTGCTGGTTCTGTGGCAAAGCGGCTGGGTATATCGACAGACAGTGTATATAAAGCACTTCCCAGGATTCATGACATATTACTTAGATGTATCCGTAGAACCTTAATTTCCAAGGGCTTAACATGATTGAGAATCAAAAAATTCATGAATTGAGTCATTTGATGACAGATTTGCTGGAAGGAACCATTAGCAAAAAGCGGTTCAATCAATTGCAAAGTAAATTAGCAAATGATCCGTCAACCTTGGCGTACTACGTTGAGTTCATGGCGTTGTGGGCTCATTTGGATCAAATTTGCGAAGCTTCTTCAACCTTTTCTCCGAGTCCGGATGAGGTAAATGATCCACTAACGGCTGAGCTTCTGCGGGAGGCAATTGAACAGGATGAAAAGATTCGTGTCGAACGTGCCGCCGAAGAATCGCGACTGGAAGCCGATGCCAAGCGAGAGTCAACCAAAAAGGCAACTGAAGAAGCATTTGAGAAATTCAAAGATGAAGAACGTCGTCGTCAGGAAAAGTTGGCTTACAAACGTTACAAAGCTCATCAGCGCAGATTAGTTTTAAGCATTAGTGCATTGGCCGCCGGTTTTTTAATAGTATTTACCGCATGGATTTTGACACTTATTCCCGAGGCTCCGCCAGTAGTAGCCAGTATTACAAAAGTTGTAAACGCCCAGTGGGATCGTGCCGAGATTTCGGCCTTACCGGGTACTCCGCTGATTGCTTCCCCGATGAAACTGGTCAAAGGATACGTGCAGCTAACTTTTAACGATGGAGCGGTAGTGAATCTTCGGGCACCTGTCGATTTTAAATTAGAAAATTCGAATATGATGTTTTTGCGAAGCGGTAATCTTTTTTCGTCTGTACCGAAGCGGGCCAAAGGTTTCACCGTTCGCACTCCAATCGCCACAATAGTAGACTACGGTACCGAGTTTGGAGTTAACGCCTATCCCAGCGGTCAAACCGAGGCCCACATTTTTAAAGGTACGGTCGATTTACGAACCGGCTCCGATTTACTGGTGTACAACAATTCCAGAAAATTAACTACCGGGCAGGCAAGTGCAGTAGATGGCCAGGGTACCCTATCGAGAAAAATATCAAAAGCTAAACAGAACCTTTTTGTTCAGGAACTTTCCGGCAAGTTGGAAGAATCATCAGGAATTCCGATCGCGGTTGAGAATTACAGTTTTGAAACAACTTTTTCACAAGACAATAAGCAAAATGTTGACCTCGATTCAAGTCAGGGATGGAGTAGATTATCCGGAACCGATGGTGTGAGGTGTACTTTCCGTGAAGGGCTCGATGGTTACGCCGGCACTCAGGACACCTGGTTCAGCCACCGGAGCTACCAGGGCGAAAATAAAGGTCTTTCGCAGGTTAATTATATCCGTACGGGCATGTGGGACGATCCACCCAACAGCGGCGCTAACCAGCAGGGGTTGTTAAAATTTGATGAAATGTTTGAGGATGAAGGCGGACCGATTCCCCGGGGAGCGGTCATTTACAGCGCCACTTTGACGATGCATACCCCGACCGATGTTGCTTATGCCGAGGGCGAAGCTAATGCCGTGTACAAGATGCTGGTGGACTGGTCGGAGAGTGATGCCTATGGTGCTGTACCCTGGGAAGGTGGTGCAACGCGGCAGATTGATCTGGATGACGTGGAAGCAGGTTCAACAGCCGTTGATGATTGTACAGATTATACCGATACTAGCAATGTCATACCAAAGGGCACCACAATGACTTTTGATGTGACCTCTGCTGTTCAGGACTGGGCAAATGGGGACAGCAATTATGGCTTTCTGTTCCAGAGCTTGGGGCAGGCCGGCGGACATGGTTTCTTTATGGCTAGTTCGTCGTATAACGGCGTCGATGGTCAAACGGTTCGGCCGACGCTGAATATTACGTTTGCTTCAAGTCCGTTGATCGGAGTTCCTGGGCCCGACGGTGCTAATGGAAGTCCCACCCACGGGAGAAATTTATGTAGTCTATTGAGTCAGGAATGTATTTATCAATTGCTTAATTACAATATCGTTGCCGGCGAAACCTACATTCTAACGGCGGACGTCAAGCTTGCACTACTGCACAAAAAACAAAGCCGGGGTTTTAGCTTGGTAAATTTTTCTTTCTTTTATGTGGATGCAGCCGGCAATCATATAAAACTTTTAAATAACAGCGTATCGCTTAACGGCAGAATTGCCTGGACAAGGGAGCATAAGCTCGTATTCGAGGTACCCAAATCACCCGGGCAAGATTACCTGGGGAAAAAACTTGGAATCGAATTGCGCAACATGGGCCCGGAGAACACCCGGGTATTTGTGGACAATGTGCGTGTCGAGGTTATTCCTGAATCCTGAAAGTTGCATGATGAGAAATATTTCAATGGAATAAGTGAAATGGGAAAGGAGAAGGATATGGGATAAATTTGAAATAAGTTTAAAGTAAAGAGTATAATAAAGTGTGTGTATGTATTTTGAGATGTATCCTGATGGTCAGGGTACCAAGTAAATTTAGTTTTTTCCTTTGGAGGAAATAAGATGAGAACATTGGTAATTTTTAGTTTGTTAGTTGTGATGACTGTGGCGGGTTTGGCAAATGCCGACACGCTTACCTTGCGTGAAGGGCTCAGCGGCTATGCCGGAACCCAGGACACCTGGTTCAGTTCGCGGACGACCGGCGGGGAGTTGAATGGCTTTCCGGAAGGCACTTACATTCGTACCGCACTCTGGGGCACAACGGCCGTAGTTAACCAGCAAGCGCTGTTGCGTTTCGATGGCATATTCGACAATGACGGTGGTTCCGTTCCCCTTGGTATTGGCATCAACAGTGCAATACTGACGGTACATGTCCCCGCCGATATCAAGTACTCGGACGGCGAGGCTAATGCCATACACAAGATGCTGGTCGATTGGGTCGAAACCGATGCCTACGGCGCAACCCCCTGGGCCGGTGGCGCTACGCAGCAGATTGATCTGGACGATGTGGAAGCAGCTTCTGTTGCTGTGGACGATCTCACGGAATATGCGATCAATGGTAAAATCCCCCAAGGGACCACAATGACCTATGATGTAACTTCGATTGTGCAGGACTGGTCTGACGGGGAGAACAACTACGGCTTTTTGCTCCAGAGTCTGGGTTTGAACGCCGGTGATGGTCTTTTTCTGGCCAGTTCGGAATATGCCGGCGCTGCCGGAGAAACCGCTCGGCCAACGCTGGATATTGATTATGTGCCCGAGCCGGTTACCTTGGCCCTGTTGGGACTAGGTGGACTGGCGGTACTGCGACGTAAACGTCAGTAACATAGATATGGTTGGATTAGCAAATAGTTTTTCGAAGGACTTCGGGGACAAAACGTCCCCGAAGCCCAGCATTTTTTGGATTTGTAAACAATAGACCATTAAATTAAGGAGTTAAATAATCATGAAGAGAAATCTGATATTTTCTTTTATTGTTCTGATGGCGGTTGTCGGTTTGGCCAAGGCAGATACCGTTATTTTACGTGAAGGGTTAGACGGTTATGCTGCTACCCAGGATACCTGGTTCAGCAATCGGACGACTGGTGGTGAAAACAATGGTTTTCCGGAAGGTTCTTACTTTCGCACCGCAACCTGGGGCACAACCAACCAGCAGGCGTTGCTAAGATTTGACGAAATGTTTGATGATGAAGGTGGTCCGATTCCTATAGGTTCGGTAATTACCAGCGCCACATTGACGATACATGTACCCACCGATATCAAGTATTCTGACGGCGAAGCTAATGCCATCCACAAGATGCTGGTCGATTGGGTCGAGACCGACGCCTACGCTGCAGACCCCTGGGTTGGTGGTGCTACGCAGCAGATTGACCGGGATGATGTCGAAGCAGCTTCTGTTGCCACGGACGACTGCACGGAATATGCGATAAATAATAAAATCCCCCAGGGGACCACGATGACCTTCGATGTATCTCCCATCGTAGAAGACTGGGCAAATGGCGACAGCAACTACGGCTTTTTGTTTCAGAGTCTGGGTTTGAACGCCGGTGATGGTTTCTTTATGGCCAGTTCGGAGTATGCCGGAGTTGCCACCGAGACCGCCCGGCCCACGCTGGAGGTGGAGTACATCTTTAACCCGAAAGTGTTAATCACCGAATCTGAAGGAACGACGGTCGTTTATGAACAAGGTCTGACGACTGATGATTTTGAAGTGGTTTTGGCATTAGAACCAGACAATGATGTAGAAATTACCGTTGAGCCGAATACCAACACCCAGGATTATCGGCTAGTGGGAGCGGCCGGACCGGGATTTCCCATTAAATTGACCTTTACCACGGGCAACTGGAATACCGCTCAGACCGTAACGGTCAAGGCCGTCGATGATCCGGACCCGGAAGGCCCCGAAATCGGCAAAATCCTTTTCCATACCGTCAGTGACGATCCCAATTTCGACGATATCGCCGTGCGTTCCGTCAGGGTTAACGTAGTTGATAATGATCGCGCCTCGGTGGTGATTGACCCGATTACGGGATTGGAAGTCGATGAAGAAGGTGAGACCACCGATCAATACACCGTGGTTCTTCAAAGTCAACCTGGTGCGGAAGTTACGATCTCTACATCAGATAGTTCTGATCCTAATGAAGTTATGATTAGTCCGAGTACGTTGACTTTCACCACCGCCAATTGGGCTACGCCCCAGACGGTTACCGTCAAAGCCATAGACGACGATGTCCTGGAAGCGGTTGGTGGAGTATCTCATACTACGTTGGTTAGTAATGATATCGCCAGCGACGATCTGGAATACGATTCCCTGATTCTGAGTTCAGTATTGGTTAAGATTTTCGACAACGAATGCGGAGCCTGGGATTATGATCCTATGGACTTTGACGAAAACTGCTATGTGGATTTGAAGGACTTTGCGGAATTTGCTTCCCATTGGCTTAACTGTTCACAGCCGGCCG
>JAFGSR010000163.1 GCA_016934515.1 Sedimentisphaerales bacterium
TGCCGGAGGCCTAAAGCGTTAAACTCAAAGGTGTTACAGTCAAAACGATGAATTATTTACCAACTTTTTCCGATGAGAACCAATTTTATTTTTTACTGTTAATGAAAGGTTTAGTTATGTATAGAATTTCGCTGTTTTTGCTCTTGTCTGCCGTATTATGTTGTTCCGGCTGTAATGACAATATTAAGGACCAAAAAACAATAATTGTTGCCCATCGCGGGGCTTCAAATATTGCTCCTGAAAATACCGTAGCTTCTACAAAACTTGCCTTTGAAAAGGGTGCAGACATTTCGGAAATCGATGTATATCTTTCAAAAGATAATCGTATGATTGTTATCCATGACAATACGACCAAGCGGACAACCGGGGTCAACCTGAAGATTGCGGAAACTGATTCAGCAGAGTTACGCAAACTTGATGCCGGGTCATGGAAGAGCTCTGATTATGCCGGTGAAAAACTTCCTTTTATCGAGGAAATTATAGCGGTCATCCCTCAAGGCAAAAAGTTATTCATTGAAATTAAATGCGGCCCTGAGATCGCTCCTTATCTGAAAAAAGCTATTGATGACGGCGGAAAAGCAAAGCAGATGGAAATCATTTCCGGCAATCTTGAAGCTATGGTCGCCTGCAAAAAACTGATGCCTTATATACCCACATATTGGGTTAAAGCTACCAAAAAAGATAAACAAACGAACCAGTATCCCCCGTACGATGAATCGATAATTACCCAGGCCGTTGACAGCAAGCTTACCGGCCTGGATCTGAACTATAACGGATTGACAAAGGATTTTGTCGAAAAAACCCATAAAGCCGGCCTGGAAATGTTTGTTTGGACTGTTGACGATGTCTCGGTCGCCCAAAAAATGATAGAATTTGGCGTTGATGGCATTACCACAGATATGCCCGGTGTAATGAAAACCGAACTCGGACTTTAATTTCCCAAAGTTTTTTTGTCGAAGCACCCTAGGCCGGGCAGCCCCTGTTCTGCGATTTAACTACTTTATTACCGGACTGACATGCTGGAGTTTATTCCGATTCATCGGGACACAGCTTAAGCCTGTCTTACAAAATTAAAGGCCGGATTTTAAACCCGGCCTTTAATCTACGTAGATTGCAAATATTTACGGCTGTAAGGGCAATTGGTCTTTTGCCACATCTTCGATAGTAAGATCACCAAAAATCGCCTTATAACATCCCGTTTTTTTGTCAAACCACCAGCAGATTATTTTTTCTGACTGCCCCCTCATCACGCCCTGCCCTGCGTAGCCCCAGGTGCCGTCAACCTTCTTATCCTGAACAAAGTACAGACCCTTTAATATCTTATGTACTTCATCCATCGCCGCGTCGAGTTCTTCTTCAGGATCACCGTCCTTATCGAATTTTGCGATCAACATAGGTTTGAGCTTGTTTGGTTCACCTAGATCGTTAATCACTTCGGGAAATATGCCCTCCGACATCTCTGACCAGAACCCAAGACCATAAACCAGATTATCTTCTACAGGCTCAGAGTCGTCAAACGCTTGTTCCTTAACACTGTATCCTTCCGGCGGAACCATACTAAACAGTGATACATCCAACTCTGCACCCCAAACAAAATCATGATAGGTTATCGTTATTTTGTCTTGTATGCCTTTTCCGCTACCGCGAGCACTGGATATCGTTATCGTACTTGACATCCCGGGATCACCGCCAAAATCTTCCATGCTCAAAGTCAATTGAGGGGTTACGATAGCTCCCGCGCTGTCAGTGTCGGTGGTATTTGGAAAGTTTTCCATTTTCACTTTTATCGGTAAATTTGTTTCCGTATCCACCCAGACGGTTGTTCGTTCATACGGAATTTCACAAACAAATACATTTGCCATAACACCGTTAATTTCTTCCTTCCCGACAAACTCGGTGTCTTGTTCATGCAGCCTTTTTAGCCATTCCAGTCGGTTGTGGATGCCTGCTGTTTGCTGCCGGCCAATTCGTTGGTTGATTAATGCACGTTTAACTTGAGGCATTAATTGCATTTCAGCCCCAGCCGAAAAATCAAATATGATGATACCTCCATGTGGTAGTTCCGTTCGCTTCAAACCCGGTTCCATTAGCATATTATCTGTTGTAAAAGTGCCTCTCACCGTTTCATATGTTTGCTTATATATAACTGTTCGGGCATCGTAAATCTGCTCCAGAACATCTGCCCAGGCCGTGCTTGTCCCATCTATCGAACCGCCAAAATGATTTATGCTGACAAGTACTACGATAACTATCACCGCCGCAACGGCTAATTGTGTTATTTTACTTTTCATAATTATTCTCCAGATACTCAACTGCTTCGCAGCCGAGGTTGTTGATTGTTTTTCATCTATCACTTGTAAAACGTTGTCGAAGATGCGCTGCTTCGTGTTCGCGTCGGTTGGCTGTCGCAGATTCTTCAGTGACTGTTCCAGGTTTTTATCTGTCGGTTTCATAGCGCACCTCACCATTCAATTCACTATTCAATAACGCCCGCAGCTTATCCAGGCCGTACCGGTATCGGCTAAGCACCGTCTTTGTGGAAACCTGCCGCGCTTGGGCAATTTCTCTATATTTCATCTCACCATGCAGGCGGAGCAAAATAACTTCCTTTTGCTCATAAGGCAGTTGCACCAAAGCATGTTGCAATCGTTTCGTATCTTCGCTCGTTATCAACGCCCGGACCGGATTACCTTCTGTACTTGTTACTACATAAGCTTCATCCAGGCTTACAGTGGCCCGGCGCTTTGCCTGTCGCATCCTGTCCCGAACCCGGTTGGCCACACAGGTTGACAGATAACTTTTCAAGCTCCCCTTTAACCGGAATTCCCCGATGTTTTGCACAAACTGGACAAACACATCCTGCACCACATCCTCAGCTCCAGCCCGATCAATCAGCATATATGTCGCCAGCGACAATAAATCATCCACGTACTTTTCGTACAACTGCCGAAAAGCCTGCCGGTCACCATCTCGAAATTTTCGTATTAACAATCTGTCCTGCAACATTAATAACTTACCTAACTGAATTCAGCACCATCGACGGTTACTAATATAACGCCGAGCTTGTTCATTTTACTCTAAATAAAATCAGCTTCTTTTCATGCTGTTTTTGACAGAATAGCGTATTCTACGTATCCTTAATAAAACCGAAAATAAACCGGAAATCGGGTCGTTTTAAACACCGAAACGGGCCGAAAATGAACACCGAAATGGGCCAAAAGCGCGACAAAAAGTGGGCCAAAAGTGAGAAAAGGTCAAATTTAGTCAAAAAAGTGGGGTGAAAGTTGAGTGGTTTTGGGGTGGTTTTTGAAGAAAGTTGGCACAAACTTAACGGTTTTTTGCAGAAACTTACGATTTTTTAAAATGGCTTGTCGCGCTTTTGGACCGGTTACCAAAGGCCAAAAATTCTTCTAAGATACTCAATAGCAATAAGTTACGCTAATTACCTTCGAATGAAACAAATTATGGCTTTTTGGGCGGACCAGGTACCTGCGAGATGAATCTTTGGATGATAATTGCTCGTCTTTTTAGTAACGCATCGAACAATTTTTCCGCTGCAGCCGGGTCGGTCAGTTGGGCTTGATCGACGATGGCTTTTATTTGGGCGGGGGTGAATTGAGCGATTTTCCGGGCCATCCAGAGGGCGTCTTCAAATGTCATTTTGTTGAAAGCGGTGTTGGGTTTTTCACTGTACCAGCGGTCCGGATCGAATTTTAAAGGGAGATACCCAAGGGACTTAGGTTCAGCCGGGTCACCCTGGCCACAAGGCCGCACCCGCCACAAACCCAGAGTCAGCACCGTTAACATATCGGAAAATTGCTTTCCGATGTCCCAACGGTATTGACAACCTTGCCAGGATTGTTTGGGTTTTCCCTGCCAACTGCCCAGGGCGGCGTTGAAATCCAGGATGTAAAACTTTATCAAATCGCCCTGTTGGGCAGCCAGGTTGTTATTGTCCGAGCGGTCGAGATCGTTAAGCCAGGCGGCGGCAAGTTTCATCGCTCTGAACTCACGGCGGTCACTTACCCAGTCGAATTTGTAAATCCCTCTGATTTGCCCGCTTATGAATTTGGAAGCGATAGCCCTTTGCCCATCAAAACGCTCGTTACCGGTACCGGTGATAGTGATTAAATACGTCTCCGGCACGTTGTAACCCAAAGCCCAGTAAATTCTGGAACCGATTATCGAAGCGGAGCTGCCCAACTCCGGGTAATCGGGGGAATCAAGCTTGATGAGGAATTTTTGGCCGAGGGAATCTTTGCCGAGAAAGCCGCGAGAACCGCCGGTATCTTTGATTTTTAGGATTTTAAAGGGGCCTTGAGGGGGTGGTCCCTGGTTTGGCCCCTGGGCGATAATCTCCGGGGACAGTTCAGCGATGTTGCGGTTGGTGTAAAAACTGGAATCGGGCACCTGGTTAGTTTCGGTTAAGTTCTTTGCCTGGAGTTCTTTACCAAAAAGAACGCTGCTGATTCGGTCGGGATTGAAGCAATCCCTAACGGGGTAAAAGAAGGTGGTTTTGAAGAAGATTTGCCAGGTTTTGTCCCGAGAAAAGCGGAGATGTTCCGAATCGGCGTGAACAAAATCGGCCTGGTTGTAGTATTGATATTGTCGGCAGCCGCCGGACAGAGATGTAACGGCCATCAAGGCTGGTAAAAGCCTGGTAATAAAGAGTTTATTGTATTTGGGGGCCATGCTTGACTAAGTATAAATGAAGGAGGAGCGAACATAAAACAAAAAGAATGGATGAAAATCTAAGAAATTGAACGGAGCAGGGGAAATGAAGGGGCTATTTGGTGAGGATCAGATCCTGCATAAGGGGAGGGCGTTTTCTAACCGGTCGGGTTACGGTGGGCTGTTCGATTTTTCGGACATGGTTGTCCAGGTGAGTACGATCGGAAACGGTTAAATGGCTGTGCTTTACAACTTTGGCGGGGACGCCGACGACAGTACTGTAAGCGGCTACATCCCCGATGACAACGGCACCGGCGCCGATGACGGCAGCTTCGCCGATGGTGATGTTTTGGATGACGGTGGCCCCGATGCCAATGAAGGCGGCCTGTTGGACATTAACATGGCCGGCCATTCTGACGCCGGGGCAGATGTGGACGGCTTTGCCGATGTGGGATTCGTGATCGATGATGCAGCCGGTGTTGCAGATGGCGGAGTCTTCGATGGAGACGTGGGTGCAAACCTTTGCTCCAGCGGCAATTACAACATTTTTGCCAATGGTGGCGGTGTCGGCGATGGTGGCGGTGGGATGGATGGCACTGACCAGGCCGATGCCGGATTTTTCGACGGTTTCAGCGTAGGCCTGTCGGATTCGGTTGTCGCCAATAGCGATAACGGCCCCGCGAAAGCCGAATTCGTGAGCCCGGCCCAGAGCGGATAAATCGCCGAAGACTTCGATGCCGTCAACAAAATTGTTATGCAATGCCGGATTGGAATCGAGAAAACCGACGACCTCGAACTGGTGGTTATTACGGAGGATGTCGAGAACCACCCTGCCATGCCCGCCGGCACCGACTATGACAATTTTCATAGGTATTGCCTCACAAAAGGATTAGTGCTGCGTTTTACAAATTGCAGGACTAAAAGAAAACCAGGGAAACCATGCCCAAGAGTACTTGAGCATGCCACCCTGCACCAGGGCAACGGCCGATAATAACACGGCTTACAATATAGAAAAACTGGTTGCAACCGATTGTTTCATAATTTTTATCGACGAAATGAGGAAAAATGTGCAGTTTTGGGAGTTTTTTTTCATGGTTGCAGAGAGGTTTTTTTGAAAGTTTTTTTGGATAGCAGGGGGTTATTAATACTGAAAAAGCGGGTAGGTAAAATTTTGATAGGTTGGATGATGTAAAAGTGGGATTAAGGGCTGAATTTTGATGTGAATTTGGTGAGCCGGCAAAAACCCTAAATGTTGAAATGATTTGCATTTATAAACGCGTAAAACGTAAAGGCGAAACGGTTAAAATCCGATAATAACAGATGTTAAACTGTACGGATTGGACGGACTATAATAGCTGAGCGGTTTTGGATAACAGCTTTAGAAGCAGGCCATTGAAGGTCGGTTTTTTGCCAGGGAAAGGTAGTAAGGGATGAAATTTCAACAGACACGGAAACAGGTAGTTTTTTTGTTTGGTTTAATGCTGGTGACATATTTAACGGGATGTCGCGGCCCGGATATGGTGGGCAGGTTTCGCGCTACGCCGGTCACGAATATTATACTGGATGATTTGGGTGTGGTGGATGAGGAGCCGGACGTATTTGCCGGGGCGCGTGCGGTGGAGCCGCGGGATATGTTGGCAGATGAGAGTGAATACATCATCGGTCCAGGAGACGTGCTGGATATATCGATTTTTGAGTTGTTCAACGAGAATGTTGAGTGGATGGGTCGCAAGCAGGTGAGTGAGACGGGGAGGCTGACGATACCGGTGATAGGTACGTTTCGAGCGGCCGGTCAGACGGAGTTGGAGTTAGCCGATACTATAGTGGAAATGTTGAGTCCGCAATTTATTAAGGATCCGACGGTAAGTGTGGTGGTTACCGGCCCGCGTAAAAAGCGATTTAGTATATCGGGAGCGGTACAGGCGCCGGGGAGTTATCAATTAAGTGAAAGTGATTTGCGGATATCTCGAGCGATGGCGGACGCCGGTGGAATTCCACAGGCCAATGCGGATTACGCATACGTGATTCGGACGGTCAAGATGAGCGGGATCGGAGAGGGCGGTCAGAAGCCGGGGGAAGATGTTGTTGGTGCATCAGCATGGAAGATTCCGGGTGAGGAATCGGGGCGGGAGGTTGAAACTGGATTTTCGGCAGAACCGGTTAAGATAGAAGCGGAACCGTTAGAGGGAATACAAAAGCTGGAGAAGGCGGGACAATCTGAGCCGGCTAAGGAGAATACAGAAGAGCTAAATGAAGAAGCGGAAGAAGAATTGCTCAAGAGCATTGAGCCCTTGTCGGTAATAAGCTATCAGATGGACGCGCCGGGTATGGTAACAAGAAAAACAACAGTTAGCGAAGCAGGTTGGGGGGAAGAAACAGGAACGATCATTGAGAGTTTGTCAGCGGCGCAGGTGCTGGAGGAAGCGGACTTTGAGGTGGTGCCAGAAGAAGCGGAGGGTGGCGGAAGCGAGAAATCATTGCGAGCGGTTCGGAAGAATGATCGATTTTATCTGGTTCCGGCCGAGGGAGGCGAGCTAGAGGAAGGAGAGCCGGAGCCGGAGTCGTTTGAGCCGCCGCGAGAATTGCCGACGGCGCCGGGAGTTGGTTCGGATTGGACAGACGATGGTTTGTCGGGACAGATACAGGAAGTGATCGAGGTGGATTTGAAGAAGCTGCGAGGAGGAGACTGGCGTCAAAACATGGTAATTCGAGCGGGGGACGAGATACAGATTCCGTTTAATGCGACGGGGATATTTTATGTAATGGGTCAGGTGGCGCGACCTGGTCCGTACAGTCTGGCGGGCGAGAAGTTAACGCTACGTCAGTCGATAGCTTCGGCGGGCCCGATGACGCCGTTGGCCTGGCCTAGTCGATGCGAGATAACGCGTCGGGTGGGAGAGAACCGAGAAGTTACCTATCGGGTGAATCTGGAGAAATTATTTGCCGGGACGGCGCCGGATGTATTTCTGAAGCCTCACGATATTATAAATGTGGGATCGCACCCGGTGGCGCGCTGGATGGCGGTTATACGTCAAAGTTTCCGGACGACGTATGGATTTGGATTTGTGTATGATCGGAACTTTGCGGACAAGGATTTTGGGCATTGATGAGTTAGTATGATAGGTTTGTGTTCCAAATACATTTAATCGCAGATGAACGCCGATGAACGCCGATGAACACCGATGAACACGGATTGGTTTTTGAATGACGAATGACGAAATCCGAATGACGACACGGAGCAAAGCATAGAGCCCGGTATGGAAATTCGAATGACCAGTTACGACAAGGTCATGCCTCGACGGGCGAGTCAATGACGAATGTTCAAGATCAGCATGAGCTGATGCTCATCCTATGAATTTTTTTGATATGGAACGAGAAAGAAGTTGGATTGATGGTTGAACGAGACGAGCAGGAAAGTCAAGCGGAAACGGTTACCGAGTCGGCGTCGGGGGAGTCGAACATTTTGGCTGAAGCGAGGCGGAGTCTGTTTATCGAGCGGTGCTGGAAGTTCGGGATAATAGGCGTTTTGTTTGTCTGGCTGTTTTATGATGAGACGGCTCGTCTGGTAGATCGGTGGGGAACGGCAACGGAATCGCACGGGATGCTGATACCGGCGTTTAGTCTGTATTTTGTTTATCTGAAGCGTAGGCAGTTGGCCCAAATAAAAGGGCGTTGGAGTTTAATCGGGCTGGGGGTGATGATTTTCAGCATATGGATTTACCTATACAGTTTTTTTATGGGATTTTCCTATCCGCGATCAATAGCGATGATAATTATGCTGGGAGGTATTGTGTTATTTTTGGGAGGTTGGCAGATAATACGTTTGGTGTGGCTGCCGATTTTGTTTTTGCTTTTTGCGATTCCTTTGCCGGTGCGTTTGTATTATGAGATTTCCATGCCGATGCGAGAAATGGCGTCGATGGTGGCGGCGGCGATTTTGAACATGCTTCCGAATATTGATTGCGAAGCGACGGGAGTGGTTATTCACGGTACGCATCTGGGAGAGGATATTAGCCTGAACGTGGCAGAGGCGTGCAGTGGAATGCGATTGTTGCGGGCGTTTGTGGCGTTAAGCGTGGCGATGGCCTATTTGGAATATCGTCCAATTTTACACCGGGTAATATTGTTGGTTAGTTCAGTGCCGATAGCGGTATTTTGTAATATGCTGCGGGTGCTGTTGACCGGTTTGATTTATATTTATGTGGGCAAGGAATACGCCACGGGGACGTTGCATTCGGGATTGGGGATATTGATGCTGGTGGTGGCGTTTAGTTTGTATGGATTGATTACCTGGGTATTGAATCGGATATATGTTGAGGAGGACCATGAGGAAGAGGGGATATTGGTGGTTAAGAGGGGGGAGTGAGGAGAAGAAAGCCTGAAGCCTGAAGCCTGAAGGATGAGAAGAAAGCCTGAAGACTGAAGCCTGAAGGATGAAGTTAAGAATTAAGACCCAGAGGGAAGAAAGCCTGCTCGCCGCCGCGAAGCGCTTTGGCGTAGCGGGGAAGGATGAAGCCTGAAGCCTGAAGAGAAGTTCAAAATCCTAGGGTTCAGGTTTTAGGATTCAGGGTCCAGGGTGAATGACGAAGTATTCAGTTACAAGGATAATGATAAAATACTGGATGTCCGATCAAGTCGGGCATGACAAGTCGGAGTGGAAGTGGTTATTTGTGTGAGTAGTTACAAATTATGAACGAATATGTATTAAAGCCATTGGGGCGGATATTTCGGCAGCGGGCGTTTTTGGTATGTGTACTGCTGTTGGCGGTGTTGGCTGGTGGTATGCAGTTGACGGCGGATAAGCTGAAGCTGCATTTCCGTAAGGAGCCGATTACATTGCAGAAGTCGCTGGATGATATGAGTAAGAGCAGGTTGTATCCCTATCGGGTAGTAAGCGAAGAGAAGATTAAAAACAAAGAGGTGGAAGAGGAGTTGGGGACTGAGGATTATATTCAATGGGTATTGGAGGATACGAGTGTAGAGAAGTCAGATCCGGCCCGTCATGCGATGTTGTTTGTGACCTATTATACGGGTAATCCAGACAAGGTGCCGCATGTTCCGGACTGGTGTTATACGGGTGGAGGTGGAATTATTGAAGCCAAGAAGAATACGTCAATAACGGTGCCGGGCATTGGTTTGGAAGCTGAAGGAGATCGTCTTGGGGTGAGGGTGCTGGAGATATCGGTTCCGGGCGGATTGGAAGGTCGCAAGCAAAAGCGGGTGATATACTTTTTCAGTGTGAACGGTCAATATCGCTGTGAGCGAAACGCGGTGAGGCGGGTGCAGAACAACTGGCGAGATAAATACGCATATTTCAGTAAGGTGGAATTGCTTTTTGGTGGCGAGCGGAAGATTAGTTATGAGGAGTCACTGGCGGCGGCGGAGAAACTGGCCCGGGTAGTGGTGCCGTTGTTGTATTCGGAGCACTGGCCGGTGTGGAAGAAGTTGGAAGTTTCGAAATAAGATTAAGTACTGATAGCCCCAGTGATGGGCGGAAGAAGTTAGTTGTTGTAGAAAACGGGAGTAAAAAAGTAATGGCCAAGAAGCGTTTGAATACTAAGTTGCTGTTGATTTTGCTGGTTTTGTTTTTAGTGGTGGGAGTTATCGGAGGGGTAGCAGCCTGGAAATATAGGTTTAAGGATCCATTGCCGTTCAAGGCGGAGGGTGAGAAATTATACGTTGAAGCCAAGGCGATGCTGGCGGAAAATCAGAAGAAGGCGGAGCAGGTTGCAGATCCGGAAGAATCATATAATCTGCTAAAAGAGCTGAATGAAGAAACATATAATAAGACAATAGAAGAGTGCTATAAAGCATATGCCAATGTTGTGCGCTATGCGCGGAAAAGGCGTGAGTTGCGTAAAGAGGCGTTGAGTACGCTGGCGGATATATATTTGGAGCAGGGGGTATATAGTGGTGCGCGTAAAGCGTTGGAGCAGATTGTGCTTTTGGAGACGGACAATTATTCTGCGCGTCGTAAGCTGTCGGAATTTGATTATGATTTGGCACAGAACATGTACCGGAGTCAATGGCACGTGGTTTGGCCGCCGGTGAAGGAAAGTGGCGGTCGATTGATAGAGTTGAAAAAGGACGATGTATATGGCTATATACTTAAGGCGCATAGTATGCTGCAATTAGCAGAGGTGGGAGTGTCGGATATTAAAGAGGTGCGTCAGGAAGTTGAGCAGTTGTTGGAGAAGATATTTGAGTTGGATGAGAAGAATGTATCGGGTTATATGTTACGGGCGAAGCTGGCGATGTCTGAATTGTGGTCGGCAGGCGAGCAGGTTGACAGGGAGGCCCTTTATCGTCAGGGGGAGGCTTATCTTCGGGAGGCGATTGAGAAGAATCCGGCCGATATGAAGGCGTGTGAGAATTTGTTGGATATGGTATTGCTGGCGGAATTGCAGGAAAGCTATCGTAATTGGAAGACTGAGCAGGATGAAATATTACGAGCGGAACTGGAGCAGGAATATATCAAGAAGCGTCAGGCGGTATTGGCAGAGATTGATATTTTTATAGAGCGATTTCCCGAGGTTAGTAAATTTTATGTGATTCGGGGCAGAGTAATCCAGGCTGGGGCTCGAACGGCAGATGATTTGATACCGGCGATTGAAATGTATGAGCAGGCTTTAGCGAAAGACGGGCGTAACAGTGAGGTAATTCTTGGTTTGGCGCAACTTTATCGGGTGCGTGCGGACTTGTCGGAGGAAGGTCAGGAAATTTATTTACGGGTGTACGATTTGCTTCGGCGTGGATTATTTTTGTCGGACGCGGTGGATATTCAGTGGGGGCCTCGAAGCAACATTTTGAACGGAGTCCGATTGGGGATGATGCAGTTGATGATCGATGTCAGTGCCCGGTTGGCGAATTTAAGTGAAGATGAGCAATCCCAGGCGAGATATCTTGGCTCGGCCAAGAAATTTTACGGTGAGTTGGAAGACAGGATTGGAGAGAACAATGCGGTCACGAAATTTTCTGCGGGGATGATAGCCTGGGCGGAAGGAGAGAAGAAGCAGGCCATTCGGTATTTGTATCAGGCGGATGATATGTATCAAATGCAGGGTCAGGTTGACGGACGATTGAAGATTATGCTTTACCGGGTATTGCGAGACACGCAATATGTGGCGTTGGCAGTGGAATATGGAATGGCGGGTTTAAGTGGAGGCCAATTTTCCGATCGAACAGGTGTTGAGTTGATGGAGACCATGGTCAGGCTGCCGGGCGCGATGATAATGAACGAGCTTTTGGCGTTTATTGAGGTTTATAATGATTTGGCGGCGGCGGAGAATCCATATATTGAGCGGGTATCAATAGTCAAGGCCCAGGCTTTGGTCAGGTTGGGTCGTTTGGAGGAAGCGCGTGAGGTACTGGCGGGTTTGGGGGAAAGTGATGAGGATTTGAGAATACTTCGTGCGCAGGTTCTGGATAAAGTTGAAGACCGGGTTTTGATGATTGAAAAATTGATTAAGGAAAAGCCTGCTGATCCGGTGTTGGTTGATATATTGAGTAATTATTATCTTAGTCAGGCGAGTAAGGATCCGTCATATTATGGCAAAGCACTAGCGACAATAAATGCGGCCCTGGAGGTGGAGCCGGAAAACACGGAATATATTTTTAGCAAGCTGGTGCTGGAGGAGCCTGATCCGAACAATATCAGTGTTGATCGTATGTCAGAGTTGAAAGTGCAGAGTTTGGAGCAAATTAAATTGCCCTACGAGCGTGCCCTGCAGATTGGGCGATTTTATTTGCGTCGAGGGAATAGCTATTCAGCTGATGGTAATCAGGCCCAGGCGGTGATTTGGTGGAGGAAAGCAAAAGAGCAATTTTCCCAGGCGCGTTCTTTGCGTCAGGATGACATTACGGTGTTGCGTGGATTATTTGGAGTGGTTTTGAAGTTGGAGGAATGGGACGAGGCGCAGGAGTTGATAGGCGTAGCGGGCAAGATGGCGGAATCCGACGTGCAGTTATTTGAGGGAGACTTCAAAACTTCGCGTGCGATGGCCAATGAGGCCAAGGCTGCGGAGCTGGAAGAAGCCGGCAATAGTGTCGAGGCGAACCGTCTTCGAGAAGAGGCCCAGAATTTGTGGTCGGATGCGATAGATCGCATGGATAGATACCTACAGGAGAATCCGCTATCGTCGGATATTCATACTGCTCTTGCCCAGGCATGTTTTAAGCTGCAGCGTTATGATAAGGCTTTGGAACACGCCCAAAAGGCGGTTCAGCAGGACAAATATGATTTGCGGAGTAATTTGTTATTAGCTGGTCAACTGCATTATCGCAATCTTCGGGCGGGGCTCGAGAATCTTACGCAAGCGCAGGTGATTGAAATGGCGCAATTGTTGGACAGGATTGCCCAGATTAATTCCCGGAATGAGACGGTATTGAAATATCGTGTGGTTTATTATCCGAAATTGCTGGCTTTTCAGATGGGGAATTATGAGCAGATGCAGGGATTGACCGATGAAGACCGTGTTCGGATATTGGCCAATTTCGAAAAAATACATAACATGACGGTCAGCAGTTGTCGGGAATTAATAAAAATGAATCCTGCCGAGGAAATGAATTGGCAGGCGTTGGCGGACGTGATCTATCAATATGCTCAGTTGATATCGGATAGTACGCGGAAGCAGGAATTGTACGAACAAACGGAGGGGATTTACAAAGAAGCGTTAGAGAAGAATCCTGATTCTCAGAGGTTGGCGCAGGCCTACCGGAAGTTTCTGGATGAAATAGGCAGGACCGGTGAAGTGGAAAAGATGTTGTTGAGCGAATATACCAACCAGACCGGTGAGCCGAAGCAGCAGGCCCGATTAAAACTGGCGGGATTATATTACCGGCATAATCTTTTTGAGCCTGCCGAGCGGTATTTGAAGGAGTTTCTGGAGCAGGAGCCGGATAATGTTCAAGCGGCGGGTCTGTTGGCCGAGGTTTATGCTAAAACGGGAAATATGGAAAAAAGCGTAGAGTTGTTGAGTAAATATCGTACGGAGCACAAGAACGGCGAAATGTTGGTTTGGCGTGAGATAGAATTGTTGCTGCAACTAAAGCGTTTGGAAGAGGCTGAGCAGTTATTGGACGGAATGAAAGATAAGGACCAGGACAAAAAATATTATTTGTTGTTGAGCAGTCAGTTGGAGCGTTCCCGGGCGAATTATGTTAAGGCGGTGGAATATGCGGATCAGTTACTGTTGCGGGAACCGGGAAATATAAACGCATTAATGGCGAAGGCGGAAGCTTTATATTATGATAAAAGACTTACGGAGGCGGAGGATTGTTTGAAGCAAGCGCGAGCGGCCCTTCCGGTGAACAGTAACCAGGGGCGAACGATGCTTTCAATGGTTTACTGGTCTCAGGGCAATCGAGATGCAGCATTGGCGGAATTGGAAGCGGGGCTGAAACAGGATCCTGGTGCAACTGATATTCGTAGGCGTTTGATTCAGTTGTTGTGGGCGGATAAGCGGATGGATGAGTTGGAAAGAGTTTATGCGGAAACGATAAAACTTTATCCAAAAGACTATACAATTTATGTTGAAGCGGCGGAAGCTTTGGCGCGTCAGGGTGATGAACAGCGTAAAAAAGGATTGAATCGGATAGCTTCTAATCTCTATAAAAAAGCTATGGGGTACATGGACCAAGCGTTACAGTTGAGTAATGAACAGAAAAAAGACGTGCGAAAAGTTCTAATCAGTAATATAGACATTTTAATGCGAGCTGGAGGCCAACCGCAGTATGAGCGAGCATTATCGTTAGCGAATCAGGGATTAGGATTTGATCCGAAAGACATAATGATGATGGTCAAGAAATCCGAAGCCCTTTATGGATTGGCCCGGAAACCGGAAGCATTATCAGTATATGAGCAGGCCTTGGCGTTGGCAGGAGAAGACGTCAGTGCCAGCGGATATGTATTGAGTCGGGCGGTTAAAGTTGCCGATCCGGCGCAACTGATAAGCTGGTGCAATCAGAAGCTAGCCGAACGTCCTGACTGGGTGATAATGCGTTTGGTATTGGCGAATCTGTATATAAGCCAGGGTGATCGGCAAAAACAGATCGATGAATTGGAAGCGGCCAGAGCAAAAGCTCCGGAAAAATATTTTTATGCTATTGATCAGCAGTTGGCAATTTCGTATGAGTTAACGGGTCAGCACGATAAATCTATCGCCTGTTACCGGTCGCTGCTGGAAGCAACCCCGGACAATTCCCAGATAATGAATAATTTGGCCTATAGTCTGTTTCGTTCGGGTGGCCACGAAGAGGAGGCGGTAAAATTGGCGGAAAAAGCCTACCAACTGGCTAATAATGTTCCTGACATAATGGACACGTACGCCATTGTGTTATTGGGCAATAAGGATTATGACCGGGCGGTGCTGGTGTCTCGTCAGGCGATACAGGAACTCCAGCGTCAGGGGGAGGAAGTGCGGGCGGAATATTTGCTTCGTTTGGGCCAGGGGCTTGCCGGTCAGGGCAACAAGAATCAGGCGATGGAGCAATACCAGGAGGCTTTACAGCAAATGTCAATGGGGCACTTTAACGAAGGTGAAGCTTCATTGCGTGAACAAATAATGTCAGCGATGGAATCGCTTGATACTGAACAGCAGTAATTACACAAACTGAGCGATGGTCGGTTTGAGTTATTTAAATCGTCCGGTTTTCGTTGTAGCTAACGGGAAATTATACTACTTGAATAAATGAGGAAATAATCGTGAGCAGACAAATGTCATTACCAGCGGGAATGGATAAATTAATGGCTCGGAAAATATCGCCGACAGCGGCATCGTCGGCGGGGACGACATTTACGTTTCACGAAGTAGTCGGGATGCTTCGTCGGCGGATGTGGTTGATTATCATTTTGACGGTTCTGATGACCGTTATATTTGGGGTAGTTTGTTTTTTCTGGCAGCGTACCAATCCAAAATACACATCGACAGGATTGATTCGTTGTAATATGCCTGGTCAGGAAAATATTTTATTGGGAATTTCCCCGATTATGCGGTCGGATATTATATCGCTGCAAACTCAGAACCAGGCGATGTTTTTGGGAAGTGAATATTTCCTCAGTCAGGTGCTGCGTAATCGGGATAAAATAAAAAGTACGGACTGGTATAAACAGAGACAGGACGATCCGGGAAAGCCTATACGAGATTTGGGTAAAAGTTTTACCGCCAGTCCCGGACGCAACACCCAATTTGTTCAAGTCTATATGCAGGCCAACAGCAAAGTTGAAGCCAAGGTGATACTGGATGAGATACTGGAGCAGTTTCGCCAGACAATGAAAGATAATGCTGAAGGAGATGCCCGGGCCAAATTGCAGACATTGAATAATGAGAAAAATAAGCTTGATAGGGAGATTCTGAGCAAGAAAGGGAATTTAGCTACTTTACGAGAACAGGCCAATGTTCCCGGAGGTCTGGAAAGAAGCGGCGGCGGAATGGTGATGGAGGAGTTAAGAGCGATTATGCTTGAAAAACTTACTTTAGAAGCCCAGATAAAGAAAACTATGCTTGATCTGCAGACTTTGCAGAAAGAGGTTCAGGATAATGGGGTTTCCGGAGCGGTCACGGCCGCTATTAATAATGATCCGACGGTATTGCGTTATCAAGCACAATTGATGGCCTTTCAGACTCATCTTGATGGTTTGATGGATCGTTTAGGGCCTGAGCATCAGGAAGTTCAGAAGATCCGCACTTTAATGGATAGTATTAGTGAGCAGATTCGTCAACGTGAACTGCAGTTACAGCAGCAATATTCCAATGTCGAGCAAACTATGCTGGAAAAGGAAATTGCATCCCTTCAGGCCGAATATGAAAGAGTTGCTGCACAGCACGAGGCACTTTTGTCGCGGCAAAGCGATGTTGATAAAAAGAGGGCGGAATATATTCAGTTGCAGGCAGAAATTGAGGATATGCAACAGCGTGTTGAAAGGTTTGACGATCAGATTAACGGGTATCAGATGAGGCTTGATAATCCCAAGTTGGAAGCCGATGTTGAAAGCCGCGGTACCGAACCGCGGTTTATCAGTTTTCCCCGCTATGAAATGTTTATTCCCGGCGGCATATTTCTGGGTATTATGTTATCGCTGGGACTGGTATTTCTGTTGGAATTCCTGGACGATTCAATTAAAACTCCCAGTGATATTGTTAAACATCTGCATGTTCCAATGCTGGGGATGGTGCCGGAATATAACGAATTGGATAGAGATGACGTTGAAATTGCCAAGATAACATATATACATCCCCAGGCAATGATAAGTGAGTCCTTCCGTCAGATCAGAACTAATCTTTACTATTCCGCCCCGGCGGAAAATATGCGAACTTTGCTGGTAACCAGTTGCTCTGCCGGGTGCGGCAAAACCTCTACCGTGGTTAATCTGGCGATTACCCTGGCCATGGAAGGTAAACGCGTTTTGGTTGTTGATGCCAATTTCCGCAAGTCAGCAATTAATCGTCTGTTCTCTCAAGAGGGTGCTCCGCGTGGTTTAAGCAATATTCTATCCGGTCAGAGTCCTGCCGCTGAAGCTATTCGCAAAACGGAGATTGAGGGGCTTGATGTTATGGATGCCGGGCCGGAGCCTCCCAATCCCTCAGTGCTGCTGAACAGTAAGCGGATGAAAACATTTATGGAAAGCCAAAAGAGTTATTACGATCATGTCATTATTGACGGGCCGCCGTCGTTGGTGGTTGCTGACGCGCGAATTTTGGCGGACTGGACCGATGGGACCATTATCGTAGTACATGCCGGCGATACCTCTAGGGGAATTGTTCAGCGACTGATCCGGGAGTTGAGAACTGACAAGGTGCAGGTTCTGGGTGTGGTATTGAATAGTGTTCGGCCGCAAAAGGGTGGTTATTTCCGTAAGAGTTACGAAACCTATTATGATTACGTCGGTCATCGTGAAACTGCATCGGCTACACTTCCGGCAGGGAATGCGGGTAAGGATGTGGGTAATGAAAAGACATCCTAAGCAAGGAGCAAGGCACTAATCAAGAATTAATCGCGTTTTACCTTAGCGACAACGAGAATTCAGGAGAGCAGCATGGCCAAACGTAGTAGGGCAACCAAGCCGCAGCAGGAAATTATCGGCATCGTGGGGATGGGGTATGTTGGCTTACCTTTGGCGTTGGCATTCTGGTCGAAGGGGTCCAAGGTAATTGGTTTTGATGTCAACACCCGGTTGGTATCGAAATTAAACCAAGGTATAAGTCCGCTCAAGCACATTCCGCATAAACCGGTTCGGGAGATGTCCGGTTCGAGCCGATTTCGGGCGACGGTTCGGATGAGTGAATTGGCCAAGGTTGATGCTATTTTAATTTGCGTGCCGACGCCGCTGACGGAAAATCGCGAGCCGGACATGCGTTTTGTGGATGAAACCTGTCGAACGATTGCGAAATATTTGCGTAAAGGTCAGTTGGTTGTGTTGGAAAGCACCACTTATCCGGGAACGACCCGGGAGTTGATGCTGCCTATTCTGGAAAGTTCCGGTCTGAAAGTCGGTCGGGACTTTCAATTGGCCTATTCTCCCGAACGTGAAGACCCGGGAAATAAGAATTTTCATACCGCAACTATTGCCAAAGTTGTCGGCGGCATCGACAAAGCCAGCACCGACCGTGCGGTGGCTTTGTATCGGCAATCGATAGAACAGGTGGTGCCGGTGGATTCCTGTGAAATAGCTGAGGCGAGCAAGATACTGGAAAATGTTTACCGATGTGTCAACATTGCGATGGTGAACGAGTTGAAGCTGGTTTTTGAGCGAATGGGAATAGACGTATGGGAAGTGATTCGCGCCGCCAGCACCAAGCCCTTTGGATATCAACCTTTTTATCCCGGCCCGGGTCTGGGTGGACACTGTATTCCCATCGATCCATTTTACCTGACGTGGAAAGCCCGCCAGTATGACATGCCCACCCGCTTTATCGAGTTGGCAGGGCAAATTAACGTTCAGATGCCTTACAACGTGGTGGCCCGGGTAATGAAGGCTTTGAGCGATCGGAAGAAGGCCCTGTGCGGTGCGAAAATACTGGTTTTGGGACTGGCGTATAAAAAAGACATTGATGATGTTCGGGAATCACCTTCGATTGAACTAATCGAACTGCTCCGGGAAAACGGCGCCAAGGTGGATTACAATGATCCTTACATTCCCCGCACCCACAAAATGCGGGAGCACGATCTTAAGATGAGCAGCAAAAAACTTTCCGCGAAGATGTTGGGCAGTTATGATTTGGTTTTGATTGCCACCGACCACAGCGATTATGATTACGGCTGGATCGTTGCCAATTCCGCGCTGGTGGTCGATACCCGCAACGCGACCGCGCAGGTCAAACGCGGCCGGGGCAAAATTGTCAAAGCCTGAAAACGTAGAGCTCTGGCGGGATGTTTTACGCCTTACGATTATTGATTTTTGAGCCATTGCAAATTCATTTTGTTTGAGCGAATTAATGTCTGAATCGCTATTGGATAATCCGCGTTCGAAGAATTCGCTCTCCAGAAATGCTATGTGGGCGGTAGGGGGCAATCTGTTTTTTGGGGCGGGGCGATTCCTGATAATTGTGATATTGATCCAGAGTTTTGCCTCCGATCAGGTTGGTCAGGTATTGTACGGCCTGGCGGTGGTTACCCCTTTGGCTTTTTTGTTTTACATGGAATTGCGCACCATTTATGTAACGGACACCAAAGGCTGGACTCAGGTGGGGCATTGTCTGGCCACCCGGTTGGGGAGTAATTTTGTTCTGCTGTTTTTTCTGGCGTTGCTGGGATTATTGGGTTGGAAATTTGCCGGTTGGCAGGAGCAGCAGGTTTTAATTATTTTTCTGGTGGGTGCGGTGCGGATGGCGGAGAGCTGGGCGGATATTTATCTGGGCGTGATGCAGAAAAGCGAACGGATGAAGAACTGGGCGATTTCACAGTGTATGAAAACTTCGTCGGTTTTGATTTGGGCGGGTTTTTTGCCTTTGCTGAATCTGGATATTTGGTGGCTGCTGGTGGGCTGGGCGGCAGTTACGTTCGTGGTGCTTTGGTTTTATGATCGTCCGGTAGCAGCCAAATTAGCGGATTTGAAACTCTGCTGGGATCACCGCATCAGCCTGAAACTGGTATTGCTGGGTTTGCCCCTGGGAGTGTTCGTGGCGATGGCGATTTTGAACCAGAATGTCGCCCAGTACTTTATCGAAGCCAAACTCGGCGTTAAAGAGGTTGCCTATTTCGGGGCGTTGCTCGGTTTTGTTTGGGGATTGCAGGCGCTGCAGAACGGAGTAAATCAATCGGTGCTGGGGCGGTTGGCGGTTTATTTTTCGAGAGATATCAAGGAATTCTGGGCGTTATTGATGAAACTGCTGGGCTGTTCCTGGTTGTTTTTGTCGTTGGTTCTGGCCTTGGTTTGGTGGCGGGGTGATTTGCTGTTGCAAACGCTTTATGGGGAGGAATACGCCCAGAATGCCGATCTTTTTGTAGTGGTAATGGGTGCCGGGATGGTAATTTTCACGGGCATGACTCTGGGCGATGCGATTTTGGCCTGTCACCGATTTAAGAGCCGGATGTTGGCGGTGGGCTGTGGCTTGGCGGTCAACGTTTTGCTGTGTGGATTATTTGTCGGTCGTTTTGGGTTGGCGGCGGCGGCCTGGTCCACAATGGCTGCTGCGACAGTTACCGTTTTGGTTAGTGCAGCGGTGCTGATTTACGCGACACGCGAACAATCAGCCCGACAAAAACTTCAAAAGGAACAGCTCTGAGAATCGGGAAGATTTGAACGCAGTGGTAAAAATCACTTTTCTGGTGGGGAAGATTAACCGTCGGGAAGAGAAATTAAGTCTCAGGCGCGAACGTCGAGGTTTTGGCCCAGTCCGGAGACCAGTGAGCCAAAAGTGAGGATGGGTTTTGAAGCGGAATTGGCTTGTTTACTGAATGTTACAGCATCCTCGAGCAGTGAAACAACAGCTTCGCCCTGAACTTCGGCGGCGTCGAGCGTTTTTTTGGCGATTTTCACGTCAATCTGCTGGCGCAGTTGGGCGCTGGCTATTTGCCCCTGAATCAAATTGTTGTTTACTTCGCTGATAGCTGACATCGGTCAATAATCCTGTAAAGATGGAAAAACCAGCTCCTCTTCTCCCGTTATCGGTAAAAAATCAATCCGGGTTGAAAAGATGTCAAAAAAGGTGCATTTCAATATCGTTTAGTCGAAAAAAATATTTATCGGACCATGTTCTGGGTTGAATATTGTTCTGGTGATGGTTAACTGAATCAGCAGTAAATTTTCAACCGATTTGAATTCTGCAGCAGCCTTAACCTTCCAGCAGCAGGATGGTTATCTGCATGGGCGGAACGGCGGTGTCGCTGTGCAGTTGGACGAATTGATAGTCCTTAGCGATTTGCAGTTTCAGTTCCGGATAAGATTCCAACTTGCCGTTCTGGTCCAGTTCCCGCACTCGTTTGACGGCAAAGGGCAGCCGGGCCAAGCGCAGGCGAGCATCGATAGCCCAGTCGAAACCAACATTAAGCAGGGCGATAATAATGCGGCGTTTGCCGGTGTCGGTTATGTAAAAGGGAACCAGATCCGGGGCGTTTTCCACAAAGCAGTTTAGTCGCCCGCGGTTGAGCCATTGAAAAAGGTCCTGAAAATGCTGCTGCCTTTGCTGGTTGAGTAAGAACACCGGATCAGCGTTCCCGAGCGAATAGGGCAGTACCGCCGAGCGGTGGTTAAGGTCGTTATTATCAAAAATTATCATGCCCTTGGTGTTGGGGATGCGATTTTTCCTTTGCATGGTGGTAATGAACCGGGCCTGATCGTGAATCGGTTTCAGTTTCCGACAGGAGCCGACGGGCAGGTTGCCGGTGAGGATGGTGTGGCGGCCGTATTGGCGATTGGCGAAGGTTTGATCCGAGAGAATTTCCGTTTGCACATCATGCAAAGCGGCACCCACTTCCAGGCCTACAAAATCGTTTCGGCCCATTTTCTGCAGGGTTTGGGCCGCGTCAACGTCCAGCAGAACTCCTTGCTGAAAAACGTGCTTCAGTTGCGTAGCGGTAAGTTGGTTGGGCAGGTTGCCGGCCAGGATGAAAACCGTATCGCTGATTTTTTTCACCGATTTTGGCGTGGCGCACTTAACCGGGAATCCCATCCGCCACAGCAATGTAAACCACGGATTGATGTTGGCCAGGGCCGAACTGCCGCGAGCTTTTTCCGGCACGATAATGCAAAGGCCGTAATGTTCCGGTCGATCCGCCAAAAAATTACTCAGTTTTTGATAGAGCTTGCGGGAATTGATTAATTTGTGCAGATAGGGATTTTCGCTTCCCGGCGAGATACCGGTCCAGTCGAAACAATTTAGCAGCAGCGATTTGTTGCCGAACAACAGATTGAGATTAATCTGCATTTCGGTGGCTTCGGTAGATTTGCCGAAGGTGCAGTGGGAATCCTGCCCCAGTTGGCCGATTGATTCATACCGGGCGGCTGGGTCCCGCAAAGCCTGGCACCAGGTTAACTCCCGGGCAGTTTGTAAAATATCGATTCGGTTATAATCGTTGCGGAACGATTGGTTCTGAGCCAGCAGAGTTTGGTTGTTGCTTTTTTTATCGCTGCTTTTTTTGCCGCTGCTCAGGATTTGGGCCAGTTGCTCCGCGCTTAAATCCAGCCCAAGGTACTGCTCAGGCTCCGCGGCAATCAGACCCAGCTTGATTTTCGGATTTTTTTTTCGAACCGATTGACGAATGGTCTGAAACCAGCTAGTCATCTGTGGGGTGTTGAAATTGTGATGATGGGATTTTGCAGCATCGTCAATCCAGATAACCGCCGCTTTGGTCTGGGGAGCGAGTGAATAAAGAGATTTAAGCAGTTGCTGAGCATCAGAACTTTTTGGATTCATCTCGGTCAGGCTGGGCAGAACCAACTCGGTCTGAATGGACCGGCGTCGAAGCTTAGCAATTACCTTTCGAACGCGTTCCAACCGCGATTGAAAAAGCTCCAAATTCGCAGCCGCCGGGTCCAACGGCCCGTTTGACAAGCCCAGGCATACTCTTTTAGCTTTGATTTGCTCCAGGGCCTCGATGGTATTGACCAGTTTTCCCTCGGTCTCGAAATGTTGGTAAGAAAAGCGCAAAGTAGCGGTTACCGCCGGTGAACTTGTCATTAAATCAATCTCCCAAAAGCGTAAAATTCCCGATTTTTCATAGTCTGACAAATATATATTATTATTCAGTAAATCGCCAGCCCAAAGCCCGGCCTTGTCAAAAGGCGCGTAAGGTCATGCATAGTAAGGTGTTACGCTCGCATGGACGACTGGGCCCCGATTGGGAGGCATCGGGATTTCCGGAAAAATCATATTTACATTTTGCAAATTGCTGTTACAATACTTGGCTCTGAAAAATAGCGGATAAGGAGTACAAAAAAATGAAAGAGGGCATTCACCCCAAATATGTTGATGCAACCGTCAAATGCGGTTGTGGTAACACCTTTACCACCCGGGCGACGGTGGACAAAATCGCGGTGGAAATTTGTTCAGCTTGTCATCCTTTTTACACCGGCAAGCAGAAATACGTCGATACCGCCGGACGCATTGAAAAATTCAAGCGTAAATATGGCACCAGCTACGGCAAAGCTGCCGGCGCTCAAGAAAAATCCAATTCCTAGCTTCTTAACAGATAATTCACGCTGTCCGGATAATTTTTGTAAATTAAACCGGTCAGCGTGATTTTTTATGCTTATTTTTCCAGCGTTTTTTCACGGTTTTCCGTAATCACGGTCAATGAGAGAATTTAAAATTATGGCTGTTGAACTTACCGTTACAGATGAAAAAGTTTTAGCCAAGCTCGCCCAGCTTGAAGAGCGCTTTGTCGAACTGGAAAGCCAGATGAACGATCCTCAGATTGCCGGTGATGTGTCTCGGATTGTCAAAATTGCCAAGGAACATGGGAGACTTGGTTCGTTGGTGGGCAGTTTTCGTAAATGGAAGCAACTCGAACAGCACCGCACCGAGGCCCAGGCAATGGCCGCCGAGGAGACCGACGCCGAAATGCGCCAAATGGCGACTGAAGAACTGACCAGTATAGACCAGCAGAGCAGCCAAATTCTCAATGAAGTTAAAGAAATGCTGGTGATGTCCGATGATGCCGTGATTGGTTCGGTTATTGTGGAAATCCGCGCCGGTACCGGCGGCGACGAAGCTGCTTTGTTTGCCCGTAATCTTTACGAAATGTACAAACGTTACGCCGAAAAACGCCGCTGGAAGGTCGAAAACATCAGTTTTTCGCCGACCGAGCTGGGTGGATTTAAAGAAGTTATCATCGGGATCAAGGGTAACGGTGTCTGGCAGGAACTGGGTTATGAGGGGGGCGGCCATCGTGTTCAACGCGTTCCGGAAACCGAGGCCCAGGGCCGCATCCATACTTCAGCGGCCACCGTCGCGGTGCTGCCCGAACCTGAAGAAGTGGACATGGATATCAAGCCCGACGAAGTGGTCGAGCACGTTGCCCGCGCCAGCGGTCCCGGCGGCCAGAACGTCAACAAGGTAAGCTCCGCCATCAAGCTCGAACACCTTCCCACCGGCATCACCGTCAGTATGCAGGACGAAAAAAGCCAGCACAAAAATCGTGCCAAAGCCTGGCGAATTTTACGCAGCCGCATCTTCGACCATTTCGAAAAACAAAAACGTGCCGAACGCGACGCCACCCGCAAAAACATGATCGGCTCCGGCGACCGCTCGCAGCGGATTCGGACCTATAATTTCCCCCAGAATCGCGTTACCGACCACCGGATTAATCTGTCCCTGTACAGCCTGGACAAAGTGATAATGGGTGAAATGGACGATCTCATCGCCGGCATGGTCGAATTCGACAAACAGCAGCGACTGGAAAATCTGTAAAAAATTCAAATCGGCAGCAAAATAGAGATCGTTCCCAAGCAAACAAATTCACAGGTCAGCTTTTGATTACGAGTTTAAAAAATCCGCTGGTTCGCCAGGTTGCGACTTTGCGCGACAAACGCCGCAGCAGAGAAACGCTCGGCCAATTCCTCATCGAGGGCGACCGGGAACTCTATCACGCGGTCCAGGGGGGTGTTGTAATTGAGCAGTTGTTTTTTTGCCCGGAACTTATCACCGACAATCAGCACTTTAACTGTCAGGAGCAAATCGACAGCATCATCTCTTCGGGCCAAAATCTCGATAAGCGAATCTCGTCCAGTCAAGATCTGGTCGCGGTTTCGCCCCAGGTTTACGCCCGAATAGCCTACCGCGAAAAGGTGGAAGGCCTCGTTGCAATCGCCCGGCAACCTGATTTGTCGCTCGCTGATCTGAAATTATCGCCGCAGCCCCTGCTGTTGGTCGTTCAGGGGCTGGAAAAACCGGGCAATCTCGGCGCGCTGCTGCGCACCGCCGATGCCGTCGGTGTCGATGCGGTGCTGGTTTGCGACGCTCAGCTTGATTTGTATAATCCCAACGTTATCCGTTCCAGCCTCGGAGCAATCTTCACCCTGCCGGTTTTGTCGGTCACCTTGGCTGATGCAGTGGCCTGGCTGGAAAATCACAAAATCCAGATCATTCTGTCTTCGCCGGCAGCGACCATGGATTACTCCGACGCCGATTACACGGTGCCGGTCGCGGTGGTACTCGGCAGCGAAAAACAGGGCCTGCCCCCGCCATGGCTGCAACAGCATATCTGTCAGGTAAAAATTCCCATGCAGGGCCGGATGGACTCGCTCAACGTCTCGGTCAGCGGCGCCGTCATTCTCTACGAAGCTTTGCGGCAGAGAAAGCTCGATCAAAAGTGATCTGAAATGAGTTGGGGTTTATCAGTCGTCGTCGAACTCAAACGGCCGATTGGCAATCTGCCGCGGTTTGTGCCGGGCGACATTGACCAGCAGCCCCAGTGCCAGAGAATTGGCAATCAGGCTCGACCCGCCATAACTGACAAACGGCAGCGTCATCCCCGTCACCGGCATCAGCCCCATAGTCATGCCGATGTTGATGAACATCTGGGCCGCCAGCAACGCCGAAATCCCAATCGCCAGCAACTTCCCAAAGGGATCGGGCTGACCCGCGGCTATTTCGATCCCACCCAGGATAATTAATCCGTAAAGCATCAGCAGAAACAGCGCTCCGAACAGCCCCCATTGATGGGCGATCATCGCAAAAATAAAATCGTTGTGCCGATCCGGCGGCGGCTTGTACTGCACAAAAGATGAAAGGTTCCATCCCTGCCCGGTCAATTCGCCGGTACCGATGCAAATCTTGGACAGATGCAACTGATAGCCCGGCCCGCGTAACCAGTAGGGGTCATCGGAGTTTTGCTTGAGCAAAACCTGCACCCGCTCACGCTGGTAATCTTTCATTATCAGGTAAAACATCGGCGAACAGAGCACCGCGATCATAATAATCGCCAGCAGGTGCTTTATCCGTGCCCCGGCGGCGAACAGCATCGCAAACAGAATCGGCAAAAACAACAGCACCGTTCCCAGGTCCGGCTCCAGCAGAATCAACACCATCGGCAACATCGATAACGCGAACGGACTGATCAGCCCCGTCAGGTTGCGGTAAGAACTGCGATGCCGCAGATACCATGCCAACGCCAAAATGTAAGCGATTTTCGCAATTTCCGATGGCTGAATCCGGATCGAACCGGACCCCGGAATAACATTAATCCAACGTGACGCACCCCGGATCGAAGGCACCACCGAAGTCAGCCCCAGTTTCTTGCCCACCAGCACCAGTGTCAACAGCACCAGCGACAAAATAAAAATCCCGTAAGCAGCTCGGCCCAGCACCCGATAATGCACCAGGTTGACCACGACAAAACCCACCAGACTAAGCGCGATCCAGACCAGCTGCTTTTTGGCGTCGCCCGGACTGGTCGCGTAAATCGTAATCAGCCCGATGACCACCAGCGCCATTACCGCCAGCGTCATCACCAGCCGTAAAAAGCGTGAATGTCCTTTCCAAATTTGCTTGAGCATCTCTACCAAGACATCACCTTAACTAACCTGTTTCTCTGATCTGTCTTTCCGATTGGTATCTCCGATTCACTCGTTTATCAGGACGCGCGAAACGCAATTCCACTTCCATATTAACCTTGCCGGATAAGTTTGGGAATAATAATTGCTGTTTCCCAGCCGACGCGGTTATATTAGCCTGGATGAAACGCGTGGTTATTATTGATAATTACGACTCTTTCACCTACAACCTCGTCCAGGCGGTTGCGGTTTTACCTGCTGAGCCGTCGGTCGAGGTGCTTCGCAACGATGCTGTTCATGGCAGTGACCTCGAAAAGCTCCACCCCAGCCACCTCATTATCTCGCCCGGCCCCTGCACCCCCCAAAAGGCCCACAACAGCAACGAAATCATTTGCTTCTGGGCCGGCAGGATCCCCATCCTGGGTGTCTGTCTGGGCCACCAGTGCATTGCCGAGGTGTTTGGCGGCAAGGTCGTCCGGGCCCGACGCTGCATGCACGGCAAGACCTCGCTGATTCATCATGACGGCCGCGGTATTTTCGCCGGCCTGAGTAATCCCTTCCAGGCGATGCGCTATCACTCCCTGGTCATCGATACCACCGGGTTGGACAGCGATTTTGTCATAACCGCCCGAACATCTCCAACGCTCCCGGTGGATGAGCAGGAAATCATGGGCATCCGCAACCAGCAGCTCAATATCGAGGGACTCCAGTTCCATCCGGAAAGCTTCGCTACCAGTGTGGGCCCCAAAATTCTGGAAAATTTCCTGTCCCTTTGACGTCTATTTTTCATCTCTCAGCAGGCATATTTTAATCGCCGGATGGCTTATTTCGCCGGACAGATTTTTACCCGCCAAGGTTGTTTCCCGTTAGGCAAATTTTACCCGCCGGAAGAATATTTTCCGTTTTTACCGCTGCGAAAATTGTTTCTTGACGAATTCTAACTCCCCAGCTAAACTACAGGGTTAATATCGCAAGGGCGTTGGCCTCACGTAAATGTTTATTTAACAGGCAGATAGAAGGTTTTATATGAATAATAAAATCATCGGCGAAGGTATCACATTTGATGATGTGCTTCTCGTGCCCGGCCGCAGCGAGTTCCTGCCCAGCCAGGCCGACACCAGTTCTCAGCTTACCCGGAACATCTCTATCAACATCCCCCTGGTCAGCTCGCCCATGGATACGGTTACTGAATCTGCCTTGGCCATTGCCCTGGCCCAGGAAGGCGGCATCGGCATCGTTCATAAAAACCTCTCCATCAGCGAGCAGGTCCGTGAAGTTGACAAGGTAAAACGTAGCGAAAACGGCGTCATTATTGACCCGGTCACCCTCGGCCCCGCCGACAAAGTCAGCACCGCCCGCCAACTCATGGCTGAGCAGAACATCTCCGGCGTGCCCATCGTCAATAACGGAAAACTCGTCGGCATCCTGACCCGCCGCGACCTGAAGTTCCTGGAAGATTACGATAAAAAAATCGAATCCGTCATGACTGCGGAAAACCTGGTTACCGGCCCACCGCAGACCACCCTTGAAGAGGCCGAAGCCATCCTCAACCGCCACAAAGTGGAAAAACTTCTGTTGGTTGAAAAAGATGGTTCCCTGGCCGGCCTGATTACCATGCGGGACATCGAAAGAATCCATCAGTTCCCCAACGCCAGCAAAGACAATCGCGGCCGACTGCGGGTCGGTGCTTCGGTTGGGGTGCTCGATTTCGAGCGGGTCGAAAAGTTAATTAACAAGGATGTCGATCTTGTCGTTGTCGATTCTGCTCATGGCCATTCCAAAAATGTAATCGAAACCGTCAAGGAAATCCGCCGCAATTACAAAATCGAGATCATCGCCGGCAACGTCGCTACCGCCCAGGCGGTAAAAGACCTTGTCGCCGCCGGCGCCGACGCCATTCGTATCGGAATCGGACCCGGAGCCATCTGCACCACCCGAGTAGTTTCCGGCGTGGGCGTCCCCCAGATAACCGCCATCATGGATTGTGCCGCCGAAGCCGACAAACTCGGCGTTCCCGTCATCGCCGACGGCGGCATCCGCCACAGTGGTGACATCACCAAAGCCATTGCCGCCGGTGCTTCAACCGTCATGCTCGGTTCGCTTTTCGCCGGACTCGACGAATCACCCGGAAAACTGGTAATCTACAAAGGCCGCCGCTTCAAAGAATACCGCGGCATGGGTTCGCTCGGTGCCATGATTACCGGTGGCGGCGAACGTTACGGCCAGAAAACCAAAGACGCCGGCAAACTCGTCCCCGAAGGTGTCGAGGGCCGTGTGCCTTACCGGGGTACCATCGCTGAATACGTCTATCAGATCGTCGGCGGACTCCGGGCCGGGATGGGCTATTGCGGAACACCCAACATCGAAGCCCTGCGCACCGACGCCCGCTTCATCCGCATAACCTCCGCCACCGTCCTGGAAAGCCACCCCCACGACATCGCCATTACTCAGGAAGCCCCCAATTACCATTCGTTGGATACCGGCGAATAGGAAGGATTCAATAATATGAAAATTATCCTTAATATCATCGCGGTTTTTCTAACCCTGGCAGTTGCCGGCTGCTCCACTACCGCTCCGGTTGACCAGGCCCCGGCCGAATTAGCGGACTCGGACTCCCAAACCATGGAGGCTTGCGAACCGGTGGATCAGCAAACTCCAGTCACTGTCGATGAATCCACCCAGACGGAGCCGCAATCCACTCCTGCTGCCGAAGAAGCCACCCCAACCGAAACGGAATCATCTGCAACTAAAGAGCAAACTCCTTGGACTCCGGAAATCACCCCCCGCGGCTGGGGCGAACACTACGCTTATTTCGCCGGACTCGACGTTAAACATTACCCCCTTTACATGACCGACCCCCACTACCTGGCCGATAGCGAAGATGGCTATTTCAAAACCTGGGACGGCGAGTCCGCCCTGGATACCGTTGCCGGACCAATCGTTTTTCTCGGCAACGTCCTGGCCCTCCCCGTTGCCGCTGCTTTCGATCCACCCTGGAAAACCCAAACCAGCCGCGGCCAGTTCCCCATTGCCGAACCCACCCACGAAATCCCCCTGGAACTTTCCGGTATGGTGGAATGCGAACGGATCGGTCAGAAGGAACAGAAATGAAAGTTACCCAATATTTTCTTTATACAAGAAACCGGCCGGATCGCTCGTGTATCGAGGAAAAATGGATTCAGGACGCCATAGAGAATCCCATAAGAACAGAAAAGCAGAAAGACAACAGAATACGAAAATGGATATATGTCAAAGAAGTCAATAAATATCTCCGGGTCATTCTGCTTTCGGATGGTGTAACCGTGCACAATGCTTTCTTTGACCGTAATTTTCAGGAGTAATGTTATGAGAATTAAGTATTTTACGGATACGGATACAGCTTTGGTGGAGTTTTCAGACCATCCGGTAGCACAAACCAAGGAAATAAACGAAAATATTTACGTGGATTTGGACGCGGACGACAATCTGGTAAACATGACCATCGAACACGCCGGCAAGCAGGCTAATATAGCAGAGGTAGCTTATCAACAGATTGAGCGACAGATCACCTGATATCAGACAGGGTGGCATGCCTAAGATGTGCGTCCCGCGATAGATCGGGATGCCGCCCGGTTATTACTTATAAGGAATTAAATGGGTCAGGAAGAAACAATAGCCATTTTAGATTTCGGCAGTCAGTACGGACAACTGATCGCCCGTCGCGTTCGCGAACACCAGGTGTATAGCGAATTGTTGCGTTACGACACCCCTTGTGCCGAGCTCAAAAAGAAAAACCTCAAAGGTATCATCCTCAGCGGCGGTCCCGCCAGCGTCTATGGCGCCCAAGCCCCCCGCTGCGACCCGGACATTTTCGAGCTGGGTGTACCGGTCCTCGGCATTTGCTACGGCATGCAGATCGGCTGCGAACTGCTCGGTGCCCAGGTTACCACCGCCCAGGCCCGCGAGTACGGCTCCACCAAATTGCAACTGACTACCTCCGACAGCCTGACCGCCCAGCTTTCCGGCGAAAAAGTCGTCTGGATGAGCCACGGCGACCAGGTCAATGAACTGCCCAACCAGTTCAAATCCCTCGGTTCCACCGCCACCTGTCCTTTTGCCGTCGTCCAACACAAAACCCGTCCCTTCTTCGGCGTCCAGTTCCACCCCGAAGTCACCCACACTCCCTGCGGCTCCCAGATCTTCCGCAATTTCCTCTACGACATCTGCTCCTGCTCAGGCACCTGGCAGATGGGCAACTTCATCGAACAATCCTGCTCAACCATCCGAACCCAAGTTGACTCAGCCACCGTAATTTGCGGCCTCAGCGGCGGCGTCGATTCCTCCGTCGTTGCGGCCCTGCTCCACAAAGCCATCGGCGATCAACTCGTTTGCATTTTTGTCGATAACGGTCTTTTGCGAAAAGGAGAACGAGAAAATGTCGAATCAACTTTCCGCGATCACTTTCACCTTAATTTGCGCGTGGTGGATTGGTCCGAACGGTTCCTCGAACGGCTGGCCGGGGTTACAGATCCTCAGCAAAAGAGAAAAATCATCGGACACGAATTTATCGAAGCTTTCCGCGATGAAAGTAACCGTATCTCCGACGCAAAATTTCTCGCTCAAGGCACCCTCTACCCCGACGTTATCGAGTCCGGGAAAAAAGACGGCAACCCCGCAGCCAACATCAAATTACACCACAACGTCGGCGGACTTCCTGAAAAACTGGGCTTTGAATTAGTCGAACCCCTCCGCGACCTCTTCAAGGACGAGGTCCGCGTGCTCGGCGAACACCTCGGCCTGCCCGAAGCCATGGTCTGGCGCCATCCGTTCCCCGGCCCCGGCCTGGCGGTGCGTATCGTCGGCGAAATCACCAAAGAACGCCTCGGTGTCCTTCGCGACGCCGACGAAATCTTCCTCGAAGAAATCACCGCTGCCGGACTCTACCGCACCATCGGTCAGGGTTTTGCCGTGCTGCTCCCCGTCCGCGCCGTCGGTGTCATGGGCGATGACCGCAGCTACGAAAACGTCATCGCCATCCGCGCCGTCGAAACCACCGATTTCATGACCGCCGACTGGGTTCACATCCCCTACGAAGTCCTCGGCCGAATCTCCAACCGCATCATCAACGAGGTCCGAGGCGTCAACCGCGTCGTTTACGACATCTCCAGCAAACCTCCCGCCACCATCGAATGGGAATAAAACAATAGCAGGGAAAGAGCGTGTGCCCTGTTAAAGATTACTTCCGCTATGACACTGCTAATTCTTGAAAGCAAGAGCACTTGCTCTGATATAGTCCCCGATACCACGGTAGCCCTTGGATTTGGCAGACGCGCTTAAAATAGCTTTTTCTTCCGCGGTCAGGCGAATATTGACTTGCTCGGTTCGTTTACCGCGACTGGCTGGCAATGGTGCAGTTTGATCCGTTTCCAGCAAATAAGCAACCGCAGCAACAAATGCTTTTCGGGTATTTTCGATGCATTCGTCAGGAGTTTTGCCGTCCCCGAACACGGTCGGCATTTCAATTCCTTTGCCATACCAGTGGCCATCTTCAAACGAAATAATTAACTCATATTGATTGGCAATTTTTCTGGCTTTGGTCAGAATCTTTTTCTCGAACGGCTTATCCAATTTTTTCGATTTGCTCGACATAATATGGCTTAACCTTTCCATTATGCACCGGCAAAACAAATATGCCGGTTCCGGATCTCCGCTTCAATCTGTGCCAGATTTTCATGCCTGACTCGTTCCTCCAGATCGTCATTTGTTATTCGTCATTGATTCGTCATCTTGCCGCGGCGTAGCCATCGCGAAGCCGGGTCCGGCTTCGTCATTAGTCATTAACGTATTGGTCAATCTAAACCATTAATGTTTACTTATTCTTCACCGCCCTTACCAGCGAGTTCATAAACTCGTCCTGCTGAAGTTGCGTCACTTCCGCAAAACCCGCCTCGGCCAGATCCTCCTGGTATTCCTTTAACGTATAGGAATTGCCGCCCTCGGTTCCCACCAGCATATTCACCGCGAATAGTGCTCCGCCTCTCGGTGTGGTTCGCGATTCGTCCAGCACCACATCACGAATCACCAGCACGCCGTCATCATTCAGCGCCTTATGAATTTTCCGGTAAAGCTCGTGATTCTGCTCGCGCGAGTTCTGATGAGCGATCGCGCTTAGCCACGCCAAATCCGCACCCTCCGGCAGCTCGTCCACATTATAATCCCCGCCCACCAGTCGAATCCGCTCAGCCAACCCCTCAGCCGCCATCCGCTTTTCCGCCATGGGTATCACTTCCGGCAGATCAAAAATCACTGCCTGCATTTCTGGAAATGCCCGCAAAAAAGCCTTCGTCCACGTCCCCGATGCCCCGCCGATATCCAGCACGCACCGGAACTGCTCCGAACCCGCCTGCCTCACCAGCGCATCCGCCATCGGTTCCGAAAAATTATGCATCGCCCCGATAAACGCCGCCAGGTCCGCTTGCTTGCCGCGAACACTCGGCATCCTTTCGACCGGCTGGCCGGTCTGCACCACCCGGGCCAGTTCCGACCACCGCCGCAAACAGTTCGCCTGATGACGAATCGCCGGCAAAATATTCCCGCGCGAACTCTCCGTCAACAACTCCGCCAAATCCCCCGGCACCCGGTAAATCTCCCCCTGCTTCTCCAGCAGCCCCAACGCAGCTAACGCATCCAGCAAAATCCTCATCCCCCGAATATCAGAACCTGTCCCGCCCGCCACCTGTTCCACCGTCCCTCCCTTTTCGCCCAGCACGCTGAAAACATCCAACTCCGCACCCGCCGCCAACACACAAGCCGACTGATAGCTCCGCATCAAATCCTGAATCACCTCACTCGAATTAGCAAATTGTTCTGACATAAGCGCATCCCTTCCGGATCGTTATTCGTCATTCGTCATTGATTCGATATTCTGGTTTCGTCATTCGTCATTAAAATCACGATGAATCTAAAACCCTGAACGCTTACGAATTAACATAACATAATCCGTTGACAATTCAAGCCCCGCATTTTAGCATAGCTGAACGATAAAAACGAAAACTAACAATCACCCGCCAAGGAGTTGTAAAATGAAAAGACTTGCAAGTGTTTTAATCCTGATGAGTCTGTTAATCGCCTTTTCACAAACCCCCGCTTCCGCCCAGACCCGCCAGAGATCAGAAATCGCCCCCCAGGACACCTGGAACCTGCAAGACCTCTACGAATCTGACCAGGCCTGGGAACAAGCTAAAAACGATGTAACCGCTCAATTCGACCAGGTCCTGAACTTCCAGGGCAAACTCACCACCTCTGCCGATCAACTGCTTGCCTGCCTGGAACTCAACAGCAAAATCTCCCGCGAATTCGGCCGATTGTCCAGCTACGCCTCCATGAAATCCGACCTGGACCTCCGCGTTTCAAAAAACCTCGCCATGAAACAACAACTCGAACAGTTGAGCACCGATTTCTCCTCCAAAGCCTCCTTCATCGGCCCGGAACTGGCTCGCCTCGACAAACCAACCATCGACCGCTTCATCGCCGAAAAGCCCGCCCTAAAACCGTACAAAATGACTTTGTACGACATCCTCCGCACCAAAAAACACCTGCTCTCCGAAAAAGAAGAAAAAATCATCGCCCTCACCGGCCTGCTCTCCGACGGCCCCTATTCAATCTTCTCCGTCTTCAGCAACGCCGAACTGCCCTATCCCGAAATCACCCTCAGCGACGGCACCGCCGCCACCCTCGACAAAGCCGGCTACGCCCGCTATCGCGTCCTCCAGAACCGCTCTGACCGCGACGCCGTCTTCCAGGCTTTCTGGAAATCCTTCGAAAAATTCAAAGGCACCTTTGGCACCCAGCTTTACGCCCAGGTCAAAAAAGACATGTTCTACGCCCACGCCCGCAACTACAATTCCTCCCTCGAAAGCGCACTCGACAAAAACAACATCCCTACCGATGTTTACCTTCAGCTAATCGAAAACGTCCACAACAACCTCGATTCCTTCCACCGCTACCTCAAAATCAAAAAACGTATGCTAGCCGTGGACACCCTCAAATACTCCGACCTTTACGCCCCCGTCGTCAAAGACGTTGATCTCAAATTCACTTACGCCCAAGCCCGGGACCTCGTCCTCGACGCCGTCAAACCCCTCGGCCCCGATTACGTCCGCGTCATCGACCAGGCCTTCAAAAACCGCTGGATCGACGTCTATCCCACCCCCGGCAAACGCGCCGGCGCCTATTCCAACGGCAGCGCTTACGACGTCCACCCCTACATCTTGCTCAACTATAACGACACCTACGAAGACGTCAGCACTCTCGCCCACGAACTCGGCCACACCATGCACAGCTATTACTCCAACAAAACCCAACCCTTCCCCACCGCCGATTACTCCATCTTCGTCGCCGAAGTCGCCTCCACTTTCAACGAAGCCCTGCTCATCGACAAAATGCTCCGCGAAATCAAAGACGACGATACCCGACTCTCCCTGCTGATGAACTACCTCGATGGCCTCAAGGGCACCGTTTTCCGCCAAGCCCAGTTCGCCGAATTTGAATTACGCATCCACGAACTTGCCGAAAGCGGCCAACCCCTCACCGGCGACGTGCTCACCGAAGAATACGGCAAAATCCTCAAAACCTACTACGGACACGACCAGCACGTCTGCTACATCGACGATCTTTACACCGTCGAGTGGGCCTATATCCCTCACTTCTACTACAACTTTTACGTCTATCAGTATTCCACGTCGTTCACCGCTTCCACCGCACTCGCCGAAAAAGTCCTCGCCCATGAACCCGGCGCCGTCGAAAACTATCTGAAATTCATCTCCGCCGGCGGCAGCGACTACCCCATCCAAATCCTCAAAAATGCCGGCGTGGACATGACCACCCCAGACCCCTTCCAAAAAACCATGACCGCCATGAACCGCACCATGGACGAAATCGAAGCCATCCTCAATAAAAAAGCACAGAATTAAAAAATCACTCACTTAAAAAATCAGCATGTTTGGCGCAAAAAAATCCCGCACACTTGTGTACGGGATTAATCATCCTGAAAACCTTGGCATCTTACAATTCATTATAAGAATTCGGATTAGGCAGAATCAACGTATCGGTACGCACCCCATAAGGCAGCATGCTTTCCTCCGGCGGCCTGACACTGATGGTCCCGCCGGGATTCGTAGTGCCTGACTCACCGTTTTCATCCGAAAATCCCAGGTTCGTTGCGATCTGGTTGGCGTAATAGCTCTCGCCCGGATCTCCAATCGACAAAATCGTTCCCTCTACATTCACATTACCCCGCACATCGACCACACCGCCCACCACCAGACCCGTCAACGTGCAATCGATCGCATCGTCCGCCGATTGAGTGTCCCCGATATTCACGTTGAAATTAGGCGCCAAAATCGAAGTGTCCGGATACTGACTCACGTTGTTGAAGGTGTTATTCCCGGTAAAGTACAGCACATTTTTCTTCCAGGTCTCCTCATTAAATACCTCCGGCACCGACGTTACAATTATTCCATTAAAGTTGCAGTTCTCAAAGCGGACATTATTGGTGGCATCACCGCCGCCGGTCGAACCAATATACAAAATCCCTTCAAAAGTACAATTGCGAAACAGCGTGTCATTACCCGCTGATACCTGACGGTTAGTAAAAGTGTTCCCTTCATAAACTTTGCGTAGCACTTTGCTGCTGGAAGCATCCGCCGGCAGAGCGTAATTGTCCGGCGCATGAGGGAAATATTCCGCTATCTGACCAATGGCAAAATTCGGTGTAATTGCATGGGTCTGTTCGTAATAAAATGTCGTATCAAAATCACTGTAGCCCATATCGATTTCCGGCTGGTCGTAGATAATACCTTCGCTGTTACCTTCCACCTCGTTGCCGTCCCACTCCGCTTCATCAATAGTAACTCCCAGCGTCCCGTTAACGGTAGATTCGCCCGCCAGCGTAATCGGCGGCGCCGTCATCGCATCATCCCACATAGTCAAAATATCACCTTCAACCGTCGTATCTCCGGTAATAATCACTCGACTCTCGCTCATCATCGCGTAATTCAACAGAAAAGTATCCTTCTCAATCCGATACGTCAAACGTACCTTTCGTATAATACCATCCTTCGTTCCTGTGCTTATTACTTCCAGAGTATGCGGATCGTCGTCAAACTGCCGAAAATGCAAAGTAAAATTGGCTGGTACCTGCGAGTCAATCGCTACCGCCGGCACCGTTACTTCTTTGCCGGTATAACCGCCCTCGGTAAAATTCACCACAGGACTTACCGCTTCATAATTGATCGCTCCCTGATAGGATAACTCGCTGTCCAGAAACGCAGCAAATTCATCAAACACCGATTCTGCCTGTAAATCAGTTATCTGTGGCGTATAAAAACCGGTCGCTACTGCCATGTACCTCTGAAAAATACACTGAGCATACTCCAGCCCCGACTCCGCCGCCAACTGTGCCTGACTCATGTCCCGGTGGTTACGCGACATTTGCACATTGGTATTGCTCATCGCGACAAATGAAATTGACAGCACCCCAAATAACGTCACGAAAAACACCGATATTAATGACGTGCCCCCGCGACACAATTTTTTATGCCTTTTCAACATTTGTAACTCTTCCTTGTCCTTGCGTGTAGATTTGTTTCCAGACCTGGTTGTTTAGTTGTGAAATGAAAAGTTTTTCTACAACTTCCTCAGATCATTCGTTCATTCCGCCGTCCAAAGCAGCGTAAATCTGGTCGATGGCATAATCTCCCACATCCATCAACTCGATTAATGCTGCCTGCCGGGCATATTCAACGTCCAGAGCCAGTTCACTCTGTCCCATCTTAATCAAATTCAGATACGCCGAATTACAAATGCGGTTGATCCGATTTATATATCTCTGCCTCACGCGCCGAATAGTGGTGATCGTACTGTCAGCAGTTTTTTCCGCCCTCGCCACATCTCCGCTGGCCAGATACTCGTCAATTTTAGCAATACTATCCAGCGCATCTGCTTGGGTATTGACCACAAATTTATCGACCAAATCCACAGTGCTGCTGATTGCACTGTCCGCTAGCGCAACCGGACTCCGGGCCTGAACCAATCCCACGCTTACTACCATAATCATCACCCCCGCGACCAGCATAACCATAACTTTTCTAGCCATAGCAAATCTCCTTCGCTTCGGGAAAACTTTCTTATTTTTCCCTTTGTTACTGATTAGCAAAAAAAAACCTGCTGACTGCCTGCCCCAAAATCTCCCGCCCCCCCGGCTTAGCGTTGATTTGCCTGATTTTAGGCATTACCCTGCATTTTCAAGTATAAAATACAGTCCCAGAAAAATTCTCTATTTTTAAAAAATTCTCCACTTTTCCGCCCCTGCAAAATCTTCACAAACTGCACACGTCTTACATCTGCCAAATTCGGAATCCACCCCAGCCTTATCGGACCCTTGTTTCGCGCAAAAAAAATCCCGCACATTTATATGCGGGATTTATAATCTTCAGAAGAGTTTAGATTGTTTCGTTAAACTATTTAATTTCGCCGCTCCTTCGCCGCAACAGCAATCCACCCAAAGCCAGAATCACCATCGTCGCCGGCTCCGGCACCGTCGTAATTTCAAGTTTAACACCGTCGTTATAATAATGACAGTCCGGATCGAATGCCAATCCACATACCCCGTCACTGGCATAACTGCTCAACGCTGCCAGATCCTGTTCCGTAAAGTGGTATACATAGTTTTCTGTCGCACCGCCACCGCCGCCGTTTGTGTCAATATAAGTATCCAGATAAATCCCGTCATAATTCGCCGCGTTATCTGATTGCCCCTCACCATCGGTACCTACAAAAATCGTCGCCGTCGAACCCGCCGGGAACGGCGCCGAAACCAGATTGTTACCCAACTCAAAATCATCCCCGCTTAACAAGTGAATATATAGATGATTGGTGTTGTTGTCCCAGTTATTAATGTTGTCAATCGTCAGCGTCGCACCGCTAATGCTGTGCCCCGGCCCGGGAGTCGTAAAATCGTCGATCTTGCAAACATAATATTTGTTATGATCCAGGTCCCACAAATCAGACCTGCTCGGAACATAAGTATAGCTTGCCCCGGCAGCGCTAACCAAAAATGCCACTAACAAACTCGACAACAAAACCAGACGTTCTTTACTCATCTAAATCTCCCAAAAAAATGAACTCTCTCTCAATAGATTTCCGCACCGATACCGGTGCAACTGAAATATGAATTACGCAAAGTATATGCCATACAGAAAATCCCCCTCTTTCTATCTGCCCGCCGATAATAATCCCCCCAACTTTCCCCCAATCTCATCATTATCACCCCTGCCGATATTAACGCTTATAACGCCTGCAACGACTTGTTACGCCCAACATCTACTCCATTTCACCATTATCAGAACTTACCCATAATCTCTTGGTTTAGGATTGATTATCATTGAAATCTAATCGTATCTGCTTTTTTTCCGGATCCCCACAGCCTTTGCTTTAAATCAACACTTCCTCCACCAACGATGACCCAAAACAACAATCCCCCTTGATTTATATTTTTCACCCCAGCAGGGAAAGGGTGGGTAATTTATTACCCCTGCGGTCTTCGGTTTTGAATTTTGAAATTTCGGTAATTTGAATTTGTTTAGGATTTAGAGTTTAGGATTTCTCTTCAATCTTCAGGCTTCAATCTTCAAGCTTCAGGCTTCAGGCTTTCTTCAAATGGCCCCTTTAACGCTCCAGCACCAGAATATCCCGCACCCGATAATCCGGCCCACCAACAAAAGTAACCTGCAGCACCACTTTCTTCAAATTGGCCGCTTCTTCCGGCAGTCGCAAATCAAAACGATAGCTCCGGCTGATACTGTCCCAGTGCTGTTGATTTTCCTCGACCGCCCCCAGATTCACATCCTGAATCCCACCCTCACCAAAACGCTTGCCCCGCGGATCAGCTAACGCCGGACGATATTGGAACAACTCAAAACGAAATTCGCCCAACGCCTTTATCGGATCACCAAACTGATCCTTCAATTCCACATAAGCTTCCACCCGATTCGGCAACCCCAACGACGCATTCTCCGCCTTGACCGCCGTGAATGACTTCTGCAAATGAACCTTGCTCACCCAAAACGCCGGCTGCCTATCCGATATACCACCACTCCCGCCAATCCCACCTGCCCCCTCACAACCACCCACCAACAGCAAACCCCATAACGACAATACCACCAAATATTTAACCTTTTTCTCGTTCAACATTTGGACAACCTTTTTTTCCAATTAACTGCTGCATTCAATTGTGAACTTTCGCACTTTTCAGGCGACCAAAAGCCATGAATCATAAACAGAAAAATACCAACCTTCCGATGATTGTAGTGGTAAAAA
>JAFGSR010000164.1 GCA_016934515.1 Sedimentisphaerales bacterium
ATATTATAATGGTTTTTGTGGCGAACGACTTTTGACGCAGGCGTCATTTTTGAAGAATATGAAGGTATTGGCGAAAGGTTTGCGGAAGGGTAGATGACGGATGAAAATTTTTAGTATTGTAAAGCCTTTTAAATAAAGTATTTATAGTCGTTTCGGTATCCGCTTTAATTTCCAAGACCTACCCGGGGGCGAAAATGGGTAAATTTTTGTTAAAAACTGTTAAATTCTGGCTTTATGACAGGTGTAATACCGATTTAATGTTGTAAACGATCGTTTAGACTGTTATGATTCAACCCATATATACGGTCAAAGTTATTTTTCTTAATTCTAATCATTGAATCAAAAAATTCTAGTTGGTGTTTTGCATGGTTGTATGTGCATAACCCAAATCTCTCATAAAAGCGGTCGTTTAACTAATTCGCACTAAGAAAATGATTTTTGGGCTGGATCCATAGTTCAAGACCTTAATTTTATGACGTGTTTTATTAGGGACCGTGAAAGGAAGATACTTTATGCTTGGTTTTTTAGGTATTGAAGACAAGTGGGTAGCGCTGGCTTATATGTTATGCCTTGCCAGTACGTTGTTGTGTGTAGTTTACGGGGTGTTGAACTGGAACCGGGGGGATACCAAGGTTGAACCGGATGACGTTCGCTGGGCCGAGAAAGAAAAAAAGGTCGAGGAAGAAATGTAGTCCGCCAAATCGGTTAAACCGGCTTTGTTTTGGCTGCTTGAAAAATTTTTGAATGGAGTGGGGCAAGCGTGACCGGCAATAAAGCCAAGGGATAATTAATCAGAGTACTTATCAAAAAAAATCCTTAATATACAGGAGACTATTATGCTGGCACAAGCTGTGGGTCTAGGCGAAATTATTGTAGTATTACTATATTTGCTGGTGGTTGGATATTTGGGGTATCTAGGCTTCAGGCAGACAAAGTCGGCGACAGATTATCTGGTAGCTGGTCGCCAGGTACATCCGTTTATTATGGCGTTGAGCTATGGAGCGACGTTTATTTCGACCAGTGCGATTGTGGGATTTGGAGGAGCGGCGGGTTTGTTCGGGATGAGCCTGCTGTGGTTGACATTTTTGAATATTTTTGTTGGGATATTTATTGCATTTGTATTTTTCGCAGGTCCGACACGGCGAATGGGGCATCATCTGGATGCGCATACATTTCCGGAACTGCTGGGGCGTCGCTATCAAAGTAAGTTTATCCAGGTATTTTCGGGACTGGTGATTTTTCTGTTTATTCCGCTCTATGCATCGGCGGTATTGATTGGCGCTTGTTTGTTCATTGGGGCACAGTTCAATATTGATTATTCGGTGGCTTTGCTGCTGTTCAGTGTGATAATCGCGGCTTATGTGATTATGGGGGGACTTAAAGGGGTAATGTACACGGACGCCTTGCAGGGTTCGATTATGTTTATTGGGATGATAATCTTGTTGGTATTTACGTACAGTAAGTTGGGCGGGATAACCGAGGCGCATAAATCGCTGTCTGATTTGTCGGGTTTGGCGCCGGGCAAGCTCAAGGCAATCGGTTTTGCGGGTTGGACGGCGACGCCGGAGTTTGGCTGGGGTGATTTGAAATATAATTTATGGTGGATAGTATTCTCGACGATAACGCTGGGAGTTGGAATTGGAGTGTTAGCGCAGCCGCAGTTGATTGTGCGTTTCATGACGGTAAAGTCCAAGCGAGAGTTGAACCGTGCGGTGCTGGTTGGCGGAGTGTTTATTCTGATTATGACCGGTGTGGCGTTTACAGTGGGTAGTTTATCAAACGCTTATTTATCCCAGCACGGTCCGGCGATGACGGGCAGAGTAGTGGCCGAGCTCAATCCGGCAAAAAACCAGGCGGTTATTCAGATAGTAGCAAAAAATGATAACGGCCAATGGGCGGATGTTGAGGGCAAGCAGGCTCCAGTGGTGTTAATTCCAGAAGAAACCAATGTGGGCCAAATGGAAGTTGACGGCCAAGCAGTATCGCTGGTGAAAGGGAGAAGTATTTCGATCGTATATGCGAAAGGTGATTCGGGAAAGATTATTCCAACATACATTACCTCGGCGATGCCGCCATGGTTTGGTTTATTGTTTTTGCTGACCCTGCTGGCGGCGGCGATGAGTACGTTGTCGAGTCAGTTTCACGCGGTTGGAACAAGTATTGGTCGGGATGTTTATGAAAATCTATCGCGATCGTCAGGCAATAGCATTGGTATTACGCGAATCGGGATTATAGTCGGGATAGTTATAGCAGTGCTGTTCAGCTATTACGGCAGGGAGAGTACGGCGATTCCTCGATTTACGGCGATATTCTTTGGTTTGTGCGCATCGGCTTTTTTGCCGGCGTTTATTGGCGGGCTGTTTTTTAAGGGAGCTACCCGGCAGGGTGCGGTGGCGTCAATACTGGTGGGCTTTGTGGTAACATCGTTCTGGCTTCTGTTTGTCAAGGCCCAGGAAGCCGGAGCAATCGGTCTGGTTCAGAAGTTTACCGATGGCAAGACGAGTATTCTGGATGGGCATCACAACTGGCCGGTGGTGGATCCGATGGTAATTGCGTTACCGATCAGTGTGTTGGTGTTTATTCTGGTAAGCCTGGCAACAAAAGCTCCGGAAAAAGAACACCTAGACAAATGTTTTAAATGACAGTATAAAACTATCCTCGATGAAAATTTAATCCGGTTTTTACATAGATTGTAAGTACTTTTCGAAAAGAGTTTTAGTTGTTTTATTATGTTGTTTATGAAAGGAAGGAAGTTATGCAAAAGGCTAGATGGACGAAGATTATCTTGGCAGGTTTAATGCTGAGTTGGGGACTGGCCCTGACGGCGATGGCGGCGGAGGAGAACTCTTCGGATAATACCGGAAAATCAGGTGAATCATTTGATGAGATGGTTCAACGGATCAAGAATCCGACACCGTGGTTTAAGTGGGGATTTGACCAGCGTTTACGGGAGATCTGGGCGGATAATCTGTTTCATTTAAACGAGAGCATGCCCGGTCACGAATGGCATTTCCAACGTTATCGTTCTCGGTTATGGGGCACGTTTACACCGGTGGAGAATCTGGAAATTAACACCCGGCTGGCCTGGGAATGGCGTGAATGGTGCAAACCGCAGGATGGTCCGTATGCCCATCCGTCCAGCGTGGATGCCGACGAGGCATTGTTTGACAAAATGAACGTGAAATGGTCGAACGCCTTTGATATGCCTTTGGATATCAAGGTCGGTCGTCAGGATATAATTTTGGGTAACGGTTGGCTGGTACTGGACGGAACGCCCAATGACGGATCCCGGACGATTTTCTTTGACGCGGCACGTTTAACGTACAAGATGGAAGACGCCAAAACGAACGTGGATTTGATTTATATAGACCAATGGGCTGGTGCAGACAAAACGATTGAGCCTTTCTGTGATAGTGAAAATGATTTTGGCCTGACCGATCAAGGTGAACGTGGGATTATTTTATACGCGAGCAACAAGTCGCTGGTACCGAAAAGTCAATTAGACGGTTATTTCATCTGGAAACATGATCGAGAAGTGAATAACAGACCGATTTCGAATGACGGACACACCTATGCACTGGGTGCTCGCCTGGCGGGCGATCTGGATGATCACTGGAAATACCGGGGAGAGTTTGCCCAGGAAACCGGTAAGAAAAATTATGAAGACCTATGTGCTTTTGGATTCAACAGTCGTCTGAGTTATCATGTTAATGACAAATGGAACAACCGTTTGCACTGTGGTTATGAATATCTCAGCGGGGACGATCCGGGTACCGATACTATCGAAGCGTTTGATCCGCTGTGGGCACGGTGGCCTCAATGGAGTGAGATGTATATTTACACCTACGCCATGGAAACTCGAGTTGCTGAGACGACCAATTTGCATCGGGTTTTCGCCGGCTGGCAATTCAATCCCACCAAGAAAACTGAGCTGAGCACATATTACAACCTTTTGTTTGCCGACGAAAATACCCGAAAAGACAACCCAACCTTTATCAATTACAGCGACAGCGGCTCTTTCCGTGGTCAGTTGCTTACGGTGCTGCTGAATTACAAATACACCAAATACATTTCCGGGCATATTCTGGGCGAATTCCTCTTCCCGGGTAATTACTATTCCCAACAAAATCGCGACATTACGATATGGTTGCGTTATGAGTTGATGTTGACGTTCTGATATTGGTGTAAATATAGCCTTGATTTCAAGGGGCAATCCTGTACAATCTAATTGTACGATTGCCCCTTTTAATTTTGGGGCAATTGGTGTTTTCGGAATCGCGTTGGGATGATAATTGGCAAAGGTGATAAACATGCCTACATCAAGCTTTGGCGTGTTACTCCGCTTGGAATGTAAAAATAACCTGAATTTTGAGTGATTATATGATTGAAACCGAAAAATTACTATTAAGCGGCAATGAAGCAGTAGCGCGGGCGGCTCTGGATTGCGGAGTAGGTCTGGGAACCGGTTACCCAGGAACACCTTCGACGGAAATTCTGGAAAATTTTTCCCTACTGGGCGGCAAGGCGCAATGGGCACCAAACGAGAAGGTAGCGCTGGAAGTGGGGATCGGAGCGGCATTCGCAGGGGCTCGGGTGCTGGTAACGATGAAGCACGTGGGACTCAACGTAGCAGCGGATCCGCTGTTCACGGTGGCCTATACCGGTGTCAGTGGCGCGTTAGTGATTGTTTCGGCGGACGATCCGGGGATGGCCTCGAGTCAGAACGAGCAGGACAACCGGCACTATGGACGAGCAGCAGGCGTGGTGGTTCTGGAGCCTTCGGATTCTCAGCAGGCTTATGATTTGCTGCGGGAAGGATTAGAAATCTCGCATCGGTGGCAGGTGCCGGTAATTTTGCGGATGACGACCAGAGTTTGTCATTCCAAGACAATTGTTACACCGGGCAAAAAAAATTTACCGACGGAGGTGCCGCACTTCAAGCGGGACGTGGCGGGGCGAGTGATGATTCCTGCTTACGCGCGGCCGGCGCATCGGAAGCTGCGGGCTAAACTGGCAGAGATTGAAAAATGGAACGAAAGCTGTGCCCTTAATGAAGTTTCCGAAAAAGATAAAACGCTGGGGATAATCTGCAGCGGAATCAGTTACATGCATGTTCGGGAGGCGGCACCAGAGGCGAGTATTTTAAAGTTGACGATAACTTATCCGTTGCCGCTGGAGAAGATTCGGAAATTTGTTGATAGTGTGCAGCGGTGTATAGTGATCGAAGAGGGGGATCCTTTTCTGGCCCAGTGCATCCGGGCAGCGGGAATGGAAGTGGAAGACAAGGATCCGATATATCGGTTTGGTGAGCTGAATGTGGCACGGGTAAAACGAATTCTGGCCGGCGATAACACGCCCGAAGCGGCCCCGCCCAAGGGCAAGCCCCCGCAGCTTTGTGTGGGATGTCCCCATCGCAATGTTTTTGAAACGCTGCGTAAGCACGAGTGCATTGTGGCGGGTGATATTGGTTGTTATACGTTGGGAGTGCTGCCGCCGTTTGAAGCGATGGACAGTTGCGTGTGCATGGGAGCGAGCATTGGGGTAGGGCTGGGGCTGCGTCATGTTTTGCCGGATGAACAGGCCAAGAAAGTGGTAAGTGTTATTGGTGATTCCACTTTTGTGCACAGCGGGATTACGGGTATGGTGGAAATGATGTACAACCAGCCGAAAACCGGACATGTTTTGATGATTCTGGACAACAGCACAACAGCCATGACTGGTTTACAGGAACATCCCGGAACGGGGCGGACGCTGAACCATCAGCCAACACATCAGTTGGATTACGAAAAGCTGGCTAACGCGATTGGTATCGAAAGGGTGTTCGTAGTAGATCCCTTTAAGAATATGGCGGATCTTGAAAAGATACTGGTGGAGAGCCTGGAATGTGAGGATCCGACTCTGATCATTACCAGGCGGCCGTGCCTGCTGGCGGCTAAAAAAATTAAACAATACGAAGAAAAAGCCAATCAAGCGTGACAGTCATGAAAGAAAATAAAGTAACTAATGTTGTTTTTGCGGGACTGGGCGGTCAGGGAGTACTCAAAGCGTCGGACATTATGTCAGAGGCGGCATTTGCGACCGGCCACGACGTAAAAAAGAGCGAGATACACGGGATGAGCCAACGCGGCGGTTCGGTAAGCAGTGATGTGCGGTTCGGCGAAGAAGTTTTCAGCCCAATGGTACCTTCGGGCAAAGCGGATTATCTGATAGTGCTGTCACCGGATCAGGTTGAGAATAACCGGGCGATGCTAAAACCGAACGGGGTGCTGATTACGCCGGATTCGATAGATATCAGCCAGTTACCGAACAAACGGAGTATTAATGTGGCGCTTTTGGGGGTATTGAGTAGTTATTTGGAAATAGACGAGAAAACCTGGAAAGATGCCATTCACGGCAATCTGTCCGAGAAGCTTCATGAGATAAACGATCAGGCCTTTGCGTTGGGCCGACAGGCTCGGCAAGGCTAAACTAGTCGGTTTTTTTGCTCAAGAGGAGATTGTCTATGAGTGATGTTAAATGTACGTCTAATGTATTTCATCCCAATAGTGCGATGGATTTTCTGCCGGTTGGGCAACTGCGTCAATTGCAACTGGCTCGTTATCAGGCCATAGTCCGGCGGGCTTACGAAAAGGTGGAACTGTTTCGCAAACGGATGGAGGAGCGGTCTTTAAAACCGGAGGATATTAAAAGTCTGGATGATGTCGCGAAGCTGCCGTTTACGATAAAAACCGACCTGCGTGACACTTATCCGTTTGACCTGTTCGCCAGCGAGATGAGTGATATTGTTCGTCTGCACGCTTCGAGCGGGACGACGGGCAAGCCGATTGTGGTGGCATACACACAGCAAGATGTGGATGTCTGGGCCAGCGTGATGGTGCGAACTTTTGCAGCATGTGGACTGGGCAAGGGCGATATAATTCAGAATTCATACGGCTACGGGTTGTTCACCGGCGGTCTGGGAGCACATTACGGAGCGGAAGCTTTGGGCGCGACGGTAATACCTACTTCGGGCGGAAATACCGAACGGCAGATTATGGTGCTCAAGGATTTCAACGTAACAGCAATCTGCTGTACACCGAGTTATTTTCTACATATCATCGAACGGGCCGGGGAAATGGGAATTGATTTCAAAGCGTTACCGTTGAAAGCCGGGATATTTGGGGCGGAACCCTGGACCGAAAACATGCGGGTCCGTATCGAGGAAGAAGGCGGAATCAAGGCTTACGATATTTATGGACTTTCGGAGATCATCGGCCCGGGTGTGGCTAGCGCGTGTTGCGCTCAGGAGGGCTTACACATCTTTGAGGACCACTTCTACCCTGAGATTATCGATCCGCAGACCGGTGATCCGCAGCCGGACGGTACCGAGGGTGAACTCGTTTTTACAACGCTAAGTAAATGGGCGATGCCGATGATCCGTTATCGCACCCGTGATATTACCCGGTTGATGACAGAACAATGTCCTTGCGGACGAACCGTGCGTCGGATAGCCCGGATCGGGCGGCGTAGTGACGACATGTTTATCATTCGCGGGGTAAATGTTTTCCCGTCACAGATCGAGGAGGCGTTGCTGGCGGTGGAAGGAACGCTGCCACACTATCAAATTGTTCTGACGCGGGCCAAAGGACTCGACAATATGGAAGTCCAGGTCGAAGTTACTGCTGACTTGTTCAGCGATAAGATCGGAGCGATGGAGGGTTTACAACAAAAACTGGGCAAGTCTGTCGAGCACATAATCGGCATTCGTGCCAAGGTGTCACTGGTAGAGCCGCACACGATCGCCCGAAGCGAAGGTAAAGCCAAACGGCTGATCGATAAAAGAGAAATGTAAAAGTAAACCCGGTTCGTTCATCAGAACTTGGAAACCGGACAGATATGGGAAATATCCAAAGGCACAACTAACAGCGTGAAAGGAGAGCCTCCATGAAGCTGAATCAATTATCCGTTTTTCTGGAAAACAAACCTGGACGTTTGAGCGAGCCGTGCAAGGTTTTGGCAGACGCAGGTGTCAACATTTTGACGATTTCACTGGCTGACACGGAACAGTTTGGGATTTTACGGTTGATAGTTCCCGACTGGCAAAAAGCTAAGAATGCTCTGGAAAAGGCCCAGTGCGTGGTTAATGTCACTGAAGTGGTAGCAGTGGAAGTTGAGGATAAACCCGGCGGCCTGCAAAATGTTCTACAGGTCATGGAACAAGCTCAGTTGAATATCGAATACATGTACGCTTTTACATTCCGTCGCGAAAATAAGGCGATTATCGTGTTTCGGTTTGAGGACCCGGATACTGCGGTAAAACTTTTGCAGCAAAAAGCTTTAAAAATTCTGTCCAGCGAAGAAGTTTGCCAACGGGTCGAAGGTTGATCGGTCAAACCCATGAAAATGGTTACCGCTGATTTGCGAGCGGTTGGTCGATTGCCACTGATATTCGAGCGGCTGGGACAAATTACCGCTTCTTATGATTTTGAGAAAATAACATGACTACTTTTGCTTTTGAGAACCGTATCTGGGAACAGGATGAAACGCTGTCGCGCGAGCAATTAAGCAAATTGCAACTGGAACGGTTGAAACAGACTCTGGAACAAGTTGCGAATGTTCCTTTTTACAAAAAAGTGTTGGCGGAAAATAAGCTTTCGCCTGATTCGATAAAGTCACTGGACGATCTAAGGCGGATACCGTTTACTAACAAGGAAGACTTACGTCAACATTATCCGTTGGGTTTTATGGCGGTGCCGCGAGAACAGATTTCGCGAATTCACGGCTCTTCAGGAACGACAGGCAAACCGACGTTTGTCGCGTACACCGTCGGAGACCGCGAAAGATGGGCTAATTTGTGTGCTCGATTTCTGGTGGCCGGGGGATTGCGCAGTAATCATCTGGTACACATCGCTTTTGGATTCGGGTTGTTTACGGGCGGTTTCGGGCTGCATTTTGGGGTGGAAAAAGTCGGAGCGGGAATCCTGCCGGCCGCGGCGGGCAATACACCGCGTCAGATAATGCTGCTGCAGGACTTGGCGGCGGAAGTGCTGATCTGCACGCCGTCTTATTCACTGCAAATTGCCGAAGTGGCCCGTGCCCAGGGGATCGATCCTGCCCAGTTGCCGTTGAAATTCGGCCATTTTGGCGGCGAACCCTGGACCGAAGACATGCGGTTGGAAATCGAGCGAGAACTGGGAATCATGGCTTTTAACAATTATGGATTAAGTGAAGTAATCGGACCTGGAGTCAGCGGTGAATGCGTCGCCCGCTGCGGAATGCATATCCAGGAAGATCATTTCATCGTCGAATGCATTAACCCGGATACGCTGGAACCGGTACAGCAAGGCGAACAGGGAGAGTTGGTTTTCACGAGCCTGACCAAAGAAGCAATGCCGGTTCTCCGCTATCGCACCCGCGACATCGCAACCCTGGATTATTCACCTTGCCCTTGCGGCAGAACGGGTGTGCGGATGAGCCGGGTGGTGGGCAGAACCGACGACATGTTGATTATCCGCGGGGTAAATGTCTTTCCATCGCAGGTTGAAGAAGCCCTACTTCGCGTGGAAGGAACAGCACCACATTATCTGATCGAAGTAGATCGGCCGGGCACACTGGACGAGGTGAAAGTGCATGTTGAAATCCGACCTCAGGACTTCTCGGATAAGATGAGCCAGATGCAGGCCCTGCGCGACCGGATTGACCGGGAGATTCATTCGGTAACCGGCATACGAATGAAAGTTGAACTGGTGGAACCTCAAAGCCTGGAACGTTCTTTCGGCAAGGCCCAGCGAGTCATAGATCACCGCAACGATAAATAGTCTATCAAAATCTTCCGCTGAGGATAAGTATCGTAATTTAGCATAAGCGACAACTCACTACGAAGGACAATCTACTAATCGCAAAAGTCAGAGTTCGTATTTACTTAACGAGGGGATCTTTTTTCCGATAAGCTAAACCCTCGAAAGCGGCGACCAAATCGCCGGATTCATCGGTTACCTTGACATCGTAAACACCCAGTCTGGAGTTACGGGAAACCTCATGCCCCTCGGCAATCAAAGTGGTATTCGGCAAAGCAGCTTTAATGAAGTTGATACTGACGTTGATAGCCACGCTGATCTGATTATGAGAATTACAAGCGGCGGCAAAGACCAGATCAGCCAGGGAAAAAATCGCGCCACCGTGGGCAGTATTAACGCCATTAAGCAATTCTGGGGTGACTGTCATGGAGGCCTTGGCAAATCCGGGAGCCATTTCAAGCAACTCAATGCCGAGATGTTGGGCTAATTTATCGTTTTCCTTGAAAAACTCTTTCATTTTTTCCATCGGAACCATGGCTAATACCCCTTCAGTAATCTTCCGGTAACCTGATATAATTATTTTCCTAAGGTATTGTTGTTTCGTTGATTGATTTTAGGCAAAATCGTTCGCATCGGCAACAATTACTCCTTTGCAACCTGCTAATTTCGTCGGAAATATTCTTATAACAGAATTTCTTCGGAATTCCGAGAGATTATTAGATGGAATCTGTCATAATCAAGCCGGGCGTGGGACGGCCAGTTAACCAAAAGCCCCAGGTAGCAAGCGACAATCAGGGTGATTATGGCAACAAAAAAACATTGACGTGTGACGACCAGGATGTGAAAATGCACTTTTCGCCCTGACAAAGTGAATTTCTAGCTGTAATAATGGCCATCAACCTTAATCTGCGGCACATTTTGTCAGGAGCACTTGGTATTGATTTCATCGACTTTCTATTGAGCCAATCATGGAAGCGCCCAAAGGAAAAGATATTAACAAAAACACCCAGGCACTGCTGGAGATGGCGCGGGCGCTGGGGGCATCGTCGGAACTGGATGACCTGCTGGCAATGGTGGTGGGGTATTCGATGGAACTGCTGGGTGCGGAACGGGCAAGTCTGTTTTTGTATGACGCCGAGCATGAGGAACTTTACAGCCGAATCGCCGAGGGCACCAGTGAATTGCGTTTCTCGGTTAAAAGCGGTCTGGCGGGGACAGCGGCGCGGGAGTTGAAAATTATCAATATTCCGGACGCCTATCAGGATGAGCGATTCAACCGGGAAGTAGATAAGAAAACCGGTTACCGAACGCGAAATATTCTGTCTTGCCCGCTGACGGATTACGACGGCAAACTGGTGGGGGTTTTGCAGGTGCTGAATAAAAAGAATGGAACTTTCGACGAATCCGATATCGCCTTGGCTCAGGCCTTGTCGGCTCAGGCTGGAGTCGCGTTGCAGCGGGCGCATCTGATCGAAGAATACCTGGAAAAGCTGCAGTTGGAAAATTCAATGCGAATTGCCCAGGAAATTCAACAGTGTCTGCTCCCCAAAATCGCACCGCCGCTGGCAGGTTTTGATATCGCCTGCTGGAGTCGTCCGTGCGACGCTACCGGTGGCGATTATTGCGATTTTTTGTTGTTGGATGAGCAGCAACTGATGGTCTCTTTTGGTGATGTCACCGGCCACGGAATCGGTCCGGCACTGGTTTCGTGTGCGACGCGGGCAATGTTGCGGGCGTTGTGTAAAACCAAAGGCAAAGTCAAAGACATCATGAATAATGTAAATTTTCTGATGACCGCTGATCTGCCGGACAACCGATTTGTTACGGCGTTTCTGGGAGTGCTGGACAGCAGCCGAAGTGAAATGGTTTTTTGCAGTGCGGGTCAGGGACCTTTGCTGTGGCTGCACGGAAAAGAAAATCGGGTGGATGTTCTGGGGGCGGATGGGATACCGGTGGGAATCATCGCTGACTTTGAGTACCAGGAACCTAAGGTTGCAAAAATGGAACCGGGCGATGTTTTTGTCCTGCTGACGGATGGATTTTATGAGTGGGAACGTCAGGACGGAGAGCTTTTCGGTGCAGATCGAGCGGTTGAAGTAATCAGGGAAAAACGTGCATGTCCGGCAAGTGAAATTCTGGATGCGGTGCGAAAGGCAGTGGAGAATTTTTCCGACACTCCCCAAGGCGATGACCTGACCGCGATAGTTGTTAAAAGAGTTGAATGAAGTAACTAAGAGTTGTAGGAACCGGGGAAAGAGTCATTTGGAAGTCAGTTCCAGGCAACCGTTGAAGTTTTCCGGTGGTCCGATTTCGATTAATTTTCGGGAAGTGTTCAGATAAAGCAGAACCGCCTTATCGTCGGAACGTTGTTTAAGACAGTTTTCAAATCCTTTGACGGCTTGGGAAAAATGCCCTTGCTGAAATTCTTGAACGGCAGCTTCGAAAATTTCGGAATATTCTTTCTGAAAAGGGGTTAAACAACCGGACGGGCCGATCATTTCGTAAATTCCCACGCCTTTTTCCTTACCAACTACGCGGACTTTGCCCAGATAGCGGCCTTCAATATCGTCGCGGGCTTTTTCAAAGGTGTTCTGACAAATCATCAATTTGGTACCGTAAGCTTTGTTGGCGCTTTCCAGGCGGGCCGCAAGATTGACAGTGTCGCCGATGGCTGTGTAATCGAAGCGGCGATGGGAACCGCAGTCGCCGACAACGGCGTTTCCGGTACTGATACCGATGCGCATTTTGAGGTTGGGGAAGTCGGGATTTTCACTTTGCTGTTGGCTGACTAATTTCCCCAGTTCCAACTGGGAATCAATCGCCGCCAGGCAGGACAGGCGGGCATAATCGGGCAGATCGACCGGCGCACCAAAAAAGGCAAAGACGCCGTCACCTTCGAATTTGTTGATGGTAGCAAGATATCTGTCCAGCACTTCGGTCATGCGGTCGAGATAAATATTCAGAACTTTGACCGTTTTTTCGGGACCGAGTCTTTCGCTGACAGTGGTAAAGCCCGCTAGATCGGAGAAAAAACAACTCAGCTCACGCATTTCGCCGGCAAAGCTGACGTCGGTACCGGATTTAACAATTCGGTCCACCACCGCCGGGGAAGTGTACTGTTTGAAGCGGGTGGTAATCTGCCGTTTGGCCCGACCCTCGGTAATTTGCCGATAGAAAGTAACCACCATGAAACTCCCAAGCACAGCAGCAAGGGGGCTAACCAAAGTGAACCAGTAATGCCACGTGGCAAAAACCAGCCAGAAATTTACCAAAATCGACAGCCCCACCAGCAAGACAACAGCCAAACCGCTGGCCAACGGACGAAATACCGCCGAAACAACGGTCATCAGCAATCCCATCGCCAAAACAACAATCACCTCCAGATAACGCGGCGGCCGATGGATGAATTTTTTTTGCAGGAGGGTGTTTAGAATATTGCGGTGAACCATAATACCTGGGGTTAATTTGTCGCAGGGAGTTACTACGAAATCGCGGGCACCGGCGCCGGCTTCTCCAGTGGCCACTGAACCAAACAAAACAATGTGCCCTTCGAGCTTTTGTTTTAGATCAAAGCGAGCCTGTTCAAGTCGACTCTCGAGAGATTTAATTGTATCGAGAAGCTCAGCCCGTTCACCCAGTGCAGAAAGCCGCTGCTTCATTTTCGCAACTTCGCCCAGGGTGGATTCGCCAAGTTGGGAAAGATCCTCGGGCAGGGTGCTCAACTGAAACTCCAGATCGTCCATCAAACGCAGTTTCTCCTGGTTATTCTGGAGAACTTGCTGTTTGTCCCAGATTTCAGCAACCTGGGTAACGGAAATATTAAGCTGGTCGTTCCAGGAGCGGGTCCATGAAATCAGCATCTGGCCTTGCTCATCGATAGGGATTTGAATATCCGTGCCCCGAAGGACAATTTTTCCCGCCTGGGACAGATCGATATCTTCCCCGGTCACACCCAGAGCCCGACATGCGGTAATAAAAACCAACTGTTTATACATTTTACCCTTGTAGCGACCCAACAGGGGGATGCGACGGACGGAACCATCCTTGTCTTCCTGGACACTGACATAGCCGCTGTCGGTCAAAGCTTCGGCAAAGGCGGGTATTGGCGGAGTAACCGAACCAAGATAGTAAACGGGAATGTTGATATCTGAGGCTTTTCGCTCGAAACCAAACTGATAAATTGTCAACAGGGCTCGCGAAACCTTGTAGATTTGTAGAAGCTGGTGGTATTCTTCGTCAACGTAATCGATATTACGACCGGGATAAATCTGCTCAAAGACCTGTTCAAAACCCAGAATTCCTTCGCCCTTCTTAAGTGCATTATTTAGTAAGTTATCGACTTGTTGACTAAGTTCGTTTTCAATGTATCTATCTGAAGCCTCAGCAGGATTTTCCCAAAGGCTGGTAAAAAATGGAACTATGGCATTTTTGGAATTTCGGATGGCCTGGGCCAATTCTTCATCGTGATAGATTGTCTGATCAACAGGTTCTACGATGAATTCGGGAGGTGGTTCGTAAGCACTGACATCGGTAGTACCGGGCTTGATCCGTTCCGGATACTGTTCGTCGGTCAGCAGGATATCAAGCACAATCTGGGAAGCACCCGCCTCATGGCAAACGTCAATCAACCGGGCCAACAGGTTGCGTCTCCAGGGCCATCGACCCAACTGCTGCAGAGAGTTATCATCAATAACCACCACCGCAATATCCGGATGAATGGTCTGGACGGGAAAAAGCCTCTGGCGGACATCGTAAAGCTTCAGTTCCAGATAGTCCGGCCAAGTCAGGATACCCAGAATGGTCACCAGCAGAGTTGCCGCAATGCCCAGCAATAAACCAATATTGGCCCGGCCGGTGGAGTGCTTATTGGAACAGGCTGCTGTTTCGTGGAATATCCGGGTGGCATGCGTCATTAGAATTCCATTTTACAAAAACGCTCTAACAAATAAATCTTCACCTAAGACCTAGCACCTAACAACTAACACCTATTTGAAATTGACCGCCGCTTCAGGAACCGATGGGGATGTCCCCTTCAGGAAATTCAATTTCAAAAGGCATTCTGGACATGCCGGAACCTGATTTCTTGTCATCATACTGCAGAGCACCTTCTCCCGGATCGGTTTGGACCGTATTGAAAATGATAGCGTTCTTCTCCGGTTCACTGACATCACCGATATTGTAGTTGCCGTTAACCCAGACGGTTCGTTCAAAAACCGCCATGTCTAGATATCGACTCAAACTGCAATCGGTTCGCATTCCCTCTTCAAGCACATAAACACCGGGCTGATTTGGCTCATCGGCTGACGCAGCAGATTGTTCCGATTGCGGGGCTTCCTCATTGTTATTTTCGTCCTCATCGCAATCCTCGCATCCTGATCCCCAACGCCACGCAGCCGCACTGGCCCAGGCCGGACCGTGATCGTCAACTTGCAGTTTACAACGACGGGTTCCGGAATCGTACTCCACATAAACAAGGGTTCCGCGAATACTCAATGTGGAAACGGGAGTGCTGATACGAGTGTCCGCCTTGACCCGACCTCTTTCCACACCGCAGCGAACCGCACCATAACGAAGCTTGGCCCGAACTTTTTCGCCCTGGGCGGTAGCGGCATAATCATCGACCTTCAGCGAGGATAGAGCTTCAACCTGGACAACCGAATGTCCGCCAAAGTTTAATTCGCAGGAACTACCAAAGCCGGTGCGAACAGCATCGTTCCGTTTGAGTTTGATATTCACCGCCGCTTTTTGCCAGGTTTGGCCGCCGTCGGTGCTGTATTGGACGTGTTTGCCTTTTACTTCGGTAATAACAGCACTTAGCGAATCTTTGGCAACGTCGTTTTCAGCACCCGTCGCGACTGACGAGACTGGGGTTGCAACGGCGGGAGCTTCCTGTGAACTCGCGCCGGAAGAATCGCCAGACTGGGAAAAAGCTGCTGAACAGCACAACGCTAGTGAAAAGGTAATCACCGACAGCCAAGTCAGGCAGCGAAAAATCTGTTCCACTCGTAATTTATTGTTGTTAATTAACTGATACATTGATTAACTCCTTAGCGATTATGTTTTTTCCAGCTTATAAATTTTACCCATCCATCAGGCTGTTAAAAATCACTTTTCTAAAAATTCAGGCAACGTTGCCATCATTTAATTATTCACCATGCGAGCGGCCCGGCCCATAATACCGACTACTTCGGGACCAGTCAGTGGTTCGTACTCGCTGCCGCGCAGCATTAATCCGGCGTGGACAACTTCACGATAACCATAGCGTCGCAAGGGCAACACTTGAATCATAACGCCGCCGTCGAGCTCCAGGGCCCGGTAGAGCATGTAGCCCAGCGTCCCCTTGCTAACCGGATCGTCGGCGACAAGAGACCATCCCGGTTCAACGAGTCCTTTAGTCTGTAAAGCTGACAAACGAGCATCGAAACTCTTACTATCGTCCTGATCATCAACCAACAACAACACCATCGCGCAAGCCTGGTCGTTTGTACACCAACGCTCGCTGGCCAATTCATAAGCCAGGGAGGCGCTATCCTGGTTAGATAGGCTGGCAGCCTTGATATCGGTTGCCCGGTTCGATTGGCAGGAACAAACCAAAATGCCCATCAGCACTAACACAAAAGAACGGATAAAAAATAATGATTTCATCATGCACCTCGAATTATTTTATTATATCAATAAAATTCATGTGACACAAAACCAACCGGCGAAAAACGCCCTAAAGCCTTACCCTTAAACAAGATAAACGATCAACTAAAAACTCAAAGTTACTCCGGTGTACAACAAATGTCGCGCACTTTCCTGAAAAAAGGCATCTCCGGGCAGGAACATCCCGTACCGAACCATCCAGGACAGGTCACTGCTAAGCCGCCAGTCAGCATACAGGTCCATTTCACTACCCAGATAGCTGTTGGTGCGATAGGAAAGATTATCCGATACAGCCCCGTCCCCCTGCTGTTTATGAAACAGGTAAAGGTTCGTTCCAACCTTCAAATCATGGAACCGTTTCAGGTGATTCATCGGGAAAGTGGATACACCCATTCGAATCATGCCCAGGTTGCTCATGCGTGGAGCCATCGTCAAACCGGTATCGCGGAAACCCCAACCCACAAAATTGTGATCGACCGAATGTGGTTTATTGCCGCCAATTGTATCGCTGGGAGAAAAGGTGCGGTCCGAATCACCGCTGGCAAGCAGATATTCAAGCTCAAACTGGGTAAGCCGGGCATCGCGCAACAGATAACGTAATTCGGTATCGAAAGCCCAGGCATGAATGTTTTGACGTTCGTCAACACCCGGCCAAGCGTAACTTTTACCAAACTCTCCAACAATTTCGCAAATGTACAGCAGGTCCTTATGAAAAAACCGCCCGGTTGACCCCAAACCAACATAACGCGAATCGTATCCAAAAGATTGAGAAATTTGAGTTTGAGGATCGATCGCGTAGTTCCGTACGCTGCCGGCATCCTTATCCGCCTGTTCGAAATAATAGACAAAGGGTTGATGGTCAATCCAACCTCGATAACGCAACTCAACACCCCAGTAGCAACGTGATTCTTTGGGATTACCGGGAAAAGAGTGGTCAATATTGTAGCTGCTGGGAATCGACAGGGCTCCCAGGGCGGTTAATTGCCAATCGCGATAATAGCCGGTTAACAAAATCGCATCCAACGGCACCGAAAGTGCCAATCCTGTCCCGAATTCTACATACTGGCGGCCAACACGGACACCCAGATCATAATCAGTCTGGGCAATTCCATAAGCTGCACGATAACGCGAAAGGCGAAAATCGTACCAGCCGCGCTCAAGGTTAGGCCCCTGCCAGTCACTGTCATTATTGTTGTAACTGCTGCTGTGGTTCCAGTCGAGATAGTCCAGCTTCATACGACCATAAAAATTGTGGACCTGATCAATATTGAAAAATCCCCAAAGCCGTAATTCCTGTTCGCGCAAACCACGAAAAACATCATTGCGACCATCGAAATCCCGATCCACCTTTTCATCCAGCCCCCAATAGCTGCTGCGGAACCAGCCACCCCAATCCAGCAGGGCGCGTTTTTCGGTGGGAACCTCCTGATCCATCATTAGCCGAAATGGCTCCGCTAACAATCGCTCACGCTGAGAACTGCTCGTCTGGGCTTGTAAATGACCGGTACCGATCATCAACACCAACACTACTCCAGCAGCCATCGTTAACAGAAACCGCCGATATCCCTCCCCATAAAAATTCTGATTCGGAATTCTCATAATAATTATCCTTAAATAGCATACAAAAACTAAGAGCTCCTGACAAAAAATGTTAAAAAACATGAATATCTGACTTAGAATTCACCGAAAACCAGTTTTATTAGAACAAATAAAAGAAACAGTTCGAACATAATCCGACAGGACAAACCGGTTTTATTCAGAAATTTCGTGATGAACATTCTTTCCGGCGATTGGACACAATCCGAAATTTATGAGATTCGGCAGAAAACCGAATTATCCCAACTCCCTCAGATTTCACGACCTTCAAAAAACCACACTTTTTCGACAACGTCAAAAGCCATTTTGGCCGGGCAAACAGCCCTCAGAATGACAATTAGCATATTATCTCTGAACGCATCCACCAATCTAACAAAACTCAACCATCATGCAAGCAAAAAAACGGCCGATCCCTACCCATAACAAGCCTGCCGACAGAGATCGTTACCTCACCCTTAAAATCTGAAAAAACATTTCAAAGCCTCTCAGAAACCCGCCCGCCACTCCTCTCGCCCCGTAGCCGACACTTTCTCACAATAAACCTGCCCACCCAGGTAATTGCCCTCAGCATCCACACCCGTCCCAACATCCACCGCTCCCGGACAAGCACTGGTCACAAACAACTCGTCCATCTGCTCACCACCAAAATTAACACTCGAAACAAATCGCCCCGGCACTGCGATTTCCCCCACGATCTCCCCCTGCTGATCAAGCCTTATCACCTTGGCCGCTCCCCAACAGGCCACCCACAAACCGCCCTGCCCATCCAGAGTAATCCCATCAGGCTTGCCATTTTCCGGTTTCCCCTGATAAATCACCTGCCCATGGGAAATTTCTCCCCCTGACACATCATAATCATAACGGGTAATGGTCCGCGGCTGCGAATCCGTGTGAAAAAAATATTTTTCATCCAACGAAAACGTCATCCCATTGGAACTCTGCAAATCCCTCAAAACTACCACCGGCTTTTTACTTTTTTCCAGCCGATACAATTTCCCCTCAGACCGCCGCTCGGTAAGCGTCCCGGCAAAAACCCTCCCCGCCGGATCGGTCGTAACATCATTAAACCGCTCATCCGCCGCCAACGCAATTTCATACAACAGCTCCGGCTCCTCAACAAAATCCCCCCGCTCATCCCGCCGCAACCGATACACCCCCCGATCCGTGCACAAAACCAGATCATTACTCACCGTAAACGCCAGCCCACCCACCATCATCTGACCCTGCCAAATCAACTCAACCTTCTCTTCGCAACGCCGGTAGCGCCAAATCCGCTTCTCCAGAATATCCGTCCAGTAAAGCACCCCTTCCAAACCATTCCACACCGGACACTCCGCCAGATGACAATTCGGATTACCAATTGAACGCATCGACATTGCCGCCTCCACCCCCTGCCGCATCGAGTTAATCCAACCGCACCAGCTTCTGCTCACGGGCCGCTTCATAAATCGCCAGTATCAACTCCACCGCTTTTCTCGCCTCGGCTCCGTTAAGCTCAAATTCCCGCCCCTCTTCCAACGCCGCCAGAAACGCCTGAAAATTCCGCGTGTGGTTCACATACGATATCGCCGCCGGGTCCGCCACTCCCCCACCACCACCGACCTGACCAAACCGCTTACGAATCTGCTCATCCTCGGCCCGCTCCTGGGCAAACTGCCACATCGCAAAACCCTCCTCAACCACCACCGCCGTCCCTTTCGTCCCGGTCAACTCAAACCGCTTATATTGACCCGGATATGAAGCCGTCGTTCCATAAACACTGCCCAACGCTCCGTCCGCAAAACGCAGCACCGCTACCGCAGTATCTTCCGCCTCCATATTCTCGTGACCAAGCCGTGCCGTAAAACCCTGCACCGACTCCACCGGACCCATCAGATCGCACAGCATATCAATCATGTGAATCGATTGATTCATCAACGCCCCGCCGCCGTCCAGTTTCCAGTCCCCGTGCCACGTCCCCTTATAGTAAGCTTCTTCTCGCCACCACGGCACCGCCGCCGCCGCGTAAGTAATCCTGCCAAACCGCTTCGCCTCAACCGCCTCACGCAGCACCACCATCAAATCGTTAAAACGATTCTGAAACACCCCCGCCAGCTTCGTCCCGCAACGCTCATGAGCCTCAATCATCGCATCGATTCGCTCCAGCGTTATCTCCAGCGGCTTCTCACAAATCACATGCTTACCCGCCTCGGCTGCCGCCACCGCCGGCTCCAGATGCAACCCGCTCGGCGTCGCGATAGTCACAATATCAATCCGCTCATCGCTCAGCATCTCTTCATAACTACCCCAGGCCTCACCGCCATATTTCTCCGCCAGCGCCTCGGCCCGCTCCCGGGCAACATCACAAAATCCGATCAGCTTCGCGTTGGGAACATCACCTATCGCCCGTGCATGAAAATCCGCAATCAATCCCGCTCCAACAATTCCAAAATTCCAAGTTTTCATCTAACTGTCCTTAAACAGGAGTAACACCCTTTTTCAAAATAATGTTACCATACTTTGCCACTTCACCCGTCATCACCACCGCAAAAGCTCTCTTTGCTCGATCATAAAAATCAAACCGATCTATCCGCGCAATCGCCGCCGTTCCCGGAGCCTGCCTATCGATCACCGCCCGATAGCTTTTTTCCACCTGCGGATCCAACTCATCTCCCGCCACCGCCGCCATCATCACCAGCGGACTGTCAACATAACTATCCAGCTCAAACAACGGCAATATACCATCCAGCAACGCCGGCACCCCAATCCCGTCCGCCCGCAACACCCAATCATTAAAACTCTCACCCGGAAAATGAGCGTCCGCCAACACAATCTCATCCCCATGCCCCATCCGGCACAATACTGCTAACAATTCCGGAGAAATCACCGCTGATATTCCCTTCAACATAACCATCTCCTTAACAATAAAATTTTCCGACTTTCCACCCTCAATATAACACGTTCCTTACGTCACCTCTAGGGTTATTTTTTCGCCCCTCTCACACCCCTCTCCCGCTTTGCCCGCTCCGGAAAAAGCCACACAAGACACTTATCCCAAATTTCTTTTTCTGTTGTGCATTTCAATTAAGACCGTTACGATATTCATCGATTTGCAGCAAAATTCACCAATTTTCAACAAATTTTCAGATTAATCCGGGAGTTTAAGATGAGCCAAAACGACGAAAACAAAAAATGCGCGTGCTCTGATCCCTCATGTTGCACCCCAGCCAAAACCAGCCTGTCCCGCCGACAGTTCCTGGCCACCGCCGGTGCCGGGGCCGCCGGATTCTTGGCCGCCGGACGACTCATCCCCGCCATGGCCGGGCCCTTCGAACCGAAAGATTTCGAAAATCTCATACCATCTGACAAAAAACTCTCTCCCGACTGGGTAAAATCCCTTTTCGAACGCACAAAACCCACTACCTACCACACCGAAGAACTTAAATTCGTCGGCATGCCCATCGGCGGCATCTGTTGCGGACAGCTTTATCTCGGCGGCGACGGAAAATTATGGCACTGGGACATCTTCCGCAGCGACTACCAGTCCGCTTACGGCACCATGTCCATGGGAATACACTATTCAGATCCGCCCGTTCCCCAGTCCCCGCTCGAACAGGGATTCGCCGTAAAAATCACTGCTGACGGCAAAACCTCCCAACGCTCCCTCGACAGCAAAGGTTTCCAGGACATCAAATTCCAGGGCCAATACCCCATCGGCCGCGTCGCCTACCGCGACAAAAATCTACCCGTTGACATCGATCTCGAAGCCTTCTCACCCTTCATCCCCCTCAATCACGACGATTCCGCCCTGCCCACCACCATCATGTCCTTCACCGTCACCAACAACAGCAACACCACCGCCGAAATCGAACTCGCCGGTTTCCTCCAGAACGCCGTCTGCCTCGATCACGATCAACCCCACATCGGCCGCCGACAGAACCGCCTCATCCGCAGAAACAACCGCTTCACCCTCTCCTGCTCCGCCCTGGGCCCCGTCAAATCGCAAGCCACCCAGCCGGACATCATCTTCGCCGATTTCGAAGGCGACTCTTACGAAAACTTCCAGCCCCAAGGCCAAGCCTTCGGCGATCAACCTTTCCCTGTCGACCAACTAGCCCCCCACAATCCCATCACCGGCTACCAGAACAACAAATTAGTCAACAGCCACAACACCCGCTTATTTGACGAATCCAACAGCTCCAATCTCTGCCAGGCCGCCGACAACCTCACCGGAAAACTCACCAGCAAACCTTTCACCATCAACCGAAATTTCATCAACTTCCAAATCTCCGGCGGTAATCATGCCGGTAAAACCTGCCTCAATCTCATCGTCGATAGCAAAATCGTCCAAACCGCCACCGGCCAAAACAGCAACCGCATGCGCACCGCAACCTTCGACGTTTCCGACCTGCTCGGCAAAAACGCTCACCTGGAAATCATCGACTCCCAAACCGGCTCCTGGGGTAATATCGCCGTCGATCACATCACCTTTTCCGACCAACCGCCCCATCAAAACGAACTCGAAAACCTGCCCGGTTACGGCTCCATGGCTCTTTCAATCATCAATCCCAACCAAAACGACTCCGCCGCCCTGCAATTGCCCAACGGCAAAACCGACCTGAACACCCTCTTTGCCTCCCTGACCCACCCATACAATTCCGAATCAACCGATTCACAACCTTCCGCTGCTCCACTACAACCCGACAACCTCACCCTCCCCTTCGGACAAAAACTAATCGGCGCCCTCTCGCGCAAAATCTCCCTCGAACCCGGAAAAAAACAAACCATCGACTTCGCCATCTCCTGGTTCTTCCCCTACTACCCCAACGTCACCGGCGAATTCTCCGCCATTCAGGACATCCACAATCTAAACCGCCACTACGAAAACCGCTTCTCCGGCGCCTCCTCCGTCGCCGCCTATCTCGCCGCCAACTTCAGACGCCTCGCCGGACAAACCCGACTCTGGAACCAGACCTGGTACGATTCCACCCTGCCCCACTGGTTTCTCGACCGCACCTTCATCAGCCTCGACTGCCTCGCCACCCAAACCTGCCATTGGTTCGACAACGGACGATTCTACGGATGGGAAGGCGTCTGCTGCTGCCCCGGCACCTGCCAGCACGTCTGGAACTACGCACAGGGCCTCGCCCGAATCTTCCCCCACCTCGAAAGAACCACCCGCGAAAACATCGACTACGGCATCGCTTATCACCCGGACGGCGCTCTCGATTACCGCGCCGAATCCAGCCGCCACGTCGCCCACGACGGACAATGCGGCACCATCATCCGTGCCTACCGCGAACACCTCACCAGCGCCAACGACGCCTACCTCAAACGAAACTGGAAAAAAATCAAAAAATCCATCCAATACATGATCGACTACGACGGAAACGACGACGGACTCATCGAAAAAGCCCAGTACAACACCCTCGATCAGGCCTGGGTTGGCCCGATGGCCTGGATCAGCTCCATGTACCTCGCCGCCGTCGCCGTCGGCAAAGCCCTCGCCCTCGAAATGAACGACCCCGCCTTCGCCCAACGCTGCGACGCCATCCTCACCGCCGGCAAACAAAACATCACCGAACAACTCTTCAACGGTGAATATTTCATCCACAAACCGCCAAACTTCGAAGCCACCAACACCAACGACGGCTGCCACATCGACCAGGTACTCGGCCAAAGCTTCGCCTTCCAGGTCGGTCTCGGACAAATCCTCACCCCCGACGAAACCGTCTCCGCCCTCAAATCTCTCTGGAAATACAACTTCTCCCCAGACGCCGGCGGCTACCGCAACAAAATGCAATCCGCCATCAAGGGCGGCCGCTGGTACGCCATGCCCGGCGAAGCCGGACTGCTCATGACCACCTGGCCCAAGGGCGGCGCCGAAAAAGCCCATGGCACCGGTAAAGTCTTCGATATCGGCGTCGGCTATTTCAACGAATGCATGAACGGCTTCGAATACCAGGCCGCCTCACACATGATCTACCAGGGCAAACCCGATTCCGATCTCACCCAGATGGGCCTGGCCGTCACCCGCGCCGTCCACGACCGCTATAATCCCCTGCTCCGTAATCCCTACAACGAAATCGAATGCTCCGACCACTACAGCCGCTCCATGGCCAGCTACGGCGTCTTCCTGGCCGCCTGCGGCTACGATTACCACGGACCCAAAGGACACCTCGCATTCGCACCCCGCATCAATCCCAACAAATTCCGCGCACCATTCACCGCCGCCCAAGGCTGGGGAACCTTCTCACAACAACGCTTCAAAAATCAACAAACCAACCTCCTCGAACTAAAACTCGGCTCCCTCAGACTCTCTACCCTCGCTCTCACCCTGCCTGATGCCTCTATCTGCCAAAATATCGACATCTCCGTTACAGAAGACTACCAACAACAACGGAAACAGCAACAACCACAAAAAATCAACGCCGATTTCTCCCAGCAAGACTCCAAACTAACCGTAACCTTCGAAGAAGAACTACGACTCCAGGCACCCACCCTGCTCAAAATCAATATCAAAACAAATTAACTTTCGCAAAATTTTTCCTGGATTTTGAGGAAAGGGATAAGTATTAGGGGATAAGTATTATGGAAGAACGCTTGCTGGTAAATGATATCTAGGGAATTATGCTGACTAATCTAAAACACCCAAATGCCAATGTTCGCATCGAAGAACTTTCAAATGCCCGCAGACGCATTTCTATACATCCAATAATAAGCGACTTAGCCGTCTCTAAAAAATCTTGCGAAACCTCTTACCCCTTGGAACTGATTGAACTAATATTGAATATCCAGGGCCCAAGGAATTTATGTGACGAAATCTCACGTGACGAAGATCCCAACTACGTTCAAGCCTGTCTCGAAAAAGACCTCCTTGCTTATCTTCCCAAAGACTGTTTTTCCAATAAAAACCTTCTTGATTTTGGCTGCGGAGCAGGTGCCTCAACTGCGATACTGGCCCGTATGCTGGACAAAACAGAAATTACTGGAATAGACCTCAGTAAAAAACTACTTAAAATCGCACAAGCCCGCGCCGACCATTACGGCTATCCCAACATAAAGTTTTATTGCTCTCCTGCCGGCGATAAGTTGCCTGAAAACATCGGTACATTTGACTTTATTGTGCTTAGTGCAGTTTTTGAACATTTACTCCCCCACGAACGCAAAAATCTCCTTCCGATGATTTGGGCTTTACTCAAACCAAACGGTATTCTTTTCCTGGACCAGACACCATATAGATATTCACCTTTTGAAGGTCATACTACTCGACTGCCGTTTATTAATTATTTACCCGATCGCCTGGCTCACTCATTTGCCCGAAAATTCTCTGCTCGCGTCAAATCCGACGAATCCTGGGCCGGACTGCTCAGACGCGGCATCCGAGGGGGAAGTATCAGGGAAATCATGAACATCTTGCGAGAATCTCCCGATAAACCTGTCATCCTCCAGCCAAACCAATTAGGAATTCATGACCGCATCGATCTCTGGTATGCCGGTTATGCCGTTTCTATCACCAATAAATACCCCAGCGTCAAACGCATCCAGCAACTTATGAAAATTGCCTTCAAAGTTATAAAATATACAACCGGCTTGACTTTGGTACCTTCTCTGTCTCTGGCTATACAGAAAACTTCTAGCTGAATCCATCCCTGCGCCGCCGGAACATATACAAGCCTCCTGCTCCCAGCAAAAATACTGTCACCGGTTCAGGAATCACCCTCGTAACTGACAACGTACCCCCGGCATCCTTCAGAACATACATCGCTCCGTCCGGACCAAAAGTAAAGTTCCCTATAGTTGAATCAACCGCTTCTCTGGCGAATAAGCTGGCATCACCATCGGCTGATATCCTGTAAATGTGAAAATAACCACCTAATTGCTCATTTCCTCTTACAAAAAGATCACCACCAAAATACTGCCCCATCACATCAAACTCAATATCCATCCCCGCAGCTATATCCGTGGTAAATCTCGTCGGATTGCCATTACCGTCCAGAGAAAACACCCCTGCCCACGTAGCGCTATTGCTGGAATACGTCGATGCATACATCTGGCCGCCGTAACGCGTTCCGGGATCGAAAGCAATTCCAATTGGACTGCCCCCGCCAATATCGTAAGGGTAACCACTGAAATTACTAATACTTCCACCGACAGTTACCTCATCTATATGATCCAGCCCCGATGTCCCCACATAAAGACTGCCCCCATAATTGCCCACGCGATCTATCCCCAGGCATATCGGTTGATTCCAGGGGTAACACAAAATCGACGACGAACCGCTGCTTAAATCAACCTTTTTTACATCACCATAATGGCTTGACGACTCGAACACTCCCTCATCACACACATACAAATAATCTCTAAAATCGGTCCCGCTACCACACGATATATCAATTGCACTGTAAAATCCTGTGGAAAATATCGCCCCTGTCCCCTCCGGTGTAATACGATAAATACACCCATCCTTCACATCACGACTTGATCCTCTATAGCCGATGTACATATTGCCGCCGGAATCGAATTCCAACGCCTGATCACGCCCCAGTCCGGGGCTCGGCATCGAAACATGAGTCTGAGCAACATAACCCGCCTCCAACAATTCCAAAGCCATCACCTGCTCACCCGCTCCCAGCCACACCAATAACATCGCCACCACCAACATCAATCTTGCCTTAAACATGGTTTGGTACCTCCTTGAAAAATTAAAATTTCAAACAAAACGCTAACGCCGGATATCACCTTAACGCCAAACTAATTCCGAAATGAAACCATTGTTAATTTTCACACTAATAGTGGGGGTGTCCGCCCCCGAACAAAAACCTTGACAATAATAATATAATTATACCACAGTTAACTGTATGTCGCAAATAAATACTGCTCAAATTTCACTGGATTTTATACCCTTACATACCTCTTCTGCAACTTGCCGCTAAACTGTTATATCCCCCCAGGTTATAATTACTGTGCATATATTACCCCCCCCCAACAGATACCCGGATAAGGTAAATGAACAATGATTACTTTCTACCGTCGGCCTTACAAAGAAACTCTTCCACCTGCTCCTTAGACATAACCGCTTTTTGCATCGCCTCAAAAACTCACCGACGCAAAATCTCCTCCGCCAACCGCCGACGCAATTCCTCCAGCCGATACGCATCCTGATCCCAGCTACCCCAACTCGGCACCGCGCTCCCAACCACCTGCTCCACCGCCGCCTTGCCGCCCTTCTTTTCCAGCAGCACGAAGTACTCGTAATCCTCCATCCCGTCACGCAGGTTTTTCAGCCGAATCGACGCAATCGGCCCTTCCACCCCGGCATCTTCCCCCGGATAAAAAAGTTGCCCTTCACCGTTGTAATTCAACCGAAATCCCGGATCGTCCCACGGATTACGACTCGGAGCACTCCAAAACACCGTCGCCCAGTACAACAATCCCGTAATCCCGTACCGCCGGTTCAACCACGGTGCAATCCGGTACGCCGTCAGTGGAAAGTCCATCTCCCAGTACGGAGGATTGTCATCTTTTACCTTGGCGTAATCCGGATTGTATCCCGGAGACCTCTGCACCAAAGCCGTGTAGCTCCAAACCTCGTCCCCCGCCGAGATAACCCGCTGCACGCTCGCCTCATGCACAAATCCAAACAACGGACACCAGATATCAATCGCCTCATCCAGCACTCCCCAGTCAGGATCTTGCGTGTATGGCTGCTCCACCACCAACCGCCGCAATTCCGGCGCCGCCTCTTTCACCAACGCACCCAACTGCCGCACCCGTTCGTACGCCTCTTTGTCGTTGGGCTCGTCCAGCATGTAAACATACGACCGCCCCGCCCATCCTTTCTTCTGTAAATACGCATACCACGACCGGTAAAAACGAATCGCCTTGTCACGGTCCTTGCCCAGAACATCCTCGAACCTGGCTCGCGGAACTTCGATGTTCGTTAAGTGATACCGCTCCACGAACTCCGTGATTCGCCGATCCGTTTCCTCGTCGAACATCGCCGTGCCGTCCTCACCAATCCGCGGCCATAACCGCTCCGGCAACGGCGGATTAATACGATGCGCCGCCATCATCTCAATGTAACGATCCTCCAGACGATAATATTCCGGAGAGTTCGTTTTCAATCCGTGATACCTCGCCATATACGAAAAGGTACCAAAATGATTCTCGTGCGTCGGCCCTTCCGGCAGCACAAAATCCCAGACCACCACCCGCACCGGAATCTCCACTCCCTTGGCATAACTCGTCCATACCTTGAATCTTCCTTCATACGTCCCCGCCTTCGTCTCCTTCGGCACCCGCACATCCACCCACAACGGCTGATTCTGCCCCTGCCACAAATCGAACCGGGTCGCACCGAACCGAACCCCCTCCCGCCGCTCCTTTCCCCAACGCGGCTCCGGCAATTCCTTTTGTGTGTAGGGATCCACAAACGGCACCAGCGGGTCCGCAATCAAACCCGGACGCTCCGTGGCCCGCGGCGACGAATAACGCAACGGAATATATATCTCCCGGTAAAGATGAATATTCTCTGCCACTATGCTTTGGCCATCTGCCGTTCGCAACGGCGACATCGCCGCCTCCAAACCATACAAATTCTCTCCCACCGCCTGCACCACCACCTGAAACGATTCCACCTCGCCTCGCGCACAAAATATCTCCGCCACAGCAGCAGCTTCCTTAACCGGCTCCTCCGCCCGCACCCGCACTCCACCCGGCAATACCCCCAGCCGAATCGCCTCCCCTCCCGCCGCCAACTCCGCCAAACCCAATACCACCAACAATACCCATTTCAACTTTTTTTCCATGGTAACCTCCACAGTTTTATGTTACATCACTCCTGGAGCCACGCCGGCAAAATCGCACTGCCTCCTGTTCGCCATGTAATCCATATAGTACTTCAAAATGGCACCGACGTAAACATAGTCATGGATTCCGGCGGGCACTCTACCTGGACACCTTGTGCCGGATTAAAACTCACTGTTTCGACGGGCAGAGGATAACCTTGCGCATTGATTCTCATCTTATCATTTTGATAAAGGAATCGTTTATAAGTATCGCGCTCCGCTTCAGGTATTCTTAAGCTAAGCTGACTAGCTTTTTCACCTCGATTAACAATACATATGCTAAAGGCATGTGCTGCAGTAGCTCCACGGGTTGCCGCTCGGCCAACAAGAATACGAACATCCGCACCTGGCTGATTAGGTGCGTAAATTTCAGAACCAGATGGAAAATAGCGACTCAAAAGGGACCAGGTATAGAACCAGGGACGCAACTTTATCCCGAATTCCTTATTCTTCCACATCCCCAACAGAAAGCCTTTATGTGAATTGTCACTTAGCATCCAGGCACAAATAGCATGGCTGCCGGCACGGGCGCTTTGAACACCACAGTCAGCCATGCACAATCCAAACCAGAACGTATCTACATGTTCATTCGCCGAAGGCGGCTTAGCGCCTTCAAACATACCAAGCTCACCCACAATGAAAATTTTATTTTTGTTGCTGCTGACTTTCTGACGGACATATTCCCATCTTGCTCCAATGCAGTCTTGTAATTTTCCAGGACCAAGTGATTCATTAAGGGCATAAATGTGAATATCATACGCCATAGGAATATCTTTCAATTCGTCAGCTGCCCGAAAAATCCAATCAAAATCTCTGCCCGGTGACAGCCGGAACTTGTCTGACTTGATATCTTGAATTGGTGGTATAATGGATTCGTCCGGACCGGTTATTGTTACATATTCGTCTAGCTTACGTTCGATCAAAACCTTCTGAACCTGACAAAATCCAGTCTTCCATCTGCTCCAATTTTTCACCTCCAAATTAGGCTCATTGCCTAAAACAAAGTAACGAATACAGGAATAGCCTTTTTGGTTTATCAAATAATCAAGATAAACACCGATTATTTCAGCATATTTGGGATCTTCGGTATCTTTAACGCCAGGGATTCTCAACCAACCAGGTTCACTCCCCCAATCTGTAAGAATCACGGTGATGCCTTCTTCCTGACAAAAGTCAAGATGGCGATATAAAAGTTGCATCGCCCGGCTGTCAAAATCGTACCTGTCATTACCAAGATAACACCATTTCGACAGTATCATAATTCGAACAACCGACAGTTTCATATATTTAATTCGTTTTAGTTCTACCGCGAAGTCCTCTGCACCAACACCACAATTGTCATATGAACTGCTGTCCCACTCCGCACCAAAACCAATAAATCCTCGGCTTGCACGTTTGGTTGAATCGACAATAATGGGTAAATGCCGCAAACTATCCACAGCATTAGACTCCCCTCCCGGCATTTCCTCTAAAGCGTTAACCATATCTGCGCTAAAAACATGTATAGCAAAAATCATCTGTATAGCTATTATGATAAGAAAAAACCAAATACTTTTTTTATTATAGCTCTGTCGAGTAGGTCGAGTGGACATATCATAGTTCTTTCGGTTAGGTTGTCGAGTTGACATAATATAGTTCATTCGTTCAGGCTTGATGATTTTTTAAACTAATAGCTGCATGTAAAGCTTTTAAAATGCGCCCACATCAATTGATCAACGAATCAATTCATCATCAACCAATATTGCTGAATTCGGATTTGGAACCAAAAAATAAGTCGCCTGACATCCCGGATCAGCATATTCGGTAAGCATCAATTTAATGCCCGGCTCGGCCTGGGCATTATAATTATTCGGATTCCAAAAACTCGCCCGGCAGGTAAGCCCCCCAGGCCGAATCGCATCGTCCTCATCAGATAACTCCGGCGAATCCGGATCAATATAAATCAGCCGCATTATCTCCGCATCGAAATCCTCTTGCCGATCCGGATTTAATCCAAACAACTGCGGACCCCGCATCACCGCCACCCGCCCCGACTGACTTTTTCTGCCCTTTATCAGACGCCAGCTCATCGGCATTTGCAACTCTACACATTCACCTTTACGCCACTTTCTTTTAAGTGATACAAATGCCCCGCCTTGAGCTTCTACTTCATAATTTCCGTCAACAATTTTAATATGCGCCTTAGGACACCAACTCGGAATACGCAGTCGCAGGGAAAACTCAGATAACTGTTCCGGGTCCAGATGAATCAACACTTTGCCGGAATTAGGATAATCGGTTTCCTGACGAACATTAACTGCACTTCCATTTTCAAGTTCGATCCGGGCCGCCGATTCACTATAAAGATTGATCGCTATTCCCCCCTTCCACTTATAATAAATCAGACCCGGCAACTCCGCGATTATCCGACGATAATTGCACGGACAGCAATATGTATCACCCTGAAAATATACCCGCTTACCCTCAAACGGCGAATAATATCGCAACTTACGACCATCGGGTGACTGTGCCGCAAAAAGACCATTGTAAATGGCACGCTCCATTATATCGCCATAATTCGAATCGCCCTCCATCTGCAAAAGAGTGCCTAACCATCTAATCAGATAAGCGGTAGCACAGGTTTCACCCAACTTGAAAAAACCCTGCTGATTACTGTGCCAGCATTCCTGATAACCACAAAGTCCGGGTATCAACAATCCATCCTCCCCGGTCAAATATTCCATCGCCCGCTGCGATTTTACCAGCAACCTCTCATCCGGCTCAATGTTATACAACTTCAACTGAGCTAGACAACGACATATATAATGATACGCATGACCTTCCAGATTCCCCCATCTGCCTTCGATAATCCCCACCTTCCATTCCGCCAACTTTCTATGATTAACACAAAAATCTAAATATTGCCGATCCCTGGTTTGTTCATAAAGATTAAGCATCGCCGTTTCCAGCCCCGTCGTAGCTACATAGACCGAAATCCATTCATTGGTAACCCGATTCTTGTCCTCAGACCATCGGTTAATGATATATTGAGCTAATTTCTCCGCCGCTTCGAGCGAGGAATCTTCCTGAAAATATTTATAATCGTTGGTCAACCCTAATACAAGATACCCCATTTCATGAATGTCCCACAAATTCCACATCCTGTTCTCGGCTTTAACAATACCGATATAGCCGTCCTCCTCCTGGGTCGCGATAGTCTTTCGCACCACTTCATTTTTCAAATCCTGCACCGCCGAATCATTTGAATACGCCGCAAAATGAACCAGACTGTCTATAAATTTACCCAAACCTATATAACCGCCCCCTCGATTTCTATCCTGAAACGGCTTCAAAAAATCTTTGTCCGTATCAATTACCAGCACATTATTTCTTATCGTGATGTCAATACGCCGGCCTATCTCACCGCCAACCTTTACTTTCCGAATATCAACCGGCTCAAAACCACCAGCCAAACATCTCCCCGACACCGTAACCAAAAGCAAAATGCAAATGCTCATAATCAACACAATTTTGCATATCCCGTCCTCTTTTAATAAACTGCTTCCTTTTGTTTCCATAATTTTAACGCCTCTCTGGAACCACCTGACAATATTCAGTCTTCCATCTGCTCCAATCTTTTACCTCCAAATTAGGTTCATTGCCTAAAATGAAGTAATAGTTCATTCGTTCAGGTTTAATGATTTTTTAAACTAATAAAGCTGCATGTAAAGCGTTTTAAAATGCACCGTCTAAGTCTTTATCGAGATTGTCAAGCTCTAACAAAGCATACAAAAGCATTCCAACTCCGCCTGTAGTTTCATAATATGGCTTTGCCGGATGCCCCTTGAAAATACCATAAGTCTTAGGCCTACCTTGCGGATCGTTTTTAACCGTTTCAACGTAAAGTTTATTTACCGCATCCCCGGCAATATCCTCTGCAAGTTGAAGGTATTTCTTGGTCTTTGTGGCTTTGTATAAATGCAAATAGAAAGAAATCGCCCTTGCATAGTTTGTGGGATATGTGCCGCCGGTTTCTTTTGCTTTCGGCATTGCTTCTTCAAGATATTCTTTTAAAGTCCAACCGGTTTTTGCCGGAAGTTGTTTTTCAATTACAATTGCCCATCTTTTTGCAGATTGTAAAAGAACCGGGTCCGGCTTGCCCTTCTTAACAGATATTTCATAAGCATAGATCGATGACTGGGCACTTGCCAGTGGGAAAATTAATGGGTAAATCGTCGTCGGCCATACATCGACCGGGCCTATCGGTTGAATCGAATGACCAGGATCTATCCGTTTCCCCGAGCCAGGGTAATTCTTCATATTATCCGGCACATCATCGGCAGTCGTAAAGGTTCCATCAAGATTGAGCATGCCATAATATGTCTGCTCTTTTTCTACCCAGGCATATTTGTCATATGCTTTCAGATAAGACGAAGCCACATCATAAAAATATTTCTCCCCGCTTATTTCATATGCTCTCAATAACGAAGCCGCATGCGGGCCGGAAATAGTTGTCATAAAGGTCCGGCCATAAAGATACGGTCCGGTTTTCTCCGGATTGTCACGACTGGGATTTTCAGAGGTTAAATTAGTCCTTCTATTACGATGTCTCCAATGCCAATTCGCTATCATCTTTGCCTTATCCATATAGTGTTTCTCGCCGGTCACACTGTACATAAACGAAAATGCAACTACGAATGATCCGCCCGCAAACGAAAAATCCACACCTGATCTGCCGGTGTCATGTCGGTTGTGGGCACCGGTTTCTTTGTCATATACATGCCATCGCCATATCATATCAACCTCTCGCTTTACTGCTTCAGGGTTGATGCGATACATTTCATGCCAGATCGGAATGTTAATCAAAATCTCGTGCGGACCTCTATCGCCGCCGATAGTTTCTTCATAGCAATTCCAGTCTAAATGAGATCCCCAGACAAACAATCCGTTCTTCTTGACGCACACTTTCATGAAATAATCAAGGCACGTATCCGCTTCTGCTGCATATTTCTTCTCGCCGGTAATTTTAGAAAGATCATACATAGTACGCAGCATCGCCTGATCCATCCATACGTCCGAGCCTCTTTCACCACGCCTTGTAATTCTACCCTCCAGTCGAAGTAAGCTATCCAGAGGTTCTGGTTTTTCAGGTGATACAAGCGTATCAACTTCCAGCACTGCCATAAATAAAGGTGACTTGACCGGACCGTAAACGTCCCTGCCGTGGTCTATCATAGTATCCAGGCAATTAGTTACATATTTTTGCCACCGCTTATTCCCCGAATCCGGTACTTTTGCGGCAATACTGCAGGAAATTAAAGAAAACAAAACAATAAAAAAAAACAAAATAGTGAGTAACTTTGAGCGATTCATCTATCTGGCCTTTCAGTTTAAGAATTACTATTTCAACCAGAAACTGAAGTACAGGTACAAGCCCAGTACCAAAGACAATACCACTGCTGTTGCCATAACGTCCCACTTGTTCCAGCTTGCCCGGTTTTCTTTTCGTTGTTTTTCGGTGGCCGTCGAATAGGTAAGGTTCTCAATCTGGGCCGCCAACGGCGGTTTTGTCATCAATGAAACCACAACAACTACAATCACACTGATCGCCATCAACCAGCCGGAAGCATATAGGAAGTTGTATCCCCCGATAAAAATAAAACAATCCATTGACAGTATTTTTTCAGTCCAGGGTGATAGTTCTGTGATCTCACCTTTCTCAAAAGCCTTTTGTGCTGCCAGTGCAGCGCCGGTTATTCCCTGGATGGTCAGCTTCGCCATTCCGGCAATGAAACCAACCGCAAGGCCCGCAACGGCACCTTTGCCGTTAATACGCTTGCAGAACAATCCCAGCAAAAATACCGCGGTAATCGGCGGTGCCAGGTAACCTTGTACACTCTGCAAATATTTATAAAGCCCACCTTTGGCAATCAGAGGCATAATGGGAATCCACAACAATCCCAGTACTACAATAACCCCCGTAGCCACCCGGCCAATATGCACCAACATCTTTTCCGATGCAGTTGGGTGCAGCTTTTTGTAAATGTCAACCGTAAACAACGCCGCGCAGGAATTAAATAATGACGATAACGAACTCATCAATGCCGCCAGCAATCCGCCCACAACCAGACCTCTAAGCCCTATCGGCAATAACGTCGAAACCATTGTCGGAAATACCATATCCCCTTTGATGACTCCATCTTCGGTCGGAATGGAAAAACCGTCAACTCCCTTCTGGTGCAGGGCATAGCCGATTAGCCCCGGTACCAGGAAAATCATCACCGGCCAGACTTTCAAAAAACCGCCCCATATTGCTCCCCGTCTGGCATTTCTTAGGTTTTTCGCTGCCAGGGTCCGCTGGACAATATACTGATCCGTACACCAATACCAAATACCGACCACCGGTGAAGCAATCAAAATACCCAGCCAGGGAAAATCCGGATCCGACATCGGTCGCCACAGCGCAAATTGATCTGCGTTGGCTTTGCACGTCGAAACCAGTTCGCCCCAGCCGCCTAGCTTGCTGAGTCCGAAAAAGGTGATAAAAAATGAACCAACCAACAAAATAATGGCTTGGGCCGTATCGGTATATAGTACCGCACGCAAACCGCCAAAGATCGTGTAGATTCCTGTCAGAACCACGGTTGCAATAGCACCAATCCAGAAGGGACCGACATTTGTGCCCATTATATTAAGGCTCATATCGGGCAAAAGCGTTTCAAATACCATAGCCCCGGCATAGATAGTCACCGAAACCTTCGTAACAACATAGGCAAACAGTGATACAATTGAAAGTATCCATCGTGCGGTTGAATTGAAACGACGCTCGAGAAATTCGGGCATAGTGTAAACGCCCGAACGATAATAATAGGGAACAAAAACCCAACCGAGCATTATCATAATCCACGCATGAAGCTCCCAGTGCGCCATCGCCATCCCGCTGCTGGTACCCTGTCCCGCCAGTCCGACAATGTGTTCCGATCCGATATTGGACGCAAACAACGATGCACCAACTGCAAACCAGCCTATATTACGACCCGCAAGAAAGTAGTCCTCTGTCGTATCCTGTCTTTTTGATGACCACCAGACAACCAAAATCAGGGCAAAGAAATAACCTCCTATCACCAGCCAATCAATCAAATGCATGGTTTCTTCCTTTTCAGCTTAAGGACACCTCTAATGATTCATTTATCAAAGCTGCCCTTAAGTTTTACTTTAGCGAGTTTGCAAGCATATAATAAATCTCGTTGGTACGAATCTCTTTTTTGAATTCAGATATCGTTAAATTTTCATCTATAACCAAACATTCAATCCCTGCCATCTCAGCAAAATCTTCCAGGTGCTCTTTCGTCAGACACATCGAGAAACCTGCGTGATGTGCACCTCCGCCAAGGATCCATGCTGCCGCTGCCGTTTTAAGATCGGGCATAGGCTGCCACACAACTCTTGCAACTGGAAGTTTGGGTAGGGCCCCATTTGATTCGACAACCTTACATGGATTTACCAGCATCCTGAACCGGTTGCCCATATCCATAATTGCAGCATTTACGCCATCACCTTTTGCTACGTCAAAAACCAGTCTTGCCGGATCAGACTTGCCCCCTATGCCCAGCGGATGAACCTGCAGCGATGCCTTCCCGGCAGCAAGCGAACAACAGACTTCCAGCATGTGAGCGCCGAGTACCTTCGGACCTGATGGATCAAGGTGATAGGTATAGTCTTCCATAAATGAAGTCCCCCCTTCCAACCCCGCCGCCATCACCTTCATTGCACGAACTAAAGCTGCACTTTTCCAGTCGCCCTCCGCTCCGAAACCGTAACCCTCTGCCATTAATCGCTGCGTCGGCAAACCCGGCATTTGCAAAATACCGTGGAGGTCTTCAAAGGTATTCGTAAAAGCCTTAAAACCTCCCTCCTGCAGAAAACCTCTCATGCCTGCCTCGATTCTAGCCGATTCTTTCACCGCCTTTAGCTGCTCATCATTTAGTTCAATCAAATACTCAGCCTGGTATATATCAAAAAGGTCTTTAATCTGGCTGTCGGTAACCTTATCAATATATGACACTAAGTCACCAACGCCGTAACCATTGACTGAATAACCGAATTGCTTCTGGGCTTCCACCTTGTCCCCTTCGGTAACCGCAACTTCCCGCATATTGTCTCCAAAGCGGGCAACCTTCATACCCTGCCAGTCCTGCCATGCACATGCCGCACGCATCCAGACCTCAAGGCCGGCAAGCACCTCTTTATCCTTCCAGTGACCAACCACCACCTTGCGATTCTTTCTTAACCGGCTGCATATAAAACCAAACTCCCTCCCCCCATGCGCCGATTGGTTCAGATTCATAAAATCCATGTCTATTTTGTCCCAGGGAATATCACGGTTGAACTGAGTATGCAGATGAACAAATGGTTTCCCCAGCAAACCAAGTCCTGCAATCCACATCTTCGCAGGACTAAATGTATGCATCCACGTCATCAAACCAACGCAGTTCGGCGCACTATTGGCCTCGACGCAAAGTTTTGTGATTTCTTCCGGTGTGGTAACCGTAGGCTTATACACCACCTTACAGGGAATATTATCTGCCGCGTTGATATATTCAGCAATTTGCCTCGAATCATCGGCAACCTGTTTTAAAACCTCAGGACCATACATTCGCTGACTTCCGGTAACAAACCATACTTCAAAATTCTTCAGCTCTAACATCGCTTCTCCAATAATTATTCTTGGCCGTAATAGGCACCTTTGCCATGTTTCCTTAAATAATGCTTATCCAGCAGTGTTTTTGATATCGCCTCCTTAGAACAAGCAAGAATTTCCACTTTCAGTGCCATCTCAGCTATCTGCTCCAGAACAACCGCCGACTCCACCGATTTCCCCGGCGACGCCCCCCACGTAAACGGACCGTGATTAGCAACTAAAACAGCCGGCATCTGGTCGGGATCGATTTTTGCAAAAGTTTCTACAATAATCCTGCCCGTGTTTAATTCGTAGTCCTTTTCTATGTAATCATCTGGCATAATTTCCGTTACCGGAATGTCACCATAAAAATAATCTGCATGGGTCGTACCCAGACATGGAATCGCCTTGCAGGCCTGGGCCCATACCGTCGCGTTTGTCGAATGCGTATGGCATACCCCGCCGACATTCTTAAAATTCCTATATATTTCCAAATGGGTCGCCGTATCCGACGAAGGCCGCATGCCACCTTCTACCACAGCACCTTTCATATCCACCAACACTATCTTATCAGGCGTAAGCTCATCATAAGCAACCCCGCTTGGCTTTATCGCAACAATTTGCTTTTCGCGATCAATTCCACTTACATTGCCCCAGCTATAAATCACCAACTCCTGCTTCTTAAGTTCCAGGTTAGCTTCGCATACTTCAATTTTCAGACCCTTAAGCATCAATTCCTCCCTGACAAATTTCTTGTATTTTCACCGTGTTTTTCCATTTGAACTCCTGCAAGGAAAATAAACTGACTTATATAAGTGAACTTTCGCACTTTTACGAGTACCTAAGCCGCGGAAGCCAAGGCTTCTATTAAGAACTCAAAAACTTTATCATGTACGGAC
>JAFGSR010000165.1 GCA_016934515.1 Sedimentisphaerales bacterium
GACGATTTTTATTACATTGCCGGAAGTTCGAGAGATTTTCAACGCTCAGCATCGCTGCCTGAGCAAACTTTTGACGCAGGCGTCTTTGATAGACAAATTCAAAAAAAAACCGGAAACTGGGCTTTTTTCCCATCAAATACGCTAAAAAAACAGTTTTTCGGTCAAATCGAACAAAAAATAAAAACTCTCTATACCCGCCCAATATCAAAAACATACACCTAAGTAACTGATAATAAAACACTTATGCCCGATGACTCGCCGGCTCTGTATAATCAACTTCTTTAACAACACAAAAAGGTTGAAACGTTTTTCCTAAACGGTTATAGTACCGCCGCTTGAGTTAATTATACCGGTTGGAATTATTATGTTTGACGGGCAGCGGGCTCGACGGACCAGGTATAGTGGCTGCATTATGCAAGGAGGATTTGCAGTGGCCGACGATATTGAAAGCAAAGTAAAAGCTATTGTTGCAGAACAATTGGGTGTCGATGAATCTGAAATCAAACGGGAAACCTCGTTCGTGAACGACCTTAACGCCGACAGCCTCGATACCGTCGAGTTGGTCATGGAGTTCGAAGACGAATTCGACATGAGCATCCCCGACGAACAGGCCGAAAAAATCCAGACCGTTGGACAGGCCATCGATTATATCGACGAACATTTAGGTAAAAGCGAATAAACCTTTTTTTGCCCTCCACATCACCGTAACTCTTTCCTCCGGGAAGGATGTCTCAGACGGTTTACGGTATAGTCCGGGCAGAATCTCTCCGTTTAAATAAAAGAGGTGAATTTATGACCGACCGGCGGGTAGCAATAACCGGCATGGGATTGGTGACGGCTTTAGGCGAAAGCATAGATGTTTTCTGGGAAAACATTGTAGCCGGGAAAAACGGCATCAAAACAATCGAATCCTTCGATACCTCCAAATACCCCGTTCATATCGGCGGCGAAATAATGGATTTCGATCCCGGCAATTACATCGACAAAAGAGAGGCCAAGCGGATTGATCGTTTTGCATTATTTGCTCTGGCATCTGCGATCAGTGCTGTTAAGAACAGCGGTCTGGACATGGACAGTGTTGATCTGGACCGTGCGGGTGTTATAATTGGATCGGGCATTGGGGGACTGGGCGAAATAGAAAAGGAACACACCAAACTGATCAATCGCGGCCCCGACCGGGTGAGTCCTTTTTGTGTACCGAAACTTATGGTAAATGCCGCCAGTGCCAACGTTTCCATATATTTCAAACTGCGTGGGGTCAACACATCGGTTGTAACGGCTTGTGCATCGGGAGCACACGCTATTGCCGATGCATACAACCATATCAAAAACGGTACGAACGATATTGTCATTACGGGTGCATCCGAAGCCGCCCTTACAGGACTTGGATTAGCCAGTTTTTGTGCATTGAAGGCACTGAGTCAGCGTAACGATGATCCGGCACATGCCTCGAGGCCATTTGATCGGGATCGGGATGGATTTGTGCTAAGCGAGGGAGCCGGGGTGCTGGTTCTGGAAGATTACGAACATGCAAAAAAGCGTGGAGCGCACATACATGCTGAGCTGCTCGGTTGCGGCATGACGGGAGACGGTTCGCACATTACGGCTCCGGATCCACTGGGGCGGGGTTCAAGCGAAGCGATGCGTTCTGCGGTACGTAATGCCGGATTGGAACTGTCGCAGATTGATTACATCAATGCCCACGGTACCAGTACGCAGTTGAACGACATCAGCGAGACGAAAGCTATCAAGTCGGTCTTTGGCGGTTACAACGACAAATTTGCGGTGAGCAGTACCAAAAGCCATCTGGGTCATTTGCTGGGTGCCAGCGGAGCGGTTGAACTGATAATAACATCATTGGCCCTTGAGCATGGCATTATCCCACCGACGATCAACCTGGAAAATCCTGATGTGGAATGCGACCTGGACTACACGCCGAAAAAGGCCCGCCCGGCGGAGCTGAAATACGCGATCAGTAATTCGTTCGGTTTTGGCGGACACAATGCCTGCCTGGTGGTGGGTAAGGTTTAAGAAATCAAAAATCAAAGATAAAAAATCAAAATTGAGGTTTCAGCCTACGGCTGATGCTATTTATATTCCTCCATAATTTAAAAGATAAGAATTTGTGTAGGAATTAGATTTTTGGGTCAGTCTGAATGAAAAAAAGCGACCGATGGCCATTATGGTTAATTGGTTGAGCCCGGGTGGCGGAATTGGCAGACGCGCTAGCTTGAGGGGCTAGTGAGATTTATCTCGTGCTGGTTCGACTCCAGTCCCGGGCATTTTAATAAAAGTCTCATAGAAATGAAAGCCTGGCTATTAAAAAATAGTCGGGCTTTTTTTGTGGGTGCGGGAAAGAGCAGTTCCAAAAAATTGTAAGTGATCACGGTTTAGATTGACCATGCCCGTCGTGGCGGCGCTCGTCGCGGCAGGAAGTTAATGACGAATGACGAAGCCCGACCCGGCTTCGCGATGGCTACGCCGCGGCAAGATGATCAGTCGCGACAAGGCCGTGCCTCGACGGGCGAATCAATGACGAATAACGAATGACGATCCGGAGCATCGCGTCAGGTGTGAAAATCCGAAACGGATCACGGCGGCCCCGGAACGGAAACAAATATAAAACCCCGATCAGGTCAAGGGCAAACTTGCTAAGCCCATTCAGTTCTGTTTTGATGGAATGTGCCCTTTCCGGAAGCGAATTTATCTGTGAACGGTTACAAAAAATCTAATTGTGTCCAGTGATTTTGTATGATAAATGGAAGGTGGGTAATCGAGAAACAGCCGTGAATTTGTTCCAGGGAAAGGTACGGTTATGAGTATCACGCGTCGAGAGTGGCTTAGCGGAGTGGGGAGGGCGGTTGGTGCTTTTAGCTGTGGCTCTCTTGCTGGGGCGGATATTCACGCTGCGGAACAGGTCAAGGTGCCCCAGCTTAATGACCCGAATAAAAACCAGGTTCCGATAAAGCCAATTACCGGCAGTTGGATCAGTATTCAGTGGAATGACAAGCGGCATCTGTACTGGAACAACGTTACGGCTGAGTACACCGATGAGCAATGGCAGGCGGCGGTTAAGGAGGCGGCGGACATTGGAATTAAGTACCTGGTGCTTTTGGCGGTTGCTCTGGAGGGCAAGACCTTTTACGATTCGAAGCTTGGTCCCAAGTGGAAAGTCCGCGCCGAGGATCCGATTGGCCAGTTGCTTGATGCGGGTGATCGTTATGGTGTGAAGTTTTTTCTAAGCATGGAGTTTCTGGCCGGTTGGCATGACTATGACAAGCTCAACGATAAAGAGATTACGCGTAAACGACTTGATATAATGAATGAGGTGGCGGAGAAGTACGCTCGGCACGAGAGTTTTTATGGGTGGTATCTGGCGGCTGAGGGGGTGGTTAGTCCGGAGGGATTTTCGACGGCGGCGTTGGAATACATAAACACAACAGTAAGTGAACTTTCGCACTTTTACGAGTACCTAAGCCGCGGAAGCCAAGGCTTCTATTAAGAACTCAAAAACTTTATCATGTACGGAC
>JAFGSR010000166.1 GCA_016934515.1 Sedimentisphaerales bacterium
GTCCGTACATGATAAAGTTTTTGAGTTCTTAATAGAAGCCTTGGCTTCCGCGGCTTAGGTACTCGTAAAAGTGCGAAAGTTCACTATTACCTTTGTATTTAGTTTATGGTATAATAAATTTTCCGGCTGTCTTGTAATATTTAACAGTGTAAAATTTTGAACAAATTATTATCCCATGCCCAAACTACCCTTTATATATATTGATCATGACAAAACCTACACCGCCGACCGCTGCAAAGCCCTCACTCAAGCTGTTCTCCAGGGCAAAACCCGCCTAAATGCCCTTGCCAGAAGCGGTTACCCCGGTCAGCCCTTGAGAAAAAACCAACTGCCCGGCGTCCTTTCCGTCGGCTACTGGGACGCCGTCGGCATCCAGGATTGGGGCCTTCCCATACATCGCAACGAAGGCATTGAACTTACCGTCTTGGAAACCGGCACCCTCGCCTTCCGGGTCGATAAGCAAAAATTCAACCTCAAGCCCCAGGATTTAACCATCACCCGACCCTGGCAGCCCCACAGCCTTGGCGATCCCCTCATCAACCCCGGACGCCTCCATTGGCTCATCCTCGACGTTGGCGTCCGCCGCCCTCATCAACGTTGGATTTGGCCCGATTGGCTTGTCCTGACCCACGATGATCTCAAAAAATTGACCATCCTGCTCAGCCAAAATGAAAATCTCGTCTGGCACGTCGGCCCCGAAATGCTCCTCTGTTTCCAGCAAATTGCCCAGACTCTCGATAACGAAAAATCCTCCCCTAACATCTCCCGCCTCGCCGTTCTCATCAATCAATTATTCCTCTCCCTGCTCGACATGCTCCGTCAACAACGTATCTCACTCAAGCCCGACCTCACCACCACCCAGCGAACCGTCGAGTTGTTCTTTGATAACCTCCGTAATAACTTCTCCCAACTGACTCAGCCCTGGACCACCGCCCAGATGGCCCAACACTGCGGCCTCGGCGTCACCCATTTCAACCACCTCTGCAAAAAAATCACCAACATGACCCCCGCCCGCTACCTCAACTACTATCGCGTCGAAGCTGCCGCCCAACTCCTCAACCGCAACAAAAACAAATCCATCACCGACATCGCCTTCGCCTGCGGCTTCAACTCCAGCCAATATTTCGCCACCATCTTCCGACAAATCAAAGGCTGCTCACCTCGATCCTACCGCCTCCAATAATCCTGACACCTCACTTTATCAGTCTGTTGCTGCACTTTTCCACCGCCCCAACAGAAAACATTGCCCGCTCAGTATAAATTTGGTAGAATTATCGGCGTACTGCGGATGAAATTATGTTTATTAAGCGTTTTAATAGTAAATGCCAACCATAAGTAGATAGGAGTTCAACCATGTCGCACGTTTTACGAATTATCGGAATCCTGATTTTTTTAACTGCGGTTGGCACCCTGTCAGTGGGACAGACCAGCAATAATGCTGTCCAGCAATCCCAAATTCCCGAACTGTCCGGTACGCCGGATTTTTTCCCCGTGGTCGCCCAATTCAGCCCCGTTCCTTCCGGCAAGGGTTGGACAGGCCAGGAAGGTCCGCTCTCTGAAGAGGTTTTAAGAGATACGATTGATAACATCACCGAACACGGTTTCACGGGAATCGAACTGGGTACACATCGACCACCGGAAGAAGAGCAGTTCATTCTCAATTACGCTCAATCCCAGGGAATGATTATTACCGCTCACACCGGGGCCTTGGAGTTTTTTGGGCGCAATGAACCCCCCAAGATCTGCGTTTACTCCGAAGCCTACCAAAAACAAGTCCGGGACCACGCCGAAAAGCTGTTAGCGGGTCTCAAAAAAATACCCCGACTGTATAATGTATTTACCTACCAGGATGAGCCTTTTCACTGGGGACCAAAATCGTTTGGTTATAACGAAGAAGTCAAAAGGGAATTTAAGAAACGTTACGGTTATGATTTGCCGGCTGACCTGGACTCGATAAAGGCCGACCCGAAAAAGTGGCTCGAGGTAATAAATTTTCGTAGCGATTACTTCCCCGACGGCTGGCGGCAGGTTTATAAAATTATCAAGGAAATCGATCCGAGCTTCAAGGTGGTAATGACGCATGACAGCCATAACACCTTCGGGGCCGGCTACGGATCCCACAGCGAAATTGCTATTGACGATGTCTTTCACTGGGGTGGGGATTATGCCGACATGTTCGTCTTCGATATTTATCCCTATATGATGTTTGATTTCCGCTTCGGCGAAATGGCCAAGTTGCCCCTGCCCCGCATCAGTCAGACCCATTATTCCATGGCCCAGATGCGCAATCTGACCCGCGCCTATAAAAAGGAACTGGGCTTCTGGGTAGGTACCTACAATCCCGCATGGTTCAAAAATTTTATCTGCCCCCAACTAAAAGAACAATACTGGGCCGAGCGCGAAATGAGCACCACCGCCGTCGCTGCCGGGGCCGATTACCTCTTGACCGGGTACCACATCCCCGTCGATGCCAAACATTGGGACACCATGGGCCAAGGACTCCAATTGATACAAAAAGCCGGTGGGAAACTTTTGCAGACCCCCAAAGTCAAAGCCAAAGCCTGCATGCTCTTTCCGCGAACCCAATACATTCAAATGCAGGAAGAATATTTCAACGTGGGTATTTCTTTTGAACTTTTCCTCAGAGCATTCGGCGAACTCGACATTCTCCACGAAGAACAGATAACCGACGATACCCTGGATGGCTATGAAATCCTGGTGCTCTTTGACGTAAAGCTGTTACCGAAAAAGGTCGCCGAACATATCGCATCGTTTGTAAACAAGGGAGGAATAGTAATTGCCGACAGCGTACCCAATCTGGACGAATTCAAAAAACCGATGCCCTTGCTGGAGGAATTATTCGGAATTACTGAAGGAAAAACCGACCGAATAAAACGCACTGGCCATTGGGTACCTCATAAAAATATCCACGAACCGGCATGGCACTATCGCCCCGCGGATGCTCCCGATGAATCAATCTTCACTAGCGACACCCTCAAGGGCCAGGTGTTGGGGCAAATGCTCGACCTAAAACTGGTTAGTCCTCGCCCCTGCCGGGTAACCACCGGCCAAACTCTGATTAAAACCGGTACCGACCAGCCGGGTTTGGTTCGCCACCCGTCAGGTCAAGGCCAAACATTTTTACTGGGTTTCTGTTTGCAGGATACCTACTTTACAACTTTTCAGGAAGAAAATGCAACCGGGCGGGATCAGTTGAGAGGTTTGCTCCACGCCATTACCCGGGCAACCAAGGTGCAACCGCATGTCTATTCTTCGAATCCCCAGGTGGAAGCTTCCCTGCGGGCCAACGACCAGGAAGGATACCTGTTCGTTATTAACCATGAAGCACAGATGGACGATACTGTCGTGCAATTGGCGGACCTGGATTTCCAAATCGGCAAAATCACCGACTTGGCCGACAACCACGACATGCCCTTCACCAGAAAAAATGGAATAGTTGAATTAAAAACCAACGCAGCCACCGGCCAAACACGCCTGTTACGCTTGGATAAGCAAGAGAGCAAGATAGTGAATTTACCTAAAAATACAAAGGTGGTAATGGAAAACACCAAGCCCTTGCAATTCTCCCGGGGAAATCGTTTGGGACTTTATGTCTGGTCGATCATGGGAGAATTAAACGGGCTCGACGATGCTTCCACAGAACAGGTTCTCAAACAGTTGGACGAACGCGGAATAGCCATGTGTACCAACTGGAGCTACGGAGATAAAGATAAATCTCTCCAGGAAGGATTGCGTATCGGCGCTCTACAGCAAAAACTTGGCCTGAGGGTAAATGTCAACGCCAACTCTTGTATGCACGCTTTTTTTAACGGGGATGAAAAAACCTTTCACATTGACGAATCCGGAAAACCTTTTTACGACGACTCGTTTGGGAACACAAAGATGGGTTGTCCTTTCGCAGTGAAACACCGCTATCCCGCTATCAAGGAACAGATTGAATATTTCTTGCGCGGCTACAAAGAAAAAGGCGAACACATCGACTTTGTTTTTGCCGATTGGGAAATCGATGGCCCCATTGAATGGAACGATGCTTGGGCCAATTCAAAAAAATGTAAACGCTGCCGGGAAAATATCAAAGACATTGACAACTTCAGCCAGTTCCAGAAACAACTCCGGCAAATCCGCTCCGATATGCAGAGGGTCGTTTTCGCAGAAAACGTCCTGTCATATTTCCCCGAAGCTCTGGTGGGCAATTACGGCGTTTACCCCCACAACGGCTACCGCTATTGGTACGACTATTTCGAAAAACCCGTACCGGGGGCACCTTACCAGTCCGATCAAAAGGCCAGGTATCGCCAGTGGTCTCACGAATTTGACCAAACCGCTTACACCTTCGCCATGCCCACCGTTTATCCCTGGGTGGAAATTTTTGACTGGTACGATTTCAAAAATCCAGACTATTGTTGGTTTTACAATATGTTGCTCGTAGCCACCAACGCCGCTCGCCATACTCCCAAAGATGTCCCTATAATAAGCTTCGTGCACTGGAACACCATTGGTTCAGCGGGGGATCACGTAAAACAATTCAGCGAGGAAAACTACAAAGAACTGCTCTGGCACATGCTCCTCCGCGGTGTTGATGGCCTTTTTCTCTGGTGCATGGAAAAGGAATTACCTACAGAGATTCAACCTTTACATCAGGTCTATGCCTCGGCTCTGCAGTACAGAGATTACCTCGATAAGGGCCAGGCAATTTCCTTTGAGGTCCCCAAACAACAAGGACCGGTGGTTTCAGGCTTAAGGCTGGGAAACAAATTGCTGCTCCGTCGTACAGATTTCGATGACACCTCGGAAACCATAGAACTGCAGGTAGGAAACCAAAAGCTGCAGATCCCCAGGGTACAGGGCAAATGTCAGGAGCTTGTCCTAACGAAAGCCCCATAGCTTCGGACTGAAATCTCAAATTTTTTTCTCCCAGCAGTTTTGCCAGTGTAGGTTCGATTGATGCTGCAAATATTGCATATCCCTTGGCGTTCGGATGGAGGTAGTCGGGCATTATCTCACGTGAGATCGTGTTGTCCTTGACAAGAAATTTGGACCCAATATCTAAGTAGTTTATTCGCTCCTCACCATCAAGTTTCGCAATAATGACGCCTGCGTCAAAAGTCGTTCGCCACAAAAACCATTATAATATATTGTAAA
>JAFGSR010000167.1 GCA_016934515.1 Sedimentisphaerales bacterium
ACCCTTGCCGGGAATTTCCACTTGCCAGAGTGCCGTCTCCGGCGTCCATGTAACGGGGTACTGCCCGCCGTCGATGCTGCCATTCGTATCCGGCCCGCGCCAACGGGGCCAGTCGCCTTCCCCCGCCGCCAAAGGAGCCGTTAAAACCAGCATAAAGACCAGGTATTTCGTAAGCATTTGCATGACCACCCTTTCAGAACCCCATCGATTGATCCCAACGCAGGAATCCCGTCACCCCTGCCGATCAAACGCATTGTAGCAAATCAGCCGGACTTTGGAAACACAGGAGATTCGTCAATCCTCAACCCATTCTCAATTCTGACTGTTTGGTTTGTGGGAAATCGGGGTTTTAAAACGGGGATTTGTTTGTTTTTGGGGCAGAAATGCGGTTTTTTGTGGTTTTTGTGTTGCCAAACGTGTCCAAACGAGCGCCAAAGTTGTCCAAAAGTGCGCCAAAGTGTGCCAAAACTGCGCCAAAGTTGTCCAAAACGGTGCCATTTTTGTCCAGTATGAAACCGCAGATTACGCCGATTTCACAGATTAAGAAATTAACCACTGGGGATACTGAGGGTTCGGAGAAAGAACTCAAGAATATTGATTAATTAGATGGAATTTTCCTGGTTAAACAGATTCCTCCGCTCCGGTCGGAATGACCGTTTGCGGTGGGGGTTTTATGGCCGGGCGACGCGGGGCGTTCGCGCTCTTATGCAGTTGTTACAATCAGTCCTTCGTCCTCAGACTCCGGACCTCAGCGGCGGGATTGGCCGCCTGCTTAGCATTATAGCATGTGTTTTGTATTTATCAAACAAAAACTGAATTTAACCATGAAGATTTTTATCCACAGATTGCACAGATTTCCACAGATTATTTTAGCTACAGAAAACACAGAGCGGCTGTGTTTGATTTCAAGGTTTTTTTGCCTTTTAAAAACAAATACAGGTAAAGATACATCCATTATAGAAATGTTCCGGTAGGCTGACAAGAGGAAAAAGCAGAATTTTCCTACGCGCATACGCGCAAGAACCTCTTACATATGCGACAAAATCTTGACATTCCCCGTCGATTGTCTATAATGGTTCCGTGACACATCCGCAATCACCGTTTTGGAGGAGATCACGGATGAGAAAGGAAAGACCGTTTTGAGTTCATTATCCATTGGTTTTCTGGCAACTGACGCCTATGGACTGAAGACTTATTTTGGGAGAGGAAGGATGAAAAAAAGAATTTTGTCGGGTATTTTTCTGACGTTGATATCGTCAACCTCTGTTTTTGGGGTATTTGGCGGCGGTAGCGGAACAGAAGCCAATCCTTACCATATCTGGGATCCACACGACCTGGTCGAGTTGTCTCGGCAACCTGAACTATGGGACAAACACTTTATCCAAATGGCGGACCTTGATCTCGGAGATCCCAATCTGCCGCCACTGACACCGATTGGAAATAATTCAAATCAGTTTACTGGCGGTTATAACGGAAACGGACAATCAATTAAAAATATAGAAATGACGTTCAGTGTGAATTATGGAGGCGTATTTGGATATATTAATCATGCGACTATTTCAAAATTAACACTGATTAATCCGAAAATGACGGGATTGGCTGATGTACGGTGCGTTGGTTGCTTATGCGGAATAGCTTATAATTCCACGATAGAAGATTGTGCTATTGAGAATGGTTCTGTGACAGGAGGAAGTAATAGCCAAAGTTTTGGTCTACTAGTGGGCAGCAATTACTCAACGTTGAACAGAATTACCTGTTCAGGTACGGTTAGTGGATTTTACAATGTCGGTGGAGTCGTTGGGTATGGATCGGGCAGTATTTATGATTCCAGTTTTTCAGGTACTGTATCCGGTCACTATTATGTTGGCGGTTTTGGGGGGACAATCCGTGCTCCAAATGTCTTTCGATGTTTTTCGGAGGGAAGCGTTTCAGGAGCGTCTCATGTTGGAGGGTTTGCCGGTTCTTTAACAAGCGAAATTTCAGATTGTTACAGCCAGTGTAATATCTCCGGGTATGAAAATGTTGGTGGCTTTAATGGGTATTCAACCGGACCCCAAGGCCGTTTCTCTGTCATTAAAAACTGCTATGCTTCTGGAATTGTAAGCGGAACAACCGGTGTTGGTGGAATGACGGGTTATATGTCAATTTCAGAGTACAGCAATCCAACTGATTTTATTGGCTGTTTTTGGGATGCTGAAGTAAATGCGGGACTGCCGGGTATCGGTAACTCTTCCGATCCGGAACTCTTGGGCGAGAGCACTGTAAATATGCAAACGGCTCAAACTTTTATCAATGCCGGATGGGATTTTGCAGGCGAGCTTGATAACGGAATCTGGGAAACATGGATGATCGAATTCACTCCCTCTTATCCAACATTTTCCGGATTTCCTTTCCCCGGGACAGGAAATCCGAACGATCCCTATTTGATTTCAACGGCCAATCATTTACGACTCATCACAGAAAACGAGATTTTCTGGTCGTCTCACATCAAAATGACAGACGATATTGACTTGGAGTATGAACCAATCGCTCATATCAGCATATTCCGTGGGGTTTTTGATGGAGATGGGCACTCAATATTACACTTTGGAAATAAAGACAAAACCTGGGATCCTTTGCCTTTGTTCCTTAATGTCGAAGAGGGCGTAATTAAAAATCTCACTTACATCAATCCTTACATTAAACGAATTCCAGATAGTATTTACAGTAGAGCCTTAACCCTAAGTGAATACGTAAGAGAAAACTCCATGATTGTCAATTGCCATGTCATAAATGGACATCTTGAAGCTGATCCCGGAACGCAGGAAAATCCGGGAGGGAACGCCTCAGGATTTATAGGCACTAACGAAGCCAGCTATATTAGCCAATGTTCTTTTCAAGGAACTGTAATTGGCTTTCAGCCCTCAGGTTTTATTGGAAGTAATAACATGGGAACAATCACAGATTGTTCTGCCGATGTTAATGTTCAGGGAGAACAGGATGGCAGTGGGTTTATCGCTTATAACGGCGGTCAGATTTCAAGATGTTCTACCAAAGGGACAGTCCGATCAAATTACAATTCTGCCGGATTTATTGGTCACAACGACGGCTATCAGAATGTTGATAATCCCCAATACGATTTTCAGGGATATATTTCAGAGTGCAGTTCTTTTTGTTCTGTTTATTCAGATCTGTCTATGAACACCAATGCTGCAGGATTTGTGGTTATGAATATTAATGCAGTTCTTGAAAATTGTTGCGCTCAAGGCACTGTTTCAGGTTATTGGGCAGATGGATTTTCAGGTTTGCATTCCATTAATCATATGGGAACTAACGCCGCGCTGATCAATTGCTACTCAAGTGCACAACTGACGGGCACTAATAAACGTGGATTGGTAGCTAGTTTGGAGGGGAATGCAAGTATTCAAAATTGCTTCTGGGATACACAGACAAGCGGCACAGCCACCAGTGCGGGCGGCACAGGCAAAACAACCGCACAAATGCAGACGCAAAGTACGTTTACCAATTGGGATTTTAACACGGTCTGGGGTATGGGAACGTATCCCGTTCTGCAGTGGGAGTTGAGTCCGCTGCAGCCGCAGATCGATGCGGCGACCGATGGCGATGTCATCATTGTTCAACCGGGGATCTATACAGGTCGACTTTATATAAAGGGCAAAAATATCACCCTGGCTTCGACCGACCCAACCGATCCGGATATTGTCGCAGCAACAATCTTGCAAGGAGTGGGAGTTGGTCCAGTTGTCACCTTTGACGGCACGGAGCATGAAACCTGTGTCCTTACCGGCTTTACCGTCACCGGCGGGGCGACTTCCAAACGAGGTGGTGGCATTTGCGGCAATGGAACCCAGGCTGGTATTTTCAACTGTACGATCCAGGATAATTCTGCCGCATACGGTGGGGGGATAGATCAGTGCCATGGCAGAATCGAACAATGCATCATTGCAAACAATTCGGCATCGGCGAATGGTGGCGGATTTGCTATTTGCGGCGGTGTTATAACAAATTGCCTTGTCTATGGTAATTCTGCCGCGTCTTACGGCGGTGGCTTACATAATTGCAATGGCTCTATCGTCAATTGCACAATTTCTGACAATAAGGCTTCTTCCAATGGTGGAGGAGTAAGTTACAGCCGTGGAATCATTACCAACTGCGTCATTTGGGGAAACAGCATGGAAAATGTATTTGGATGCTCATCCCCGGCATACAGTTGTTGGGCTGAAGCCTCCGGCGAAGGGAATATTGTGACCGATCCGCTTTTTGTCGACTCTGCCAATAGGGACTATCATCTCCTGCCGGACTCACCGTGTATTGATGCAGGTGATCCGGCTAGCGATTTCAGTTTAGAACCCAAGCCCAACGGCGGCAGAGTTAACGTGGGAGCTTATGGGAATACTGACGACGCTGCCTTGAGTCAAGACGGGCTCGTGCCGCTGGGTTTTGAGATCATTAATAAAATCCGTACTGGGCGGACTGTCTTTACATATGAACTTGCGGTAACGGTACAAAACACGAACGATTATGCAATGGAAGATGTGCTGCTGCAATTGGTCGATGCGGATGATGCCGTTTTGTCAGTGCAGGATGATCAAGTCGCACTGCCTTTAATCGGTGTCGCCGAAGTACAAACCAGCCGGGATACATTCTCACTGACGATCGATCGGTCTGAACCGATCATTACCGGTAGGCTGGCATGGAAACTGACCTACTATGTACAGGGACAAGCACAATCAGCCTCATTGCTGACTATGCCGCTATCTGCAATCGATCTGATTCCGGGTGATATTACCGGCGAAGGTGACGTGAACCTGAAAGATTTTGCCGCACTGTCACAGCAATGGCAACAGACGCCCGGAACACCCTCGGCGGACATTGCTCAACCATTGGATAATTATGTGGGAATAGAAGATTTATTGTATCTGACCGAAAACTGGCTTGGGGTTGTTACGGAATAAAATGTGTCAATAGGCCCGGTGACGGGAAAGCAATAATTAGTGTGGAGAGGTAAGATGGAAAGATTAAGAGTTGTTGTATGCATCGCTTTCAGTTGTCTGCTGAGTGCGGCGAGCCTTGGGTTACTGATAACGGAAATCACTTACGAAACAGAAGACCTGGGTGCCGGTCGCTGGCAGTATACCTATGAGGTCACAAACATCAACCTGATTGTCGACGAGGCACCGACGATGATCGAAGAGTTTACCGTCTGGTTTGATGCGGGACTCTATGTCAATCTGACGGTCACAACACAGGCGCCCTTGTCGACCGATTGGGATGAGATCGCCTGGCAGCCGGAAACGCTCCTGAGTGATCCCGGTGCTTTTGACGCATTGTCGATTGGGTCAAATACAGGTATTAGAGCAGGTGAATCGGTCTATGGTTTTTCGGTGGCTTTTGACTGGCTGGGGACCGGCTCACCGGGGGCACAGTATTACGAAATCATCAGTCCGGGTACATTTGAAACTATTGACGCCGGATATACCACCCCCGAACCAGCGACGATGATGCTGTTGGGCTTAGGCGGTTTGTTGATAAGTAAAAGAAAATGAGATACGGGGAGCCTGTATCCCAGACACTTCATCCGTATTACGATGACGTTACAAACGAGCAATGGCTTTATGCAGAAGTAATTGAAACTACCCCCGCTGCAATGCGGTTTCATGTGAGCACGCCTGATGGATTGGACAATATTTTAGCAAAAAGAATCGAACATCATTTCAAGACCTTAAAACTTGACAAACTTTATCGTTCACAAGCCGCAGTAGAATTAGCAAGCATACGAGTCCACATAACAGGACTCTTTGAAAATGTGGCATGGATGCTGTACGTAACCAACTAAATGATGGTGCAGATTCTCGACGCCAACTTTACTTGAATTCTTGGCAAACAGCAATGTACCAAGCATTGGCGAATAGTGATTGGTATTGTGGAGGAGGTTTTCGCGGGATTTAGGCCCAATCGATATTTGGTTGAAGATTCAATAAATTTAGGCTACGCCGGGGCGGGGTTGACTGAATGTCGCCCCCTGCGGGGGCTTTTTTTAAGGGGGTCATTCTTGATTTCCCGGCCTGACGGCCGGGGCTACAACATTTCGCCCTTCGGGCTTTTACAACCCTTGACGCTCTGATGGACGGGGCTGATATTTTTTATCAGCCCCGCCTGTCTCAGGTCGTTTATTTTACTGGACACCCCACTTTTTATTGGGTTTTTGGCCCATGATTAGTTTTAGTTCGCCGCCGTTGACGAGGTCTTTGTGGGTGAACCATGGGGTGTTGAGGGGTTTTCCGTTTAGATACGCCTCTTGGATGTATTTGTTGGTTTCCGAGCAGCCGGGGGCCAGGACGGTGAACTGTTTGCCGTTGGGCAGGTCGATCGTGATCTTCTCAAAGACCGGGCTGCCGATGGTGTAGACGGGCTTGCCGGGGGTGACTGGGTAAAAGCCCATGCAGGAGAAGACCACGAAGGCGCTCATCCCGCCGCCGTCTTCGTCGCCGGGGATACCGAAAATCGAATCGGGGAACCAGGTGTTGAGCAGCATACGGATTTTCTTCTGGGTCTTCCACGGCGAATCGGTGAAGTTATAGAGGTACGGAATGTGGAAGCTCGGCTCGTTGCCCATCGAGTACTGGCCGACGATGCCGGTGAAGTCGGGGAACTTGGCCCATGTGTCATGCTTGCCGCGGCCGAGTCCCTCGCGGAACATCTGGTCGAGGCGCCGTTCGAAGGCGCCCTTGCCGCCCATCAGGTCGATGAGGCCCGGCACATCCTGCTGCACCTGCCAGAGGTAGGTCCAGCCGTTGTTTTCGTCGTAGTAGTCGCGTCCGCCGGGGCCGCCGTCAAACTTCGGGTCGATGTCGATCCACTTGCCGTCGGCATCTTTAGGCATGAAGAAGCCCTTATCCTTCCAGTAGAGGTTGCGGTAGTTCTGTGCGCGTTCGGCAAACACGGCGGCGTCTTCTTTATGCCCCAGATCGGCGGCAAACTGCGACAGCGCCCAGTCGTCATAGCTGTGGCCAAGCGTAATCGCAACGGCCTGGCGTTTTTCGAAGCCGTGAACGGCCGGCTCGGTTTCCTTTTCGCCGGGACGCAGTGCGGGGTAATAGCCCTTTTCGGCATAGAAGCGGTCGAGCGGACAGGCGGGGCCGTTTTTCCACGGCAGCATGGTCGCCTCGGTTGCGTTTTTCTTCATGGCTTCATAGGCGGTTTTGGTATCGAAATCGGTGATGCCCTTGCGGTAGTTGTCGAGGATGGTGATGGTCGAGTGGAAGCCGTTCATGCAGGGGTTGTCGCCGTAGAGCAGCGGGAACGTGGGCAGCCAGCCGCTTTGCTCGTACATGCGGACGTAGGACTGGACCATGTCGGCTTCTTTGGCGGGGTCGAGGATCGCCCGCAGCGGGTGGTGCGCCAGGTAGGTGTCCCAAATCCAGTCGTCGACATAGAACGGGCGGTCGGCGGTGTGGACCTTGTGGTCGTAGGCGCTGTAGTAGCGGCCGTCTTCGGTGATGTCGA
>JAFGSR010000010.1 GCA_016934515.1 Sedimentisphaerales bacterium
GGGCGTTGCCCTGGGCTTTGGTATTTTGCCCCTTCAGGGCAGTTTTAAGGAATCCGCCTTTGGTGGAAGTGGTTGTACTGTGAACACTTACGGATTTGTTACTGGATGCCCGATCGAGTCGGGCATGACAAGTCAAATCGGTCAATTTGAGTAATTAAAGGTTTCAAAATGGCAGGCGGGGTGGAAAGCTGCTGTTAAGAAAGGGAAATAAAATGACACCTGCTCAAGCAAACGATGTTGGCAGCAAGCTAATTCATTTATTGTCACAACAGCGGCTGCTGTATCGGCAGCTTCGGGAACTGGCCCAGAAGCAGAGTTCGCTGGTGACGGGTGAGAATCCGGAGATGCTGTTGCGGGTGTTGGCGGGTCGTCAGCGAATTATCGACCGGCTCAGTGCGATTGACAAGGAGTTGCGGCCGATTCGGGACGAATGGAAAAAGATTGCTATGAATTTGCCGGAAACCCAAAGGGCCGAAGCTCAGCAGTTGGTGGCGGAGGTAAAGGAGATTTTGGGTGAAATCATTGCCCGGGACGAGAAGGACAGCCAGGCGATGTCAGATAATCAGCAGCAGGTGGCGTCGGAGATCAAGGCGACATCGAGCGGCAAGCGGGTGAATCAGGCCTATGCCCAGAAGCCCAGCCAGGCGGTTAAAAGTCGTTATCTTGATACTTTGAGTAAGTAAATCAAACTGACTGATGGTCAGTTTGAGAATGACGAATGACGAAATCCGAATGACGAGTCAATGACGAATGATGAAATCCGAATCTAAATCCTAAACAAATTTGAATTTACGAATGTTCAAAGCTTGTCCTCGACCCTGATCGGGGATTCAAAACGGTTTCGAGCGATTAGTAATAACCGTGCGGGTAAAGGTGATCCAGCCTAGATGTCTGGATTAGCTGGCGTGGCTCAACGTGCGGTGAAACATAAATTGGGAAAGTTGACAGGCAGTTAATATGACACAAACGTTAGCAGACATTTATCGCCAGGCGCAGGGTTTGGAAATTACGAAGCCCGGTGTCGGGAAGAACGGCAAGATTGAATCCATCGAAGCGATTGATGAGTTGGCATCGGTTTTTGCTGCGTACAACGAGACAACGGATCGGATGTTGTCTTCATATCAGCAACTGCAGGACGAGGTGGTGCGGTTGCGAGAGGAAGTGGAGCACAAGAACGAGCAGTTGGAGCGGAAGAACCGGCTGGCGGCGTTGGGCGAGATGGCGGCGGGGATGGCCCATGAGATCAGGAATCCGCTGGCGGCGATTCAGTTGTATGGGCAATTGCTGGAGAAGGATTTGCGGGAACAGCCGGACAAAATCAAATGGGCTCGGAAGATTTCGCAGGGTGTTCGGAATCTGGATGCGATTGTTACGGATATTCTGGCATTTACGCAGGAGCAGATTTGCAATAAGACGGAGGTGAATTTGTCCGGTTTGCTGGCGGAAACAATTGATTACGCGGCGCCGAAGGGTGATGAGCAAGGGGTGGTTTTTGATCTGGACGATGTGGACCGGGAGTTGGTGGCGAATGTTGATATTAATATGTTTCGGCGGATTTTTCTGAATCTGATCCGCAACGCTATTGGCGCGGTGAGCGGTAAAGGGCGGGTCAAGGTTACGATAACGCGGGAAACCGAGGATGCTGCTTATCAGAGCAGGATTACGGTGAGCGATACGGGTCCGGGAATTGCGCCGGAAGTAATGAGCAAGATTTTCAATCCTTTTTTTACAACCAAGGACACCGGTACCGGGCTGGGTCTGGCGATTGTGCATCGCCTGGTAGAATGTCACGGCGGGACCATCAGCGCCGGCAACAACCAAGAGGGCGGAGCGGTATTTACGATACTGCTGTTGTAGATTTCCAGGAACAACGGGAGGCCTGTAGATGGCTCAAATTATTGTAGTGGATGATGTGGAAATGATTCGTGAATCGCTGGAAGCGACATTGATTCGGGCGGGTCATGAAGTGAGCACGTGTGGGGATGCAGAGCAGGCGGTGGAAAAGGTCAAGCGGGTGTCATTCGATTTGATTATTACGGATTTGAAGATGCCGAAGATGGACGGGATAGCATTTTTGGATCAGTTGCAGAAGCTGGGATCGGAAGTTCCGGTGATAATGATGACGGCTTATGCCACCATCAGCACGGCGGTGGAGGCGATGCGTAAGGGGGCGGTGGATTATATTCAAAAGCCTTTTGAGGCGGATGAAATTACGCTGCTGGTGGAAAAGACGCTGGAGCATTGTCGGTTGGTGAAGGAGAACGAGGCTTATCAGACCAATGCACGGGACTGGCAGCGGGGCCGGCAGTTGATAGGTAACAGCAGGGTGATGCTGGAGGTGATGGAAAAGGTACAGTGCATCGCGCAAAGCAGCGCGACGGTGCTAATCCGGGGTGAATCGGGGACCGGCAAAGAGATGATTGCCCGGGCGATTCACGCCCAGAGTCCGCGTTCGAACAAGCCGATGCTTTGTGTGAATTGTGCGGCGTTGTCGAGTACGCTGTTGGAAAGTGAGCTGTTTGGGCATGAGAAGGGGGCTTTTACGGGTGCGGACCGGATGAGAAAAGGCCGATTTGAGTTGGCTGACGGGGGGACGCTGTTGCTGGATGAGATCAGTGAGATGGATCTGAAGCTGCAGGCGAAATTTTTGCGGGTGCTGCAGGAAAGGGAATTTGAACGGGTGGGCTCGAGCATGACACGTCAGGTGGATGTGCGGATGATAGCGACGACGAACCGGAATCTGGAGGAGATGGTGCAGGAAGGTCAATTCCGGGAAGATCTTTTTTATCGGTTGAATGTGGTGCCGATTTATCTGCCGGGGTTGCAAGAGCGGCTGGATGAGGATTTGGAAAGTTTGAGTGAGTATTTTTTGCGTCGTTGTGCGGACCGGGACGGCAGATCGGTGCGGATTTTGAGCAAGGATGCGTTGACGATTTTGAAGGAGTATGAATGGCCGGGCAATGTTCGGGAGTTGGAAAACCTGATGGAGCGGATTTCGATTTTGGGCAGCGATGAAGTGATTACCGAGAAGACCATCAGGAGTTCTCTGGATATTGAGCCAATTTATAGTAAAGAGGTTAGCGCTAATAAGGTTAGCTCGATAGTACAGATGCCGGAAAATGAAACGGTGTCGCTGGAAGAAATTGAAAAAGAGTTGATTGAGAAGACGCTGGGAAGATACGACGGGCATCGGCAAAAAACAGCACAGGCGTTGGGGATTGGCGTGAGAACGCTGGGAATGAAAATCAAGCGGTGGAATCTACAGCACACATAAGGTGGGGCAATTATTGCCGAGCCGAGCGCAAAAATTGCCGGTTGAAAAGGGAAATAACAGGAGTAAGAGCAAGGGAACGTAGAAATTAACAGATGAGAGCGGAAAAAAGTTTTTCGAAAAGCTGCGAATGAGGTTAAGGACTTAAATGCATGATGGAGCGAGGATTATGGCAATTTTCCAGGCGTGTTTGTGAGTGGGATATGTCAGGATTTTCTGCCGGAGAGGTTTTTGAAGCGTTAGTGGCCGGTGGAGCGGGGCCGGTGGTACAAAATTTGCGTATATAGTTTCGTTGCGTTGGTCTCTGTGCATTCTGAGAAGCGAAATTTGTAGTTAAGTTGATGAGAAGATAAGGATTTTGGTGGCGAGATGTTGTTTGAGAATTTGTTAAATCAAGGATCGATGCCGGTGCTGGAAAAGGTGATGTCCTTTACGCAGCAGAGGCAGCAGGTTCTGGCGAACAACATCAGTAACTTCGACACGCCGGGTTACAAGATGAAGGATGTGCCGGAGGCGGAGTTTTTTGAGAGTTTGAGCAAGGCTGTCGAGAAGCGGGACAAGCGAGGGGCAGGAAGTCTGGAATTGTCGTCGAGCCGTCATCTGAGTTGGGATCGAAAGGGAAATTTGCAGGTCAAGGCCCTGGATGCGGAGAACAGTAATATTCTGTTTCACGACGAAAACAACCGTTTTGTTGAAAAACAGATGAGCATGATGTCGAAAAACGCTCTGCTGCACAATGTTTCGGCGGAGTTGCTTAGAGGGCAATACGAGACATTACAAATGGCTATCCGGGGACGAGTCTAAGATGTTGAAGAAGATTTACCATGAAGAACATGAAGAACATGAAGTTTTATGAAGACTGGATGCCCGATCGAGTCGGGCATGACAAGTAGAATCGGTTAGTTTGAGTAAGATAGCTGGTTTATCAAAGTTGTTGCGAGATAAATAAAAGGTAAAAAAATGTTTGATGCAATTGACATATCGACTTCGGGACTGGTGGCTCAACGAATTCGTTCGAACACGCTGGCGATGAATATTGCGATGGCCGATGTGGTGGACAGTCCGGATGGAGGCCCTTACCAGAGGCGAAGTGTGATATTTTCGGCGGGAAAGAGTGAGAACGACGGGTCGGGCCAGGGAGTGCATGTTTCGGAAATACAAAAAGAACAAGTGTATCGCTGGGAATACGATCCGAAACATCCTTACGCGAATAAAGATGGTTACGTTAAGCTGCCGGGCATTAACCCACTTGTGGAGATGGTTAATCACATGGAGGCGGCCCGGGCATACGAGGCCAATATAACGGCAATAGAGGTAAGCAAAGCAATGCTGAACAGCTCACTCAGATTGCTTGCCTAAAATAGTAGCCCGCCGGCGGAGCCGGCGGGTATTTTCAGAAGTCAGAAATTAGAAGTCAGAAGTCAGGAATCGAGGTTGTTCTTCGCCGGTCAGAAGATGTTGAGACCTGATGCGGTGAGTGGAATTTAAAAGCGAGTTGCTATGGTAGAACAATTTAACAATATCAACAACACTGGATTGATTCGTCCGGACACAGCGAACAAAGCGGCTAATGGGCCGGGGCAGGTTGCGGACGGCAAAGATTTTAAATCGATGCTGATGGATTCGATCGGAGAAGTGAACCGTTTGCAAACGGAGGCCGACGAAGCCCGGATTAATCTGGTGACGGGCAAGACGGACAATGTAGCAGAGGTTTTCACCGCAGTGAAGAAGGCGGAAACGGCGTTTCAGACCTTAATGCAGATTCGGAATAAGCTGATGGATGCTTATGAAGAAATCCGCCAGATGAGAGTTTAACCCCTATTTGTGAGGCATGTGGAAATGGAGTTCCTTCGCCGCGCTATTAAACAGATCAAGACCCATTTGGGCGCCCTTAGTTTCAGCCAGTCGTTTGGTATTATAATGCTTCTGGTAACTATTACGGTATCAATCATTTGGATGGTTGGTTACGTATCTGATCAGGAGATGGCTCCGTTATTGAATCAATCATTCAGTGAAAGTGAAAAAAGTCGCATTCTAGATAAGCTTGAGGGATGGGACCAGAAATACCAGGTCAAGGGTGATCGGATTATGGTGCCCAAGACGGAGGTTCGCAGTTTGATTGCACGTTTGGGTTTTGCCGGTTTATTGCCGGAAGACACCTCCGGGGGCTGGTCGTTGCTGTTGGAAGACAGTGATATCTGGGTGCCGGAATCGGTTCGTCAGGACAAGCGATTGATTGCATTGCAGACGGAATTGGCTAGTTGTATAGCACAATGGCCCGGAGTAGAAAAAGCCCAGGTAATAATCAATCATGGGGGCAAGCGTCGTTTGAATAACACGACACCGGTGGCATCGGCATCGGTGATGGTGCAATTGTCTAACGGTGGTCAATCGGCTCGTGCGTTGGCGATGTCGATTGGTCAATTTGTCAGCAGTGCCAACAACCGCATGAAACCGGAAAATGTCAAGGTGGTGGTGGACGGCAAATTAATCAGTACTCCGGCGCCGGATGAGCAGATTGGTGGGGAATTCATGCACATCAAGACCACCATGGAACATTATTATCGCGACAAAATTATCGGCGTGCTGGGGATTGCGAACGCTATGGTTCAGGTTGACATTACGCCGCAGACCACGTCAACACAGGAACAGAGTATTAAATATGATGAGGATGGCCAGGGATCCTGGAACCCGGCAACCGAAAAGACCAACCGGGAAGACAACAGCAGCAATGTTACCGATGAGCAGGAGCCGGGTTTGGTTGCGAATGTAACAAATTCATCGTCAGCATCTGGAGGGGGTCAGAAACAAAGTACCGAGGAAACGACGAGCAGCAGCAAGCCTTTTGCGGGTCAAACTCAGACGGTTAAATCGACGCGTCCGGGCGGGGTGAAGGATATTACTGCGACGGTTCGGATTCCGCTGGCATATTTTGAGGGGATCGCCCGTCGGGAATCACAGGGTGCCGGGGCGGGCAATGGGTCCGATACCGGTAATGGTTCCGGGGCAGGTGATGGAACCGGTAGCGGAGAGGCCGGCAGCGGGGGTGCGGTTGAGCAGGTGGTTGATCCGGCGGCGGTTGACGCGGTAATTGTTCGTGAACTGCCGAATTTCAAGAAGAGCGTGATGTCCACGATTGGTTTGGTGGACACGCCGGAAAATGCGGACAAAGTGGTAATAAATACGTATTGGGCCGGTGGCGGGATTGCGGACAGCAACTTAATGGCGGCGACTGCTTCGGAGGCGGGCTTATCCGGATCGATGGGTTCGATGGTAAGTCGTTACGGCAAACACCTGGCGGTTTCGGCGTTGGCATTGTTGTCGCTGTTTATGGCGATGATGATGGTCCGTAAGGCGACCAATCCGGTGGAGTTGGATGAGGATGAAGCAGTAGCGATGATGGTTTCCGGGAAAAAACCCATGGATGTTCCGGGTATCGATGACAACATACTGTTAGGAGATGACGACAATACGGGAATGTTGGCTGGGGTGGAGTTGGGCCCGGACGCGGTTCGGACGCAACAGATACTGGAACAAATTAAGGAAATGGTGAAGGAATCCCCCGACACAACGGCCAGTTTGGTTGAGAAGTGGATAGCGCAGAAAGCTTAAAGGCCAATAATTGAGACTATAGTGAGTATTGTCAGAGAACCTAAAAACCTGAATAAAAAAAGCTGAGAAAATTGACAAAATCAGCTGTCCTTTGGAAAGATTTTTTTAGAGCGAATTAAATAATGCCGGAAGAAACTGTATTAGATATTGCAGGGATACGCAAAGCAGCGATTATAATGGTTTCGCTGGGCAGGGACCTCGCTTCGGAAGTGATGGGTCGTCTGCCAACGGAGCGCATTGAGGAGATTACTCGAGAAATTGCGTCAATCGAGACTATCTCTCCGGTTGAGCAAGACAAAATACTGAATGAATTTTACAACCTGGCATTGGCGCAGCGTTACATGGAGCAGGGAGGTCTCAGTTATGCCCAGGCGTTGCTGGAAAAAAGTTTGCCTTCGGAGGACGCCCGCAAAATCCTCAAACAGATAACGCAATCGATCCAGCAGACTCCATTTCAGTTTTTGCAAAAAGCCGAATCGGAGAATGTGCTGACATTTATCCAGGACGAGCACCCGCAAACCATTGCGTTGATTCTGGCGCATATGCCCGATCATCGTTCGGCGGAAATTCTGAGCGGTTTGCCCCAACAGAAGCAGGTTGAAGTTGTTAAACGGATTGCTTCAATGGAACAGACCAACCCGGAAGTAATCAAGGAGGTGGAGGCGGGTCTGGAAAATCGTCTAAGCGATATTGTTTCCCAGACCTTTGATAAAGCCGGCGGGATCGAAGCCGCGGCGGGGATATTGAATCTTTCTGATCGTTCGACGGAAAAGGGCATTCTGGAAAGTCTGGAAACCGATGATCCCGACCTGGTTGAGCAGATTCGACGTCTGATGTTTATCTTCGAGGACATTATGCTGGTGAACGACAAGGGTATCCAGGCGGTACTCAAGGAAGTGGATAACGAAGAACTGGCCCTGTCGCTGAAGACCGCCAGCGAAGATCTCAAGAACAAGATATTTAACAACATGTCTGAACGGGCGGCACAGTTAATCAAAGAAGACATGGAATATATGGGCCCGGTTCGGTTGAGTGACGTTGAGTCCGCTCAGCAGAAGATTGTTGATATTGTGCGTCGGTTGGAAGATGCCGGTGAACTGATGGTTACGGGCCGAGGCGGGGACTCTGAACTGGTGGTTTAAACGCCCGAAGGTAGTTTTTTATGACAGTGATGAAAGCTTTAGAATTTGAACAAAACAGCCAGGAAAAGAGCTGTTTTAACCTGAATGATATTGCCCATGAGGCTCAGGCGATTATCGATAAGGCGCTGCAGGAAAAGCAACGGATTCTCCAACAGGCCCAGGCGGAACTGGATCAGTTGCGTGAGATGACGCAAACCAAGGGTTTTCAGCAGGGTTACGATGAGGGAGTTGCCCAGGGGCAAAAAGAGGGGCATCAGCAGGCTTTGGAACAGGCACAAAAAGACTTCCGCAGCAACAGTGAGAATCTGGTTAATGCTTTGGTGAACATCTGTGGTCAGTTCGATCAGGAAAAGAGCAGGATTTTGTGGCAGGCTGAGCAATCCACGGTTGCGTTGACGGTGGCGATTGCCCGCAAGGTGATAAAAAATGTAGCGGAGTTTTCCGCTCAAGTTGCTCTGGAGAACGTCAAGGCCGCTTTGGAGTTGACTTCGAAAACAACCAGGTTGACCATCCAGATTAATCCCAAAGACTGGGACCATTTACAGGAAATGCTCAGAGAGCAGAACTCGCCGCTGGGCGATTGCAGCAATATTACTTTCGAAAAGGAAACCGCGGTTTCGCCGGGAAGTTGTCGGTTGTTTACCAGTCAGGGCAGTGTCGATGCCGATCTGGATAAACAGATCGACCGGATTGCCGCTGAACTTTTAACCGTGGGCAAGACCGGTACGGCCGGAAATTGTATCGAAAACGAGATTATGGCAACAAGCGCTTTACCGAAGGACGACGCCTCCGCATTATCAAAAGAAAACGCATCGGAATTACCCAAGGAAAACAAATCCACTTTGCCGAAGGACAATCCAACGGCATTACCAGAAAATCCAACCACTGAAAAAACCAGGGAAACGGTCAAGCAATAAAATGTCCGAAAGAGAAGGTCAGAACAACTTTAAGCAGAGATTAGCGGCGGTGGAACGGACGCTGGCGCATGAGGTTCAGGGTCGGGTTGCGGGCCTGACGGGTCTGACAGTGGAAGTTGAAGATTTTGCGGTGCCGGTTGGTGCCCAATGTGAAATTTATTCGCGTAATGGGACAACCACTGCAGAGTCGATCGGGTTTCGGGGAAATATTTCTGTGTTGATGCCGCTGGGAGAAATGGAAGGGATTTCCCGCGGTGATCGGGTGGTTTGTACGCGTTCCGAGGCGAGTTTTCCGATTGGGGAGCAGTTGCTGGGGCGGGTAATTGACGGCAACGGTAATCCATTGGATAACCAGGGGCCGTTGTTGTGCCAATGTCGTCGAGGTGTTAATTCGCAGCGGTTGCAGCCTTTGGATCGAACGCGGATCGATACCCCGCTGAGTACCGGGATTCGTAGCATTGATGCACTGTTGACTTGCGGACAGGGGCAGCGGATGGGGATTTTCAGCGGTCCCGGTGTAGGCAAGAGTGTGCTGCTGGGGATGATCGCCCGGAATACATCGGCGGATGTTACGGTTATTGCGTTGGTGGGTGAGCGGGGCAGGGAAGTGCGGGAATTTATCGAAAAAGATCTCGGTCCGGAAGGATTGCGGCATTCGGTGGTGGTCGCGAGCACATCCGACGAACCGGCGCCGACGCGGGTAAGGGCGAGCTTTGTGGCCAGTTCAATTGCCGAGTATTTCCGCGACCAGGGTAAAAACGTGCTGTTGCTGATGGACTCGATAACGCGAATCGCGATGGCGCAAAGGCAAATTGGTCTGGCGATTGATGAACCGCCGGCTACCAAAGGGTTCACTCCGAGTGTTTTTTCCCTGCTGCCGAGGCTGGTGGAACGTTCCGGGAAATCGGCAAAAGGCAGCATTACCGGATTTTACACGGTTCTGGTCGAAGGCGACGATCTTAGCGAACCGATTTCGGATACCATGCGTGGCCTGCTCGACGGGCACATTTGGCTGTCACGTAGTTTGGCAAATCGTAATCATTACCCTGCTATTGACGCCGTCGAGAGTATCAGCCGGGTGATGCCGGATGTGGTGGATGAAGAGCATCAACAGTCGGCGCGGGACATCACCAGATTGATTGCTGTTTATCGCGATATCGAAGACCTGGTTAATATCGGCGCTTACGCTGCCGGGACCAGTGTTGAACTCGATCTGGCGGTTCAGGCCCAGCCGGTGATCAACCGGTTTCTCCAGCAGAACATCGAGGAAAAAGTAACTTTTGCCGAGGCGTTACAAAACCTGGATGATCTTTGCAGTGTTATCAATCAGGTAACCTCCCAGCCGGGCAATTCGTCGGCAGGTAATTCTTCCGCGAACAATCGGCAGCAAAATCAGCAACAGCCAAAAAATAAACGGGCTCCTCTGGGGCTGGAGCGAATGATGGCTGGGCTGTAATAGAGTAGTATAGAGAAACAGGAAGTTTGAAAACCAACAGAAAACCGTAAATAGCAATGAAGAAATTTCGCTTTCGATTACAACCTTTGCTGGCCCTGAAAAAACAGCGTGAAGATGAGAAAAAGCGCATTGTCGGTGATCTGCTTTCGGAGATACATCATCATCAGCAAGAGGCTTTGGAAATGGCCCAGGCGATAAAAAGCGAAGGCGAAAAACTGAAACAACAGCATCAGCAGGGCCGAATTGATCTGGAATGGATGGGTCATTATCGAATTTATGTACAGCACCTGCAAACAGCTATCAGCAAACGGATAGCAGTGGTGGCGCAGATTCAACAGCGTTTGGCAGCAGCCCGGGAAGAGTTGGCCGAAGCCGCCAAGGAAGCCAAGATACTAGAAAAGCTCAAAGAGAAACAACAACAACGACACGAAGAACAGCTACGTCGCCGGGAAACCATTGAACAGGATGAAATCGCCACGAATCTTTATCGCCGAACGAATAAGATTCGCGAAATTGAAGTGGCCTGACCGGTCGCTGTCCTGAAAGGGCGAAAGCATGGGTAAAACAGTAATGAAAATTTTAATGTTGATTTTGATAATTTGCGGATTAGCTGCGGCCGGGCTGGTAGGTTACGGTTTGGCAACCGGGCGTTTCGACACGGAAAAACGGCAACAGTATTTCGCGACCTGGCGAGGCGAAAAGCTTGTTCCGCCCGTCCCCGAAGTGGAGCAAGTTTTGGATGATGAAAAAGCCAAACAAGCCAGCGAAAGAATAGCCGCTACGGAAATTAAAAGAGAAATCATTACTCGTGAAATTCAGCGTGACATTGAACTGGCGCGCTACATGCAAACCACGCTGGCTCAGGCTCAAAATAAGCTGAACGGCGACATTAAATTACTGCAGAAAAAACAGTCGGCATTTACGGAAAAGCTGGACCAATACAACCGCCAGGCGCAACAGGAAGGCTTTCAAAAAGCTCTGAAAAATTACTCCCTGATGAAGCCCAAATCAGCCAAAGCAGATTTTATGAAAATGGATGATGATCAGGTGGTGGCGTATCTGTCCCAGATGAAGCCGGACGTAGCCACGGGTATTCTCGAGCAGTTCAGGACACCCGAAGAACTGGAAAAGAGGCTACGTGTGATGGAAATGTTGGAACAGTATCGCACCGTCAAACTGGACGGCAAGAACAATCCCGGAGCCTGACAGTCCGGGAGTGAAATCAGACCAACGATTAAAATATCCAAGTTTACAAAAGCCAAGGAAAAAACGTGATAGACATTAAAGACATTCAGTTGAAATCGACCGACTTCCAGGCGAGCAGCCTGAGAAGTTCTCTCCAGCATCCTGAAGAGGGCGTCTTTGCCGGAATGTTTGATTCAGCTCGGTTGGATATCGCGGAAAATCCCAAGGTGAATTCCCGGCAGCCGCAAAAGGAGCGTCAGGATCGCAGGATTGAATCGTCCGATCCCGGCAGCGATTCGATTGTTCCCGACCAGCAGAATTTGCCCGACGACGGCGACATAAACAACAACGATATTGCTTTAACCGACGAGATGCCCAGTAACAATAATGACGATGCTCCCCAGGAAATCTCCGAGAATTCTCCCGCTGAAAAATCTGAAAACACTGAACCAGCTACGGAAGAAAGTGCTGAGACGTCCTCTGAGTGCAACTCTCAAAATTCCGAGTCAGCCCCGGCCGGTGAATCTGTCAAATCGCAAAACCTGCTTACCCAGCTTGCCACCCAGGGTGGTGCTCTGAACATTAATAAGTTAGTGACGGCCGGTCAAAACCAGCCGATCCAGCCCCAACAGCCAAGCCAACCGGTTGTAGTTCTGGCTCAGGTTACTAATGGCCAGACAGATAATGCTCAGGTTGTTAATGCTCAGGTTGCTAATCCTCAGGTTGTTAATCCCCAGGCTGCCAAGGCTCAGGTCGCCATTACACCGCCTGATCCGGAACAGATTCAGCAATCAGCTAACGCGAAGCCCGATGAATCAAATCCGCTTCCTCAAATTGTCAATCTGCAGCAAAACCAAGCTGGCAAGGAAATTCCAACCGCTGTCCCGAACGATGTTAAGGTGGTTTTGGACCAGGTTAACCAAGTTGCGCCGCCTGAAACGGTTACTGCTGAAACGGAAAATCAATCGGGTATCAAAACTCAACTGGAAAATGTTCAGTTCAATCTGCCCGCCCGGCCCGATCTCGTCGGCAAGGATGATTCCGCAGCCAGAGACATTCCGACCCCTCAAAATAACAGCGTATCAGTACCTTCGGGTGAGTTGCCCGACAGCAACCAGTCATTGAACTGGCAAAATCCGTCAGATGGTAAAAAGAACAAAAATGTTTTGGAGCAAATCTCGGCTCAGCAAATCAAAGCGGTTGCTTCGGAGAAGCCTGCTGAACCATTGAATCTGCAGAATGTTTTAAAAGCCCCCCCGACCGATCCCACTCTGGAAGCAAACCGCCGGGAGAATATCGAGCAGGTTGTCAAAGCCGCCCGGACGGCAGTTGCCCGCGGCTCGTCACTCATTCAGATCAGGCTTAATCCGCCCGAGTTGGGTTTTCTGCGGATTGAAATCAAGCAAAATGCCAACGGTCTGCACCTGCTGATGCAGGCCACGAGCACCAAAGCACAGCAACTGCTGCAACAGAATTCGCAAGAGTTGCAGGCGGCTTTGGAATCTCACGGGTTACAAACCCGGCAAATTGATATTCAACTGCGTCTGGACCTGCGTGACAACCAGAATGGCAGTCAAACCAACAATCAGCCTCAGGATAACGCTGCCAAAGACGATTCCGGTTCGCAGCAATCCAATGCCCAACAGCAAAACAATCAGCAGGACGGCTCGCGTCAAAAGGGCGAAATGTTTTCATCCTGGTCAGATTATTTCCAGTTCGACGACAATGAAAACCAGGCTGGTAAACAACAGAATGTTATTCCGACGGCCCGCCAAGATGAAGGTGCAACCGATAAAACAGCCGATGGCGAAGCTGGGAAAATTGGTGATTTAGAAGAATCGCCGCGGAACTGGAATGAACTGAAATTTAACACAGTTGACGTAATTGTATAATTAGATTTAAGACGTCCCGGAGAAAGGTTTTTTATGAGTTCTATTACCGCAACATCAGCAACCAGTGCTTTGGGTAGCACAACCACCACGGGCAGCAACTCTCTGAATACGGATGATTTCCTCAAGATTATGCTTACCGAGCTGACTAACCAGGACCCCCTTGAGCCGATGACGAACAAGGATCTGATCGACCAGATGGCCGGTATTCAACAACTGCAGTCCAATGAAACCATGACCAATTCTTTCGGCAAAGTTACGAATCAATTTAGCAGCTTTATGAACCAGCTGAACAGCTTCCTGGAACGCGATCAACTCAGTTCCGCCGGTAAGATGATCGGTGAAATTGTTGCCGGGACCACTACCGCGGGCAACTTCACCGTCGGTAAAGTTATCGCCGTCAATGTCAATAACAACGAAACCTTACTGGAACTCGATACGGGCGAACTAATCAACATCAACGATATGACCCGTCTGGGAGGTACCAACAGCGAAGACATAATCGGCACGTTTGTCATTGGCAAGAACAGCTCCGGTGCTAACGCGGCAGGAATTGTAGAATCCATCGAAACCAACGGTAACGACGTTACCTTGAGACTGTCAACGGGCGAAGAAGTATCCCTGACAAACTGCACTCTGGTTAGTGCGGACACGGCTTATGTTTTGCTGGGTATGTATGCCGAGGGCAACGATGTTCAGGGCAACGTCGAGAGCTATCGTATCAGTGGTGCGGGAATCGAGGGCATTACACTGCTGCTTGAGGACGGCAGCGAACTGCCTTTAACCGAAGTTACCGATATCAGGAGTGTCTAGCGGACTTCCCGGCAAATAGTCATCAGGAAGCCAAGGTTGGGTAAACAACTTTTTGCTATAGATAAAAATAATCAGGCTTGATTTTACGGAGGTAAATACAAATGGGTTTGACATCATCATTATTCGCCGGCTTGTCCGGAATGAAAACGAATGAATTTGCCATGGATGTCATTGGTAACAATATCGCCAATGTCAATACGCGGAGTTTCAAATCATCGCGTTCGCTTTTTCAGTCGCAGTTTTACAGCACCTTCAGTTTTGGCACCGCTCCGTCGGGAGACACCGGTGGCAGCAATCCTCTGCAGGTGGGTACCGGTTCCACGGTAGGCTCGGTTACCCGGGATTTCAGCGGCGGTGCACCGGAAACCACCGGTAATAAAACCGACCTGGCTATCCAGGGACAGGGTGTTTTTATCATCGCCAAACCCAGCGGCGCCTATGCCTATACGCGTGACGGCAGTTTTCAGTTCAACGCGGAAAACTACCTGCTCACCTCCGATGGTAATTTCCTTCAGGGATATGGAACTGATAGTGAATTCAATATAGTCGAAGGGACGTTGACCAACCTGAGGATTCCGATAGGTGAAATAACTACCGCATCGACGACTTCTTATGCACAATTCAGCGGTGACTTAAATGCCGGCGGAGAGGTTGCTGCTTTGCGACCGGTACTGACCAGTGATACCAGTCACACTTTTACCGACGGTAATGGCGGTCCCGCAGCCGACGCCTCCACGCTGCTTACCGATCTGTATGACGGGGCAATCGATCTGTTTACCGACGGCAATATCATTACCCTGGCCGAGGCCAACAAAGGTGGAGCAAATCTGCCTGCCGAAGAATTCATAGTTGGCACCACCGGCACTACCTACGGACATTTCGCCGCCTGGCTGGAAGATGTCCTGGGGATTAATACCTCGGCCGATTTGCCCGACCTTACCGCAAGCGGCGTCGATCCGCCGGGAGTTACAATTGAATTAGACGGCAGCATAAAAGTGGTGGGTAATCTGGGTGAGAAAAACGAGATTATTCTGGCAGACGGGTCGATAACAGCTTCCAAAGGAAGTTCGGCGACCTTGCCGGGTAACACGCTGCCCTTTCGCTTTACCAGCAATATTGTTACCGACGATGACCGCACAGCGTTGGGCGAAAGTATTCGCACTTCCTTCAAAGCCTACGATTCAGTGGGCAACGACATGGATGTTTATGTTACCCTGACGCTGGAATCCAAGACCGATGACGGTGTTACCTGGCGATATTACGCCGAATCGGCAGAAGACACGGATTTTGACCGGGTTGTGGGAACGGGTACTATTCAATTTGATACCTCAGGCAATTTTCTCGAAGCGGTTGAACGCAACATCACCATAGATCACGCCGATACCGGTGCCGCAACTCCGCAGACGATCACTCTGGATTTTAGCAGAATGGATGGCTTCGCGATGACCAGTAGCGCCATAAGTCTGCTCAGCCAGGATGGTTTCATGGCGGGTACCTTGCAGGATTTTTCTATCGGTAGCGATGGGATAATTGTCGGATCTTTTGACAACGGCCTGACCAGAAACCTGGGACAGGTCGTGATGGCAACCTTCAGAAATTACGAAGGACTGGTGGCTCAGGCGGACAATCTCTATGTTGCCGGGCCCAACTCCGGTGATGCGATTATCAAAAAACCAATGCAACTCGGTGCCGGCAGTATCAACTCTGCGGCATTGGAATTGAGTAATGTCGATCTCAGCAGGGAATTTATCAATCTGATCATCAGCAGCACCGGCTTTTCGGCATCGTCGCGGGTTATTCAGACCAGCGACCAACTGCTTAACGAGTTGATGATGTTAGTTAGATAATTTGTTACCCGGGTCTCGCGACATGGGTGTTTATTCTGCTGTCGCGAGACCATTTGAAAACAAAGTGCCCCGTAAGGCACTTGACTGAATTACCCCGGGCCTCGCGGCAGGGGTGTTTATTCTGCTGTCGCGAGGTCAATTTGATACAAAGTGCCCCGTAAGGCACTTGACTGATTTACCCCGGGTCTCGCGGCAGGGGTGTTTATTCTGCTGTCGCGAGACCATTATTGAAATGTTAAGAGTGATTCATGATCGCGGCTACCCGACTTAATGGTAAAAGATTCGTAGTGAATGCCGAACAGATTCGGTATGTGGAATCTACGCCCGACACCATGATCACTTTAATGAACGGCGACAAGATAATGGTTAAGGAAACCCTGGAAGAAATAGTAAGCCTGGCGGTGCAATACCAACGGCAAATTCGTGTTTTTCAAACCTGAAACCGGTAAACTGGGCGACTTAAATGGCCGATAAATAACACGTAGTTCCATATTGCTAAAGGGCAATAAAATCGCAAGAAAGGGACTACTAGTTCGGAGAAAGCAGCGAAAATGGACCTGGCAACATTGATAGGATTGGTTTTAGGTTTTGGGCTGGTAACTTTTGCCATGCTCTCCAAAACCTCACTGAGTAACTTTATCGACCCTGCTTCGGCGATGATAGTTATCGGAGGTGCCATCGCCTCGGTAATGATGAGTTTCTCACTTTCCAATTTCCTCAAGACCGGCAAGGTCTTCAGTAAAGCTCTCTTCCATAAGGAAAATTCCGCCCAGACGCTGATTAATGATCTGGTCGGTTATGCCGAGGTTGCCCGGCGCGACGGCATCCTGTCGCTGGAAAATGCTATCAAAGAAGCAACTGACACCTTCATTGTCAAGGGCATCCAGATGGCAGTGGATGGTACCGACCCGGAACTGATCGAGCAGATTCTAAATAACGAACTTGAAGCCATCGCCACCCGACACGACTCGGGCAAGGCGATTTTTGATTCGCTGGGAAAATACGCACCGGCGTATGGCATGATCGGGACTTTGGTTGGGCTGGTTATCATGCTGCTGAATATGTCCGACCCGGATGCTATCGGCCCGGCCATGGCGGTGGCGTTGATTACCACACTTTACGGTTCGATGTTCGCCAACATGTTTGCCCTGCCCATCGCCGACAAACTTGGCTCCCGAAACGATGAGGAATTGCTCTACAAAACCATCATTATCAAGGGTGTCATGAGCATCCAGTCCGGCGACAATCCCAGAATCGTCGAACAAAAGCTGAAAACCTTCCTCCCGCCCGGCTTACGCGGCAGAGAAGATGAAGAAGAAGCTGATGCATAGAAAAGAAAGTTAAATCGTAGCAAAAAGTTTAAGCTAAATGGCCAGGAAAAAGAAACCAAAACTCGAAGGCGCACCGGAATACATGGTCACTTATGGTGACATGATGACGCTGCTGTTGTGTTTTTTCGTTATCCTGGTTTCCATGAGCGAGATGAAGCAGGATCAGAAATTTCAGAAAGTGGCTGAATCCATGAAGCGGGCCTTTGGTTATCAGGGCGGTGCGGGTTTCATTACCGGGCAGATTCCGCCCACCAATACTCTGGAAAAACGACTGACTCATCTGCTGATCAGAAAATTCCGGTTGCAAATCGGCAAAAGCTCCGACGAAGGCATCGAAGGTGAAAATCCCAGCGTGCAGACCGTTCGCGAGGGGCTGGAATTTACCATTGGAGGCCAGGTAAGTTTCGAACCGGGAAAAGCCGTTTTGCTCGACGCTGCCAAAAAGCAACTGGGCCTCTTTGCCGAAACCATCATGGGTATGAACAACAAAATTCGAATCCAGGGCCACACCGCCCGCATACCACCCAATCTTTACCAGCCCTTTAACACTCTCGACGACCTGTCCTACGCCCGCGGAATGGCAGTCAAAGATTATTTGATTAGTAAGGGATTGCGGGAGCAGCGGATTGCAGTAGAGGTTTGTGGCGATAATGAACCGATCCGGACCCAGGCATATGATACGAATAGCAGAACAGCTAATGATCGGGTTTCTATTATCGTTACGGAGAATCTGATCGAGGAATACCTGGGCAGTCCGGAAAAAGAAACCGAAAACATTCTGGAAGGGTAATCCAGTTAGAAAAGTGGAAGAAACACTAAAGAAACAGCAGAATCGGTTAAAAAAGCAGAATAAAACCGTAAGAATTAAGGAGAAATACGATGGCTGACAACACCCCGGCAAAAGCAGAAGCCGATGAGCAGAAGCCCAAGGGCAAGCTCCCGATAAAAACCATAATAATTATTCTGGGAGTTTTGCTGCTGGAGGGCGGCACAATTTCAATGTTTACGATTTTGAAAGGCGATCCCAAGCCCGCAGAAGCTACCAGTCCCATTGAGGGAACCGCCGACAAGCCGAGTAAGCCGATGTTTGAGATTACCTTGGCGGAAAATTTCAGCGTGGATAACTATACCCGCGGCAAATCCAAGCTGGTGGTTACCATGCAGGTAACTGCCAAAGCTGACGAATCCCATAAAGATGACCTTACCAAGAAAGTGGAAGCCAGCGCGTCTGAAATCAAGGACGGTATTCGGGCGCTGGTATCCATGGCTCAGCCTGATGAGGTCAGAGATCCGAAACTGCAGGTCATTAAGAGAGAAATCAAATCGTGTGTTGAAGAAATCATTGGTGAAGGGATAATCGAAGAGGTGTTGATTTCCAACTGGCAGACCTACTCTGCGGATTAGTTACTGTTCATGGCAAATTGTGGTCAACCGGCGTGAGAACTGTGGCAAAAATGAACAGTGAAAAAGATTATTTTGAGCAGCTAAAAAAAAATGTAAAAAATTAAAGAAATTTCAGGTTTTTTGTAACTTTATTCTTTTATTTTTATGGTTTTTACATTATAAGAAGTAACGTCAGAGCAAGATCATAACGATAGTTTTTTTCGGCTGACAAAAGCCCTTTTATTAACCAATAAAAATCATGTTCCACAGCTAGTTGGAAAGGTTGCCGGGAGTTGGAGAAGGTTATCGCGGTGAAAATTATTGCGGTATCAACGACAAGTTAAGAGCCTCCGACAAAACTCGTCAAAAATAATGAATGTCGGCAGTTAAATCCGCCGAAGACCAGTTTTGTCAGAGCGAATAAGATAAGATTGGTAAAGACGGCAGGATTTTTATAAAGGTTTGATAAAAATGCCGGAACAGGAAAGTCAAAATCAGGATTCTGAGGTTTCGCAGGAGAGTTCGCCGCCTGAGGAGAGTTCAACTTCGCAGGAAGGTTTGGTAGCTGGGGCAGATTCGGCTCGACAGACTGCGCCGGAAGCCGAGTCGGCGGGCGAAATCGACGAACAGGCAGGCAATGAGGCAGCGGTAGCAGCCGAGGTGGCTGAATTGATGTCTGAAGCTGCTGAAACGAGCGAACAGACTGAGCAAAGTCCTGATTTGCCGGATTTTTCCGGGATGTTCGCCGATGCGGCGGCCAGTAGTATTGAATTGCTGAATGATGTGGAGCTTGATGTCAAAGTTGAGCTGGGAAGGTCGGAGTTGAGCGTCGAGGAAATACTGAAGTTGTCCGAAGGTTCGGTAGTTGAACTTGACAAACTGGCTGGTGATCCCGTCGATATTCTGGTGAATGAGCAACTTATTGCTCGTGGTGAGGTGCTGGTGGTAAATGACAACTTTTGTGTGAGAATTAACGAGATTATTCCGGGAATTTCGGAAACAGTTAACCAGACATAATGAGATACAGCGGCAGAGATGAGGCTTCGCCGAGCCTGAGTATGGACTGGAAGCCGCTTATTGATATTGAAAAGGAAGTTGTGCCCTTATCGACCTGCGTGAATCAAGCTTGCGAACCATTCTAAGCGATTTGCCAGGTTATCAGGAAAGCGAAAAAGCTCTGAAGTAAAAATGTCGATCAAAATCGCCGTTCGGCATTACCAAAGTCAGGGCTGAGTTACGAAGCTGCAGGGCAGTAATCCAGGTTAGATCAAAAACCTGGGGCAAAGTTAAGAGACTCGGGTTTGATTTAAGGATTTGAGTCGAAGTTAAAAGACCCAGGGATGTATTTCATTCCTAATAAGCCAGGCTTGTGAGGTGACCCATGGTTAAGCCGACCATTTCACATTGCGGACTTTCCATTATCCGTTTAGCAGTTTTCCAGATGCTGTTACTGGTAACGGTTGCGGTGGGGCAGGAACAGACTGAAAATTCGTTTTACGCCAATTCCTCGTCTCCTCAAAATCAGGCGAAAGATAAGCAAAGCCGGACAATCGAACCTTCCATCCCCGCCTCGGTTGGTCAGGAGGGCAAAGAAGCCCTGGGGAATCCTGCGGTTGCAGTCCCGGCTGGGGAAAGTTCCGTCGGTAAAGTTGCGGCTGTCGAGAAGCAAACGATTAGTCGGCCTGATTCGTCCCTGGAAAGTCGCAAGCTGGGTGAAGCGGCTGGAAAACGAGGCGAAAAACAATCCGGTAAGACCAAGCTTAATGTTGCCCAACCCTCTATCTGGAAGACGATTGGTTCGCTGTTAATTGTGTTGGCCTTGATAATCGGGGGTTCCTGGTTATTTCGCCGGTTTGCCGGCACTTCGGAACAAAGATTTTCCGCGGCGGGGGTCGAGGTAATCTCGCGGAGCGCTATCAGTCCCAAACAATCACTGTGCCTGGTGAAGCTGGGGCCCCGGCTGTTGTTGCTGGGGTTGAGCCCGAACCATATGGCGGCTTTGCATGACATTGACGATCCGGAGGAAATCGCCGAGATTCTCGGCCGACTGGAAAAGCAGAAGAAATCTTCGATCAGCAACACCTTCGGCCGACTTTTTCGCAGCGAATCCCTGAATTATCCGGCGAACGAAGATGATGGCTACAATCCCGACCTGGATCCTGAAGCGGGCCTCGATGACAACTACGAACGGCCCGGTCGCCAGTGGTATCAGGCCAAGGGAGAATTGACTTCTTTGCTGGACAAGGTGAAAGGATTATCCAAGATTCGGTTTAAACCTTAAACGAACCTGAAAAATTGGGTTGTATTATAAACGAAAGAGAGCACGGAAAGCTCCATTATGTCAAGGATGACAGCAGAAAAATTCTTTTTATTGCCTCTCATCGGGATCATCTGGCTGATGCTGCCGGCGGCGGTTGCTATCGGTCAGCAGAATCCACCCGGATTGGGAGAATTCCCGGCGATTGCGGACTTACCAGCATTTCCCGGTTCTGCGGATTCGCCTTCAAACTCACCAGCGGTATCGACCGGTCAACCAAGCATCTTTTCCGATCCGGCAGCTCTGCTGGAGAATTCCGTCAAGCCGGAAAAGCTTTCCTCCTCACTAAGCATTATGTTACTGCTGACGGTGCTGTCACTGGCCCCGGCAATTCTGGTGTTGACTACCTGTTTTACTCGAATTGTGGTGGTGCTGGCGTTGCTTCGTCAGGCGATGGCTACTCAGCAACTACCCCCGGCGCAGGTTATTACCGGGCTGGCGTTGTTTATGACTTTTAGCGTGATGGCACCGACCTGGCAGCAAATCAAGGCTGACGCGATCGACCCTTACATCAATCCTGCCCAGGGGGAGCAGTCTATCGGTATCGACGAAGCCTGGCATCGAGCGTCGGGTCATTTGCGCAGCTTCATGATTACCCAAATCGAAAACACCGGTAACACCGAAGACGTTTACATGTTTGTCGAGATCGGCATCGTGCCCGATGAGTTAAAACCGAAAATCGCCGCCGAGACTCTACAGTGGAAGGACGTTACTATGGCGGCGCTAATTCCGGCTTTTATCACCAGCGAACTCAAGCAGGCGTTCATCATGGGATTTTACATTTACATGCCGTTTTTGTTGATTGACATGGTGATAGCTTCGATTTTGATGTCGATGGGTATGATGATGTTGCCGCCGGTGCTGATTTCGCTGCCGTTCAAGCTGCTGCTTTTCGTGCTGGTGGACGGTTGGCACCTGGTGGTTGGCTCGCTGCTGCAGAGCTTTACCAATGCTCCACCAATATGATGGGGCCGAGATGCCCGAATCGATGTGGTAAATTGGAATTTTTGAAAAATTAAGTTTTTTGAGTTGAAACAATAAGGAATTAAAAAAATGGAACCTGACATGGCATTAGACATTGGGCGACATGTTTTGATGACTGCGCTGATGATCTGTCTGCCGCTGCTTTGTGTGGGGCTGGTGGTGGGTGTGCTGGTTTCCATACTGCAGGCGGTAACCCAGGTTCAGGAGATGACCCTTACGTTCGTACCCAAAATTATCGCGATGGTTTTCGCGGCGGCTCTGCTGATGCCCTGGATCATGGCTAAATTGATGGAATTCGCCACGGAGATGTTCAGCCCAATGGTGGTGCCTTAGTTGCCCGGACAAGATGAAAGTGAAGTTATTGAAAATTAAGCTAGGGTATTTCAGTTTTGTTTTTGTTAGAAAAAATTAAACCGTTTTGAAATTGTAAAAATGCTGATACTCGAACCCATACAACAAATTGCTAATCAGGCTCCGGTGTTTTTTCTGGTGCTGTTTCGCATCGCGGGGCTGCTGGTGCTGACCCCGGTGATGGGTTCTTCGGCGATTCCGTTGAAATTTCGTGCACTGCTGGCGTTGGCGCTCAGTGCGGTTATCTTTCCGATGGTGCCGATGGTGGTTTTTGAGCCCTCTTCATTCGCCGGGCTGGCTGTTGCGGTGGGGACGGAGATGCTTATCGGTATCACGATGGGATTTGCACTGTCGCTGTTAATGCTGGGTGTTCAGGTGGGTGCCGAAATGGTCGGCCATCAGATGGGATTTGCGATGGCCCGGCTGGTGGATCCCAACACTCAGGTGAACACCACGGTGCTGTCGCAATTTTATGTAATGTTGGCCACTTTGATTTATGTATTGATGAACGGCCACCTGGTGATGATTAAGTCCCTGGTTAACACTTTTAACACAGTTCCGCTGCTGGGGGCCTCGATAACTATAAATGTTTTAGACACCTTGGTATCTATTCTGACCGGGGCGTTTATGTTGGGAGTTCGTATCGCCGGGCCGGCGTTGGTGGCGATTTACCTGGCGACGCTCGCACTGGGATTCATTTCGCGGACCATGCCCCAGTTGAACATCCTGGCGGCTGGTTTTCCCATTCGAATTACTTTGGCTTTTACATTGCTGGTCGCTTCGCTGGGATCAGTGTTTATTTTGTTTCAGGACAAATTGATAGCTGTATTGGAAACCATTGGTTTATTGTTTGTTTAATAAGGTTAGAAAATGCCCGCTGATGATGTAGCTGACAAAACTGAAGATCCAACCCCACGACGCATTCAGGAAGCGCGGGAAAAGGGTCAGGTCGCCAAAAGCGTGGATCTTTCCGCCGCTTTCGGGCTGCTGGCGGGAATGGTTATGCTGAACTGGTACGGCCCGACAATTTTCCAGGGGATGGCATCGCTGATGGAGAAATCACTTTCTCTTGACAATGTTCCTACTAATGGAACCCTGGCTCTCGATGTCAGTTGGCGAACACTACTTAGCCACACAGCTTTGATGCTGATTCCGTTTTTTCTGGCGTTAGTGGTGGTGGCGATTGTTACGAACCTGGCCCAGGTGGGTTTTTTAATTACCGGTAAGCCGATAACGCCGTCGATGGAAAAGATTTCACCACTTAAGGGATTGGCACGATTGTTTTCCAAGAGGACGGGAATCAAATTGATAACCAATTTGTCTAAGGTCGGCATCATCGCGACGGTGGCTTATTTCACCATCAAATCGTTCCTGCCCCAACTGGTGGGTTTGCCGGGCAGCAGCTTTATTGAAGTGGTCGGCCATGCGATGGAACTGGTCTTTATTCTGGGTTTACGCATGGTGGCGGTACTGGTGATTCTGGCGTTGATAGATTATGCCGTTCAAAAAAGGCAGCTCTGGCTGGACCTGAGAATGTCCAAGCAGGAAGTCAAGGAAGAGCTCAAGCGTATGGAAGGTGATCCGCTGATGCATCAAAGGCGGCTGAATGTCGCCCGGCAACTGGCGGCGGCCCGGATGAGCCAGGCGGTTCCTCAGGCTGACGTTGTTATAACTAATCCGACCGAACTGGCGATTGCTTTGAAATACGATCACGACAAGATGCATGCCCCAAAAGTTGTCGCTAAAGGTGCCGGTTATATGGCTCAGCGCATTCGTCAGATCGCCAACGAAAACGGCGTGCCCATCGTCGAGCGAAAACCGCTGGCGCAGGCGTTGTATAAGTCTTGCGAAATTGGTGATTTTATCCCGCCGGAACTTTACAAAGCGGTTGCGGAAGTGCTGGCCTACATTTTCGAGTTGGCCGGCAAGGGCTATCGCCGGGTAGCCACCGGGTAAGCCGGTAACAGATTGCGAGGTATGCGGGAAAGGCTGATAAGGCGTGAAAGATATTAAGGTAAAAAACAGTAAAACGAAAGGATGACTTCAAGGTAACGATTGATGGCAACTGCAACTGCAACAACCCGAGCCGGAATACTGGCGAAAATTATTAGTTATCGCGAGCTGATTTTTCCCATCGCGGCGGTATCGCTGATTTTCGTGATGCTGATTCCGCTGCCGGCCTGGCTGATGGATTTCCTACTGGCGGCCAATCTTGCTTTTGCCACGGTTATTCTGGTAACCACGATTTTTGTCACTCACCCGCTGGAACTCTCATCGTTTCCATCGCTGTTGCTGGCGGCGACATTGTTCAGGCTGGTGCTGAACTGCGCCACCACCCGACTGATTCTTACCGCCGGGGAAAATCCACCGGGTGCCGAAACCGCCGCTGCTGGTCAGGTGATCCAGGCTTTTGGTAATTTTGTAGCTGGTGGTTCGCTGGCGGTGGGCTTGATAATCTTTATTATCCTGATCGTTATCCAGTTCGTAGTAATCACCAAAGGTTCCACCCGAATCAGTGAAGTGGCCGCGAGGTTTACCCTGGACGGCATGCCGGGAAAACAAATGGCTATCGACGCCGACCTGAACGCCGGACTGATCAACGAAGGAGAGGCCCGCCGCCGCCGCGAAGACATCTCCCGCGAAGCTGACTTTTACGGAGCCATGGACGGTGCCAGTAAATTTGTCCGAGGCGACGCCATCGCGGGCATCATCATTACTCTGGTGAACATTATTGGCGGATTGGCAATTGGAATTCTTCAGTACAATATGCCGCTGTCCCGCTGTTTTAAAGTTTTTACCACATTGACTATCGGCGACGGATTGGTAAGTCAGATACCGGCGTTTATTATTTCGATCTCGGCCGGCCTGATTGTTACCCGCTCGAACTCGAAAAATAATCTGGGTGACGAACTCATCCAGCAGTTGACCTCCAAACCCAAGGCCCTCATCGTGGCGGGAGTTTTTCTGGTGATGTTGGCTTTTGCCAAGCTGCCCACCGTGCCGTTGATGATGCTGGCCGGCAGTTGTGGTGGCCTGGCTTATATTATTAACCGGTCGCAAAAACAAAAGGTTACGCAGGATAGACAGGCAAAGACCCAGGCAGCGGCGGCGGTTCCTCAGGCGGAGAAAATTGAAACCCTACTTCCGGTCGATCGCATGGAACTGGAAATCGGGTACGGATTGATTCCCCTGGTCGATACCAAACAAGGCGGCGATCTGCTCCAGAGAATTTCCATGATTCGCCGTCAAATCGCTCTGGATATGGGAATTATCGTGCCCAACATTCGGATTCGGGACAATGTGAATCTGACTTCCAATGACTATTCCATCAAAATCAAAGGTGTTGAAATTACTCGCGGACAGGTCTATCCGGAAAAATTCATGGCTATGGATTCCGGAGCAACCACCGGCAAGATCACCGGCGAACAAACTACCGAACCGGCGTTTGGATTGCCGGCGTTCTGGATCACCGCGGAAAAACGTCAGCAGGCGGAAATGATGAATTACACCGTTGTCGATGCCTCTTCCATTCTGGCAACCCATCTTACCGAAATCATCAAGTCCCACGCAGCTGAATTGCTTACCCGTCAGGATCTTAACGCGTTGCTGGAGACGGTAAAAGAAAAGTCACCCGCTGTTGTTGAAGAAGTCATCGGCTCCACCCTGAAAGCCGGCGATGTCCAGAAAGTGCTGCAGGCTCTGCTGGAAGAGCGGGTGCCCCTTCGGGATATGGAAACCATCCTGGAAACTCTGGGCGACTGGGGCTCCCGTACCCAGGACCTCGAAATCCTTGCTGAATACGTACGCAACGCTCTGGCTCGGACGATTTGCGGACAATATCGCGAAGACGATGGTAAGCTTCGTTGCGTTACGCTGGATCCGTCCCTGGAAGACACCATCAACCGCCACATTGAGCGCAATGATCGGGGCAGTTTCCTGACCATTCCGCCGGCACTGGCATCGAAAATTACTCAGGCGGTCTCCAAAGAATTAGAAAAACTGATCAAGCTCGGCGCCCATCCGGTGGTGCTTTGCTCGCCGCAGATACGTCTGTCGCTCCGGCGGCTGCTGGCACCGACTCTGTCATCTGTTGTTATTCTGGGATATAACGAAATTGTCAAAGAAATTCAAATCGAATCTGTTGGAATGGTGGTAACTGAATTATGAAGCTGAGAATTTTTAGAGCACCTTCAATGCACCAGGCGTTGGCAAAAGTTAAAAGCCAAATCGGTCCTCATGCAGTTATCGTTCGGACACGCACGTTTAAAACCGGCTCAATATTCGGGCTCGGCGGCCGCATCGTTGTTGAAGTAACTGCACGTCCGGAAAATAGCTCCGTCCCGGCATTACGCAGAATCCCGCCCGGCAACCGTGTCCACCGCGCCTACATTGCTGCCGGTGCATCTGCCGATTCCTCAACTACCCCGGTTGATCCTGTTATTCCTGCTTATTCGCCTGCCGGGAAAATTTCCAGAACCAATAACCGATCAGAAAACTTCGTACGTAAAAGTCCGGCAACTGTGAATCGAATCGCAAATTTAAATATTCAGACTCAACCAATACCTACTCAACCAGCATCCGCCGATGAGATTTCCGGCGAAATTAAATCGCAAATAACCGACTTGCGACAACTGGTGGAAAATCTTGTCCGGGAACAAAGGCAACTGCACACTCCGGAAATGCCGGAAAACCTTTTCGATGTTTATCTGGAGCTGATTCAATCCGAAGTTGCCGACGAGATTGCCCGGGATCTGATTGAAAAAACTCAAAAGCAAATGCCTGTTGATCAGCTTACCAACATTAACCTGATCCGCAGGAAAATTGCCGATGTAATGGACCGGATGATCAACACCGCTGGTCCCATTGCCCGAAATCTTGACACTACCGCTCGAGTGGTGGCTTTGATCGGGCCAACCGGCGTGGGCAAAACCACCACCATCGCCAAGCTAGCTGCGAATTTCAAACTTCGCCAAAACAAAAAGGTGGGGCTGATTACCATCGATACTTATCGGATTGGAGCGGTTGACCAATTACGTATGTACGCCGAAATTCTGGATGTGCCGTTAAAAGTGGTGCTTACTCCACCAGAACTTACCGAAGCGGTGGAGATGATGCGGGAGATGGACATTGTGCTGATCGACACCGCGGGCCGATCCCAGAACGACCAGATCAAGCTGCGCGAGTTGCAAACTTTCCTCACCGCCGCCAGCCCTCACGAGGTGCACCTGGTGCTTTCCAGCACCGCCCATCATTCGCACATGCTAAGTGCCGCCGAAAAATTCAATACTCTCGGTGTCGATCGGGTGATTTTCACCAAGCTCGACGAAGCCATCAGTTTCGGCGTCGTGCTTTCGGTAATTCGCAAGTTGGACGCATCGCTTTCTTACATCACCACCGGCCAGAATGTGCCCGATGACATCGAAGTGGGCAACGGCCAAAGACTGGCAAAGTTACTTTTGAAAATGGAGAACCTGGATGAGCAGGCTGAAACTTCGCTGCCCAGCCTGAGTAGTACTTAAGCCGAAGCAATTAGCAGGGCTGTGCAGCTCTTAAAAGCACTTAACTGTTGCATTAATAAGTCTGGAAAAACGAAGACTAACTGAGAAAAGAAAAAACCAGAGCGAAAAGATGATCGTGGAACAACAACAAAATCCGCAATTTACCGACCAGGCCGAAAGACTTCGACGCATGGTTCGCAGTACCCAACGGACTGCCCGCGTGCTGGCCATTACCAGCGGCAAAGGCGGCGTGGGAAAAACCAACGTCGCCGCCAATCTTTCCCTGTGCCTGTCCGCTGCGGGAAAAGAGGTAATTCTGCTCGACGCCGATCTGGGACTGGCCAATCTGGATATCATCCTGCCGGTCAACAGCCATACCAATCTGTCCCAGGTGATAAGCGGTAGAAAACGGCTTCAGGACATCATCCAGACCGGCCCCGGCGGTGTCCGAATGATTTGTGGCGGTTCCGGACTTACCCAACTGGCCGACCTCGATGATTTTCAACGACGACAGATTATCCAGGATATGTCAACTCTCGAATTGCAGTCCGACATTATCATCATCGACACCGCCGCCGGCATCTCGAAAAACGTGCTCGGCTTCTGCCAGGCGTCGGATCACACCCTGGTGGTTACCACCCCCGAACCGACAAGCATTACCGACGCTTACGCCATGATAAAAATCCTGACCCAGTCCCACACCCACGCCAAAATATCGCTGCTGGTAAACATGGCACAAAACCGAACTCAAGCCAAGAACATCTATCAGCGCATAGCCGTCGTTACCAGGAAATTCCTGGCCGTACCCCTTTATGACGCCGGTTATATTCTTCACGACGAGCATCTGCCCCAGGCTGTCAGTAAAAGAAAACCTGTCGTTTTGGCTTACCCACACAGCTCTTCGTCGTGCTGTTTCATGGCACTGGCCCAAAAATTGGCCCGGGTTCAGAAGAACAAAACCGTGCAGGAAGGTTTCTTCCGTAAAATCTCGAACTGGTTATTCTAAACCGTTAAAGGAATTGGACCGATAAACAATGAGTCCCTGACAAAAGGCCTCTGACATAATGATTCTTGCCTTTAGTCTTAAGAAAACTCATTTTAACAGAGCAAAAAGTAACTGTTTTTCTGGAGAAGTTGTTTTGACTATCCATCTATGTGGCGCCGGACTGGGATTTTTGGGATTTGCTATCAGCATGATTATCGGACTGGTAGTAAATAATCCCTTTACCACTCTGGTATTGCGCTCCTTATTCGTCCTTCTGGTCTTTTATATCATGGGGTGCTTCCTGGCATTTCTGGGTAACCTCATCATTAAAGAAAATTTTGAACAATTAAATCCGGATAACGCAACCGACGTCGATCAGCCCCAAACTGAAGCCGTCTCCGATAACTCAACCACGCAATCCTCGACACCCGCAGCAGCGGCAGCAACCTAATTTCAGAATTATCTAACCGCTCCCATTAGGGATAACGGTTTTCGTCATGGGAAATTCGAATATTAATATTTTATAATCGTAGTGAGGTCAGCAAAATGGAGATAACTCAAAAAAAACCGAAAAACACGGACATTCTGGAAGTTTGGCATAAATTCCAGGCCGAACCCTGCACGGAGTTGCGTAACCGGCTTATGGAGCAGTATTTACCACTGGTTAAATACAATGCCGAAAGAATTTATGCCAAACTGCCCGATGAGGTTGAGCTGGACGATCTCATCATGGCCGGCGTTTTTGGCTTGATTGACGCCATCAAAGCTTACGACATGTCCCGCGGCGTTAAATTTGAAACTTATTGCGCCCCACGTGTGCGCGGTGCTATTCTCGATGAGTTACGTTCCATGGACTGGGTTCCTCGCTTGGTTAGGTCACGGGCTCACAAACTGGACGAGGCCGGCAAAAGTTTTGAAGCCGAGCATGGCCGATCCGGTACCGAAGAAGAATTGGCAGTGCGCATGGGAATCTCCGAAGATGAATTCATTAAACTCAAACGCGATGCTACCGCGGTTACCCAGGTTTCTCTGAGCAGAAAATGGTTCGAAACCGACAGCCAAAAAGATGTCTGCGAAATTGATGTTCTGGAAGATAAAAAAGGCCAGAATCCCTTTGAAGAAATTCAACGCCGCGACCTCAAAGAAATGCTCACTAAAGGACTCACCCGGGCCGAGCGCCTGATTCTGATATTGTACTACTACGAAGAGATGACCATGAAAGAAATCGGTGCTACCCTCGATCTTTCCGAATCGCGCGTCTCCCAGATGCACTCGTCAATCCTGGCCCGGCTCAAAGCCCAGATGACTCAACAGAAAAGCGAGGTACAGGTTTAAAAAACCGCCCGATAATATGCAAAGTAACAAATCCGGCAAGCCGCCGGCCCGAACCGCTTGATTTTTTTAGCCTGCTCCACCTGATGGACGATACATAAAATAGCCAGGCTGCCATTAAAATAACTAATAGAGCGAGTTTCATGACCTTTCGGCACAACGCCGCAAAAGTTGTTGCCCAACCACAGTCGCCAAAATCAGCAGGTTGTGAAAAGCTCCAGCCACAAAGAAGGTGGCAAAAATGAGCAGCATACCACCCAACATTATCGGCTCGGTTTTTCAAGCCCAGGCCGCTTCTGCCGAAGCTGCCCGCAAGGAAGACTCCAAAAGAAACAAACGCCTGCAGGACTCCCGAGAACTCACCCGTCTGGCTGATCAGCAACAAAGCGAAGTTGAGGATACCGAACACACCGATCAAGCCCGTGTCCGACGTCAGGACGAACGCGAACGTGACGGCCAGGATGCCCGCGACATCCTAAACGCCCACAAAACCGCCAAAATCTATCACCCCGATGGCTCCTGCGATGACTCCGACGGCATCAGCCAAAACTCCCCGGACTCCCCAAAACCCGACGATCACATCGACTTAAACGCCTGATTTCCTTCTCAGACGTCTTAAACATTATTTCGTCGGGTGGCACCGCCAAGTACCCTTACCGGTGAAGTACTCTGTTTTTCGCTACCCCTGTTGTACAAAACAACCGCCTTGCATTTCGGCTCGGATGACAATATAATTCTCTGCCTCGGAACCGAAAAAATAAGCCAAAAAGGAATTGTTATGCGTTTTACAAAAATGCACGGGATCGGCAATGATTACGTTTACGTCAACTGTTTCGATCAAACCGTTGACGATCCGGCACAGGTTGCGATACAGGTCAGCGACCGTCACTTCGGCATCGGCTCCGACGGCCTGATCCTGGTCATGCCCTCCGAAAAAGCTGATGTCCGGATGCGCATGTTCAACGCCGACGGCTCCGAAGCACAAATGTGTGGTAACGGCGTGCGCTGCCTGGCAAAATACACACTCGAACACAATCTTGCAACCGGTCGAACTTGTCAACAGCAAACCCTGATCGATCTGCTCCGTGCCGCCGTTCCCGATGCCGATGAACTTCGCGAGCTTACCGTGGAAACCGGACGCGGAATCCTCACTTTGGCCCTGGCCCTCAAGGATGCCCTGGTCGAGCAAGTCTGCGTTGATATGGATGAGCCGATCCTGCTCCCCAGCCAAATCCCCGTTAACGTTACCGGTCAACAGGCGGTGGGAATCCCCCTGACGGTCGATACACAAAATCTGCTGATGACCTGCGTTTCGATGGGCAACCCTCACGTGGTTTTTTATTGCTCCGATGTCGCAGCTATTGATCTGGAGCACCTGGGACCGATAATCGAAACCCACCCCATTTTCCCCGAGAAAACCAACGTGCATTTCGTCCAGGTCCTCAGCCCCAACGAAGTTATAATGCGTACCTGGGAACGCGGTAGCGGTATCACCCTGGCCTGCGGAACCGGTGCATCAGCCGTCTGCGTCGCCGGCATCCTAGCCAGCAAAACCCAGCGCAACATCCTGACGCATCTTCCCGGCGGCGATTTGCGCCTGCTTTGGAACGAAACCGACAATCACGTTTTCATGGCCGGTTCCGCTACCGAAGTGTTCTCCGGAATCTGGCAATCCGCACAATCATAACAATCCGCAAAAGCGCAACATCTTAACAGTTGTTGAAATTTTACGATATTAACTTCCGGACCGGTTTTGCGTGCATAAATTCCCCACGATTCAACGATTATTCACCTCTTCTGCCGGACTTTTGCCGAAATTATATTTTATAATTTTCACATGAAACGGCATATTTACCAAAAATCAATAATCTTAGCTGGCAACTGCATTATCATTGGTCTTTGCTGCCTGATGGTAATGATCTGGAAAAATCATCACCCCTATGCTACATCGACCGAAAATACAGATTTCTATCTTGCCGCTGTCATGGCGACAGGTTTTTTAGCCTTGGTTGTCATCCTCTCCGGCTTCAAAAACACCTACCAAAATCCCTACCAAAAACAGCTCCGCCAACTCTTGCTTGACCTCCGCTCACTACGCCAGGGTGATTTAGATTCATTATCCGAAGACAATTGCCTTGTTGAAATTAAACAAATCTCCCGCGAAATTAACCGCCTCCACGACGCCCTTAACCAGGCCCGCCACGATTCCCACCGTAAAGACAAAAAACTCCTCCAGCAAAGCGATGACCAGCATCGACAATTCCGCAACACAGTCCGTCAACTGGAAAAAACTGCTCAGACCGATTCCCTTACCGGACTGGCCAACCGCAAAACCTTCGACACCGCTTTGCAGAAAATGTTCACCCATGCTGCTGATTCACACAGCGACCTGGCCTGTCTGATGATCGACCTGGACAACTTCAAAAATGTCAATGACAACTTCGGACACGCTGCCGGCGACGATGTTATCACTTTTATCGCTGAGATTCTCCTGGCCTCGGTCCGACACATTGATATAGCAGCCAGATATGGCGGCGACGAATTTTGCCTCCTGCTCCAGGACTGCTCCGAAAAAACAGCACAACAGATCGCCGAAAGAATCCGCGTGATTTTTTCCCGTGAAGTTTGTCGATTAATCCCGGACATGCCGGACCAGAAACAGGTCTTTCTCAGCGTCGGTATCGCCACCTTGCTCAAAAACCGACCCTGTTGCCCACAACAACTGCTCGACCTTGCCGACCGGGCTCTCTACCGCGTCAAACAAAACGGCCGAAACGCCGTCGCCATCTGCTGAAAAATCAACTCAGTAATTCGATCGGGTGGCACCGCCAAGTACCCATGCGGGTGGGGCTACTATTAAATTCAAACCGACCACCGACCCGATTTGTCATGCCCGGCTTGACCGGCCGCGACGGGCGCGAGCACGGCGGGTCGGGCATCCAGTCTTAAATTTTCATGTCCTTCAAGCTAAAAATCTGTGTAATCCGAGCAGTCCCTGGTTAAATTTCTTCTTGGCGACTTGGCGTCTTTGCGTGAGATATTTTGGTTGCGGCTTAACCGTCCTGAGGGAAATTTCTGGAAATCTCCCTTTGTTTCTGCTAACATTACCGCTTGTGGATTCCAGGTCCATCGTTGATCCGGCACCTTTGCCTGATTACCAATGGCCGCGGAACCCTTTTATTTTATTGCGCTTGGCTCCGGTAAGCCAAAGTCGTTGCAAATGATTGTATTTAAAGTTGTTAGGAGTTCCTGTTCATGACCGCCAAGCTCATCAAAGGCAAGGAAATCGCCGCTGAAATTCGCGCAGAAATCAAACAGCAGGCTGACGTTCTCAAATCCGAAAAATCTATCACGCCCGGCCTGGTTACCATTCTGGTCGGTGAGAATCCCGCTTCGCAAAGTTACGTCCGGGCCAAGCAAAAAACCGCTCACGAACTGGGTTTCCATTCAATCCAGGAAAATCAACCTGCCGATACCACCGAACCGGACCTGCTCAAGCTCGTCGAAAAATACAACATCGATCCCGCCATTCACGGCATCCTGGTGCAGTTGCCCCTGCCCAAACACATCAACGAAACCAAAATTTTATACGCCATCGATCCCGACAAGGATGTGGACGGCTTCCATCCCGTAAACGTTGGCCGCATGGTCATCGGTGCACCGGCCTATCTGCCCTGCACCCCTTACGGTATTCAGCAGATGCTCATTCGCTCCGGTGTGCAGACCGAAGGTGCCGAAGTCGTAATCGTTGGCCGCTCGAATATCGTCGGCAAACCCATCGCCAACATCCTCCTCCAAAAAGCCGCCGGTGCCAACGCCACCGTCACCGTCTGCCACACCCGAACCAAAAACATGGCCGATCACACCAGACGCGCCGACATCCTCATCGTCGCCGCCGGCATCCCCAAAGCCGTTACCGCCGACATGGTAAAACCCGGCGCCGTCGTCGTTGACGTTGGAGTTAACGAAGTCGGACGAACCGCCGAAGGCAAACGCATTCTCGTCGGCGATGTCGATTTCGAGCCCGTCTCCCAAATCGCCTCCGCCATCACCCCCGTCCCCGGCGGCGTCGGGCCCATGACCATCACCATGCTCATGCTCAACACCCTCCAAGCCGCCCAACGCTCCGCTTCCTAACTTCACAAAATAAATCGTAATAGAAAAACCCACCGGCTCAAAACATCGGTGGGTCTTTTGTTCTTCGCTGAAATTCTCTTGAATTATTGCGTTAAACTCATTCTATCGCCGACAAAATCGTTGTCATCGTACCTTCCATGGTTCGTTCCTTCGTCATTATACCAGATATTCCACCTAATTGCGCTTTGCAGTGCGTTTTAACCTTCATAACCACTTTCGCATAATTGATCATTCCGTTGTCAGAATCCAGCTTTATCGCTCCCTTACCTTGACCTTTGGCCGTAACTTCTGAAACAAAACCGGGATCTGCTGTAGCGTCTTCTCCGACACAAGAAATCGCCGCCTTGGCATTAAAACATGCCTGGCCGTCCAGCACCTCGCAAAATGTCATCTCCATCTCCTGGATAGCATAATTGCTCGTTGTAAACTTCTCGTAAATAGTAAAAATGTCACCGTTGGCCATCTCCCGGTCAGGGTAATCTGGTAGTACGTTGTCCAGAATGTGCTCCCGACTCTCAAAAACTTCCTGGGTAACTTCCTGTTGATGTTCCTTGTAAACTTCCTCATCCATATCACTGCCCACCCGGATACCTTTTTCGCACAATATTGCGTCGGCGATTACTTCGCCATTCCACAACTCCAGCAATTCACCTTCCGGACTCATACGCACCGTAATGCTTTTCCCCGCCAGTTTTGAATATCGCTTCGCCAGTTCCGGCACCACCTGCGGACCGTCCTCCGATCTCCACTTAAATTCGCCCTTGGGCCAAACTCCCTTGACACTGGCGCGATCCCAACTCTGCTTGATTATCATATTTCCCTCTTCGTCAACCTCCTCACAGTTCAGGATAATATCAATCTCGCTTAGGTATTTCAACTTCACTCCCCACACCCCGCCTTCCTCCATGTCCACCTTGTCGGTTCTGCGAAATCCCACAATTTCACCCGGCTCCATCTTGAACCGAATCAAACCAACCTGCTTTTCACCCTGGCCCGGCTTAGTGCCGCTTTGCTTATTACACGAAGATACCAACGCCATAAATCCATACAGAATAAGCACTAACAGAAAAATTCCAACCTTGCGCATGACAGTCCTCCCTGAAAAAATCCAATATTTTCGAAAAGAACCCTTAGATCTCAATAAGCTTGCTAACCCGGCAAAAGAACTACCCAACCAATCTGACTTGCTACATTTTTAACAAACCATCAGAAAATTGTCAAATTATTTTATTGCCCACCGAGAATGGCCCCTGTTCTCTTATTTTTTTAACTCCCAATTGCAGGTAACTTTGGTCGCCGAGGCTGCCTCTTTCTTAATCTCCCCGCTCTTGCTGTCTTTCAGGGTAATCTTACCCTTGTATTCCCGAACCGACTGGCCTTTGCTGACAAATCCCGTCGCTCGATCCAATAACAACTGGGCTTCTTCTTTGCCGGCCCCTTGGGCATGAGCTGTCAATCCTTCCAGTTGCGTCCATTGGGGCATCTGGTTGTCAACCTTTCTGACCGCCTTCTTTTCCACCACTACACCTGCCGTCTCAATATTCTTTATCGACCAAATGTTTTTCACTCGTCCCAGGTTCGTTATCCCCCCTTCATTTTCACTGGCCCACTGCTCACCCACGCCAACTTCACGCCCAGGATAACTCTCCAGCAATCCCAAACATAACATCTGGTCGCTCTTCTGGTATTCCTTGATTAGCCGCGGCCGCAACTTCTTATACCACAATTTCATCTTCGAATTTTCCGGTTGCTTCGGATCGACGAATATCTTGTCCACCACCTTGCCAATCCCCTGCACCTCGATAACACTACCGTCCGGACTCACACGCATCACCAGAGCTTCTCCCAGATAAGCCGCTTCCTTCCGGATCGCCTTGGGAACCACAGCATCCTTCTTCGCCGAATCATATTCAAACTTGCTCTGCTGCCAGCCGCCCTCCGCCTTCATCCTGGTCAAAGTCTGCTTGATGTGCATCACCCCGTTCGGCTCAACCGCCAGGCACTCCACCGAAAATTCCGAAACCATCTTCCGCTTCAGTTCATTCTTCTGCTCGGCACCCCTCGTACTCACCGATTCTTCGGTTTTCACTATCGTCGCCGAAAATCCCTTCGGCACCGCCAGCTTTAGTTCAACCTTATCCTGCCCCGGACAATCCGTCGCTGACCAGAGCACCAAAACCGCACCCGCCAGAACCAACATCAATCTGAAAACATAACCTTTTTTCATCATTTTGCCTTTCCGCCTTCACCCCGGAAATAATTTTGTCGCTTATCCGCCGTGCAGCGGCCGCCCCAACAATGCTTCCGTCGCCTCCGCCAACGCCTCGCAGAAGGTCGGATGCCCGTGGATCGTCGCCTCCAGTTCATGCAGCGTGCATTCCGACTTCATCAGCACCGCCACTTCCTGAACCATATCGCTCGCATGAGGGCACATCAGATGCGCCCCGACAATCTCGTCATCACCGTTGGCCACCAGTTTCACAAATCCATCCGTTTCCGCATAAGCCATCGCCATCCCACTGGCCGCCATCGAAAACGTCGCTACCCGAACTCCCTCATGCTGCTCCCGGGCCTGCTCCTCGGTCAAGCCCACCGTCGCAATTTCCGGATGCGTATAAACCGCCGATGGTACAATCGCGTAATCTTCCCCGTCCGCTTTGCCCATTATCGTGTTAACCGCCACCGCCGCCTGACGACTGGCCACATGAGCCAACTGCAGCTTACCCGTTACATCGCCAATAGCAAAAACATTCGCCACACTCGTTCGGCACTGATCGTCCACCACCACAAATCCCTTATCCAGCTTCACCCCCGCCTCTTCCAGCCCCAGCCCCGAACTCATCGGCCGCCTACCCGTACACACCAACGCCAACGAAACCTCCTTTACCAATCCGCCCCCCAGCGTGCACTTCACCTTATCCCCGCTCAATTCCATCTTCTCCACCGCCGTGCTGCAGTTCACTTCAACCCCCTTTTTCTTGAACGACTTCGCCAGCCCCGCCGAAATGTCCACATCCGCCATCGGCAGCAGCCGATCCAGCATCTCCACCACCGTCACCTCACAGCCCAACTCCGAAAACACCGTGGCAAATTCGCATCCAATGTAACCGCCGCCCACAATCACCATCGATTCCGGCAAACTGTCCAATTCCAGTATCTCATCGCTGGTCATTACCTTGCTCCGATCACCCGGAAAAACCTTAGGCATCGTCGGCTCACCGCCCGTCGCCAAAATCACATTTTCAGTTTCCAGAACTTCCGTTCCTCCGCTGTTCAACTTCACTTCAACCTTATTCGCACCCACCAGCTTCCCCATCCCTTCATAAACATCCACCTTGCGGCTTTTCATTAGCATCCCCACCCCGCCCCGCAGCCGACGCACCACCCCATCCTTCCGCTTCATCATTGCCGCCAGATCAATACTTACCGATCCCACCGTAATCCCATGAGTTTTCGCCTCGGCAATATTCGCCGCAATCTCCGAACTGTGCAAAAGCGCCTTTGTCGGAATGCACCCGCGATTCAAACACGTTCCGCCCAACTCCCGATTCTCCACCAACGCCACTCGCTCCCCCTCATTGCCCAGACGCAACGCCGCCACATATCCTCCCGGTCCCGATCCCATCACTACTGCTTTATACTTCTGTGCCATCTGCTCAAATGCCTCTTTCTGTTTTCAAATCAACAAAGATTTACACGTTCCTCTTACTCAAATCACGTTAAAAACCACTTAAAGACCGCCAAAAAACGCAGCTTCAACCAGTATATATCCCAACCACTACAATATCAACCGCGATTTTCCACCCCTTGTGCCCCGCATTTCCCCAAGGTCGGGGGGCATGATCAAGTTTATCCCGATTCATCGGGGCCGCACAGCGGTTTAAGCATGGTTTTCACTTCCTGCTACATAAACAAAAACGGCAGGGACCACCTCCTAATCCCTGCCGTCATTATAATCTTTTTCGCCCCCCGTATTCATTTTTTCAAATTACGATCAAAATGCTCTAGCTGCTCAGCGACAACAGAATTTCAGACTTCTCCGCTTCCTCTTCCACCACGCTCATCAGATCCGCAATCTTATCCGGCGTCAAATTCAATTCCTCGCGCACCCGATGATCGTAACTGGCCGACGGATTACCGCTGTCGCCCAACCCCTGGTTATGACAGATATAGTCTGCCATATGCACCAGCTTAACCAGACCGCAATGCTCTTCATCCGGACACGCCATCGGATCATGATGCCACCTTATCACCGAATGGATCGCCTTATCAATGCCCCACTTCTCTGCCAGCCACGCCCCCGCCTCGTCATGACCCATACCCACAAAGCGGCTCTCTTCCTTAATCGCCGGTATGTCCTCACGCACCGCACTTTCTAACGCTTTATGAAATTCCGGATTCGCATAACACTCAAACAGAATCTTACCCATGTCGTGCACTATCCCCGCCAGATGCACCATATCACGCGTCAAACGCTGGTTCACATTATTCACGCAGTAATCGTGCAGCACTGCTGACACAATCCCTACGCACACCGAATGCTTCCAAAATTCCCGCCGGTCGAAAACCGGACTCTTCGCCCGACCAAAAGCACCAAAAACACTCGTGCTCAACGCAATGTTCACCACCGACAAAAATCCCAACCGCGCAATCGCCGGCTGCAGCTCGGTAATCTCCGTACCGTGCCGAGGCGCGTAAAACACCGAATTAACCACCTTAAGCACCTTCGTCGCTATCGCCGGATCATCCTCAATAATCCCGGCTATATCCTTGGCGTTACTCTTCGGATCGTGAGCCATCTTCTGCACACGCATCACAACTTCCGGCAGCGTCGGCAAATCTTCCGCCTGCTCGAATATCGCCATCAACTCGTAGGGGTCGCGCTTCGTTTGGGATATCGTATTTGCTGACATGTTGTCCATTTCGTGTCCTTTCCCGTTGCTGCTGTTCTTAATTGTCCCTGACAAAACCACCGCGCCGGGTGATACCGACAAGTTCTCTTGCAGGTGGCCCTGCTAACAAAAATCCTGCCCTGCCGACACTAAAATCTCTCTCCCCTTTTCGACTCCTTTTGCCAAGCAACTTTTCTCCAGGCCGCTCAACCTTTTCTCCAGGCCGCTCAACCTCTTTACCACGTTCCTTTTCGCCAACCAAAATCCGCTCAGCCGGCCTTGTTCAGGACAACCCCTGCTTTTGCACTTGTATCATCGTCTAAAATTTCCGCTCAATTTCCTTAAAATTCCGAACTTATCTGATTTACCCTGACAAATGGAACCTCTACCCACAAATTTTCCTTTTTCCCCCACAAATCCACCCGCCACGACCGATAATAATACCTTTGTTGGCTGACTGACTTACGCCGCGAAACGGTTTTTAAGCCTCATTGTCAGTAAATGCAGGAGGGACTCCAGGTGGCCGATATCCGTCGGCTTTTTGGCGTTAATAATAATAAAAGGAAATATGCCAGGTACGCCAAAACTGGGTTGTCAATCATGCCCAGACCTGACAGGCTGTTATCGCGTCCGAAAAAAACAAAGTCCACGACAACGCTTGAGGCAACAAACCAAAACTGGAAAACTAAACGCTAACGACAAACTGCACACGTTATTGGGAATGATGATGACTATTTGGCAAATAAATTGCGCGGCCCCACCTTACTGATGTCGATCGGCTTAAAGCCCAGCTTCAATGCCGGTGAGCCGGGCTTCAAAGAAAAATCTCCGTTAGAAGGATCAACAAACATCGGATCGGCAACCACGGAATGCTCATCCATACCTTTTGCCTGCCATTGCGCAAAGGTATATTTTTTACCGCTGAGGAAGGTGACAGGCTCCTCCTTCTCATGAAAATAAACGTTGTAGTCCCATAGTGTGCTAAAATCAGGCCAGTCGGACTCTTTTAGCAGCGGTCCCTGACGCCAGACTATGATATTATGTGCAAAGATTTCACCTTTATATGGTTTTGGGCCCGGGGGAAGATCACCATAAACCGTCAACTGATACTTTTGCCCGTAGAGAAAAATATTATTATGTATGAAGTTGCCGGCACAGTTGAAGTTGCTGCCATATCCACCCGCTACTGCATTATACACTACGTTGTTTTCCACAACGATTCCGTAACAACCATTGTCGAGGATGATTCCCTCGCCGGAGCCCCATAAATCACTGGCGGAAATATTACGAATGTAATTATTCCGAATTACCGTACCCGGAGAGGTGCCCAAAGCGTAAATAGCTCCGTGGGTTCCCAATATCCCCGTCCCCAGCTCATGTATATGATTGAATTCAATGATATTATCCCGCGCCCGCTGCAGCGGGAAGTAGCTCCAGGTCCATCCGACCGAAATAGCCCACATCAGGGGCCCGGTAATTTCGTTGTGACTGATAATATTACCGCTGCTCTGACCGATCCAGATACCAGCCGCTCCCAGATAAACTTGCCCTGCATCGAGCATTCGATTGTCTGAAACAACTATATTTCGCGTTTCCTCAATATCCTGATCACAATTTTCCCGCTCACCAATCTTCACGCACCCGGCGCCAAGATCACCGAACGTATTACCAATAATCGAATTATCTCGGCAACCACGCCTCATCTCGATACCCCAGGCTCCGAGATGGCTCAACTCACATCTCTCCAGGCTGCAATAATATGCTCCGTCAGCAAAGATAGCAGCCGGAGGAGTAATTTCAGCCTGTGGATTACAGTGCCCTTCCTCCGGCAACTCCCAGGCCGTATACGCAAAAGTGAGTTTGACAAAGCGAACATGTTGAACGAAACGTCCCTGATCTACATCACCCTCCAGACGTAACAACTGATACACACCTGCCCCAGGCGCAATAATCTCTGCCTGAGACAAATCTTCTCCCGGCAGCGGGTGGTAATATAACACCCCTTTGCCTCGGTCCAGGTACCAACTCCCCGGCTCACTGATTTCCTCAAATACATTATCAACATAGTACCCGCCCGACCAGGTTAAAGGTCTAAAGCTTCCACCGGTAAACAGCACCACATGCTTCTGGTCATCCAGACGTTGGATACGCAGTCGGGCCTCCGTCCAAAACTGAAGCACCACGATCTCAATATCATTAATATTAGACCAGTCCGATCGTATATCACCCGGTTCGTATTGAAATGCCCTCTTGGCTAATTCTCCTTCATCAGGCGTACTTTGTGCCATCCAACTATTCTTGTCGAACTCGGACAAATTGGCTAATTTCAAAAAATCCTCTTTAGGATAGCGTGGCCGATGCCGACGCTTACCATTAACAAACATCTGTCGAAAATACCATTTTCCTGCCTGGACCTCGGGCATCTCAACCTTCCACAATGGCCCATCAGCTTTTTGCCACCCGCTGATTATCTTGCCCCCACTGATGACCGCTTTTTCGCCCGGAAAAGATTCATAAATAACCGGGCTGGCTTCTGATCCGGAATCTTCGGGACGCAATACGAACGGCTTCTCCAATCGGTATGTTCCCCCGCGAAGTTGCACATGTATAGGACCATGATGATTCATCGTAGCACGAAGTTTTCGCACCGCCTCACGGGCCCTCTCCAGCGTGGCAAAAGGACCATCCGCTTGTTCAGCGTTCGTCTCCGCAAGTTTTCCTGACCATGAATCATCACCATCCGGAGATATATAAAAATCAGCCCTGACAGTTTTTGACTCAGATCTCGCGGGATCATTCACACTCCCTGTCGCTGGCAGCACCGTAGTCATACCAAGCAGAATCGTAACTGTTGCAGGAATCCAATAGCCTCTACTGCTTAAAACATTTTTATGCTGAGATTTCCCATTTACACGTTTACAAAACATAATTCAGCCCTTTCGACACTAATAATTTTATCAAATTCGTCTTGAACTATAAACTCTGATTTCCCATATATCATTTCATATCTTAGCTTAGCTACGCCGCTGAACCTCTTTTTTAATAGAATATCAAATCACTCTCAAAAACTAAAGATTTCAAACTTCATTTTGAAATTATTTCATCTACCATAATAGCAAAAACATGAATTTAGTAACTGATTATTGTTTCTTTGACGTACCTCACCCATTGGATTCTCCAAGTCAGAACGGTAAAACTGGCTTAAACAGCACCCATAGACTCTATACGAGCAAAATCTCGCTTTTTTCCACAGGTTTACTTGGAAAATCCGGGGTAAAAATTGCTACATATGCAAAGTCAATCTTGGTACAATAACAACTATATGGTATCTTTGAGGACAAATTGTTTTTTCGGCACTATCGCAGTTTTTATTATCGCGCTTAATCACTTTGCCCCCATATCGTATGCCGCCCAACGGGATATCTATCCCGATTCCTGGACCGCTACCGATGCCTTGGGGAGAACGCTTTGCGGGTACAAAGAATGTGGCCCACCACGGGCGGATAAGTACGTGGGAATATTCTATTGGACCTGGCATAGAGTACATGGTGCCCAGGGTCCTTATGATAATACCAAAATAATCGCCGCTGATCCCAATAATCCGCATTGGGGACCAATTCATGCACCTCATCATTGGGGCGAACCGGAACTGGGATATTATATATCGACAGATCCGTTCGTGATACGTAAGCATGCCTCGATGCTGACAAATGCCGGGGTCGATGTAATTTTTTTTGATACGACTAATCCTCCCTATACCTGGAAAGAGTCGTATATGGCTCTTTGTAAGGAATATTCCCAGATCAGGGCCCAGGGGAACAAAACTCCCCAAATTGCTTTTCTGGCACCTTTCGGTGATCCAACTGTCGTTGTGGAAACCGTTTTCAATGATTTATACAGCAAGAACCTCTATCCCGAGCTGTGGTTTATCTGGCAAGGCAAACCCTTAATCATGGCCGATCCGGCCCCCTTAAAAAATCCAAAAATCAAACAGTTCTTTACTTTCCGCAAGCCCATACCCTCTTATTTTACCGGTCCCTCCGGTCCTGACCAATGGGGTTGGCTCGAAGTATACCCCCAACACGTTTTCCATAACTCAAAAGGCCAGGCCGAGCAGATGACCGTCGGGATTGCTCAAAATGCCGTGGGAAATCAGCTCTCTGCTATGAGTCATCATGATGGAGCCATGGGTCGTAGTTGGCACAGTGGCCATAAAGACTCAAGGCCAGATGCCGTAAATTATGGCTACAACTTCGTCGAACAATGGAACCGGGCCTTGGAGGTCGATCCCACCTTCATTTTTATCACCGGTTGGAATGAATGGGTCGCCGGCAGATTCAAAAAATGGCATATTTACACCGGAAGTGACAGCTATTTTCCTGATGCATTGTTTGTGGACCAGTACAACCACGAGTATAGCCGGGATATCGAACCCATGAAAGACGGTCATACCGATAATTATTATTACCAGATGATTGATTATATCCGACGCTTCAAGGGCGTACGCAAACCACAAATCACCACCGCTTCAGTTACTATTGTTATTGACGGCATTTTCTCTGACTGGGCTTCTGTCCAACCGGAATTCCGGGACAGCATCGGTGACACCGCCCATCGGGACCATAAAGGCTACGGAAAAACCCATTACATCAACAATACCGGCCGAAATGACCTGGTCACCTTGAAGGTCGCCTGCGACTCGGATAATATTTATTTTTATGCTCAAACCCGCGAGGATCTCACTGGTTACAAAGACCCCAACTGGATGCTGTTATTCATCGATTCGGACCTTAACAATAAAACCGGTTTCCAGGGTTATGATTATCTGATAAACAGCCCGGTTCTAAACGCCACCCGCACAACTCTAAAACAAAATACCACCGGCTGGAACTGGAAAACCACCGCCGAATTAACTTATGCTGTATCGGCAAACGAACTGGAACTGAAAATCCCCCGCATTTCCATCCTGCCACCTGATCAGAAAAAAATTGCTTTTAATTTCCATTGGGCCGATAACCTCCAGCACGTTGATGATATCGTAGAATTTTCTGTCAGCGGCGACAACGCTCCTGACCGACGCTTTAATTACCATTATGAAAACGAGCTCGGTTCACCGCATAAAAACTAAGAGCTGTAGAACTCGCCCGAAACCCTAAGACCAAATTATGGGAGAATTCGATAATGGCCCACAAACAAAACTGGTTGATGTATTTTGTCGTATTCGGCGTTGGTTTTTTTCAGTTGGCCGATTGGCTCCACGCCCAAGCCTCCCCTCCCGTTCCGACCGCCCGGGTTGCCGATGTGCTTCGGCCCGCTCCGCCCGGACAGGTTAAACTGGATGGGTTTCTGGGCGACAAAATCGACACCTGTATCCGGCACCGAATCATGGCCCAGAGCATTTCGGACTTGATCGAACCATTCCAAAAGCGACCGGAGGCATATATGTGGCGGTGCGAGTTCTGGGGCAAGTGGTTCACCTCGGCAGCCGCCGCCAGTCAATACACCCATGATGCCCAGCTTCGGACCATTATAGATAAAGCCGTTGCTGATTTACTCGCCACCCAAACCGCCAACGGCTACATCGGCACCTACAAGGATGATGCCCATTTGCAGCACTGGGATATTTGGGGACGAAAATACGTGTTGCTGGGATTGCTGGCTTATTATGACATCACCGGCGATTCAAATGTGTTAGACGCCGCCATGCGACACGCCGATTTCCTCCTCACCGAGGTCGGTCCCGGCAAAGCCAACATCGTCGAAAAAGGCCACTGGACCGGTATGGCCGCTAGCTCCGTTCTCGAACCCATGGTTTTGCTTTACCGACGCACCGGTCAGCAGCGGTATCTTGATTTTTCAAATTACATCATCGAGCAATGGGCCTCCGACGCCGGACCCCAACTCATCCGCAAGGCCCTCGCTGATGTCCCGATGTACCTCATGTTTCCCGGTCATCTGGACGTCTCAAAACCTCCGGTCTATCCCGAAGGGTACTTCGAATACGGCCAATCCAAGGCCTACGAAATGATGTCCTGTTTCGAGGGACTTACCGAGCTTTACCGCGTTACCGCACGGGAATCCTACCGCCAGGCGCTATTGAAGGTTTTTGACAATATTCGCAAAAACGAGCTTACCATTACCGGTTCCGGTTCGGACATGGAACGCTGGTTCGGCGGCCATTTCCGCCAAGCCCAGCCGGTCCGTGAATGGATGGAAACCTGCGTAACGGTTACCTGGATGAAATTATGTTATCAACTTTTGCGGCTGACCGGCGACCCGAAATTTGCCGACGAAATCGAAATCAGCTCTTACAACGCCCTCGCCGGCGCCATGAAGCAGGACGGCACCTGGTGGAGTCATTATAATCCACTGAACGGCATTCGCGGACCGGCTCCCAAACAGTGCGAAATGAATCAGAACTGCTGCGTCGCCAACGGCCCGCGGGGAATGATGCTCCTCCCGACCGTGGCTGTTATGTCCGACGCAACCGGCCCGGTGGTTAATCTGTATTCCCGCGGCCGGGCCAAACTACCCCTGACCGACGACAATTCAGTACTGCTGACCCTGGATACCGACTATCCCCGCTCGGATACCATTACTTTACTGGTGCAGCCGGAAAAACCCGCCCGCTTCACCATCAGTTTGCGGATCCCCGGCTGGTGTAAAAATTCTTCCCTGAAAATCAACGGAAAAGACTTTTCAGTCAAAACCGCCCCCGGCACCTACGCCCGAATCGACCGCTCCTGGCAGGACAACGACAAGATCGAGCTACATCTGGAAATGACCGGCACAGTTCTCGCCGCACCCAATAGTAAATATTATCTCGCGGTGATGCGCGGCCCGATCGTGCTGGCATTGGACAAACGACTCTGCTCCGGTTTTCTCGATCAGACCCTGCTCTGGAAAAAGGACGATACCGACGCGATTGAACTGACCAAATCAGATCTCCCCGACCAGCAAAATATCTGGATGGCCTTTACCGCACCCGCCCTTAACCCACAGACCGGCAAAACCATTCAACTGCCCTTGTGCGATTATGCCTCAGCCGGAAACACCTGGAGCGAAGATTCCCACTTCCGCCTCTGGCTGCCCCAACCCTTCAACGTCGGTAAATCCTTGGAAAAGGAAACAAATTAATACTACTACGCCAGTATATATTGTTTATATATTAAATTGATCTGGATAACCCTTATACGTTAAAGGAGCTTTGAACATGAACAGAAACACTTCAATACAACGTGATTTACTTAAAATTACCCTGGTTGCTCTGCTGGCTGGCTTCCTGACTTCCTGTGCATCTTCTACAGATCAACTCGCCAAAAGCAGCCCATTCACCTTCGTACAGCTTACCGATACTCAACTGGGATTTGGAGGCTACGAACACGACGTAAACTCATTCAAGCAGGCCGTCAAGCAAATCAACGCCCTGAAACCCGATTTCGTCATCATTTGTGGCGACCTGGTTCATAGTCCTGATGAAAAATCTTTCGCCGATTTCAAAAAGATCAATGCCGGTTTCACTGTGCCTAGCTACTGTGTGCTCGGAAACCATGATGCCGCCAGTGTAAGTGCCCTGCAGTACTATCGCAAGGTAATAGGTAAGGACTACTATTCCTTCGAACACAAAGGTTACGCTTTCGTTATCGTAAACACCCAATTATGGAAAGCTCCCATTAGCCCTTATTCTGAAAAACAGGACCAATGGCTAAATGCCACCCTGGAATCCATATCAAAAAAGCATCTGCCGATTTTTATCGCCGGCCATCATCCCCTTTTCCTGAAAGACCCTGACGAAAAAGAGGAATACTTCAATTTGGCTCCGGAAAAACGGCACGAACTGCTGAATCTTTTTGAAAAACATAACGTCGTTGCCGTTCTTGGTGGACATACCCACGAATTGGTCATAAACGAATACCATGGCATTCAACTCGTAAACGCCGAGACTACCAGCAAAAATTTCGACAAACGCCCCATGGGCTTCCGCCTCTGGCACATCGGACCCCAAAGACCCTTCGTCCATGATTTTATTCCATTGAACGACTTCGGCGGCCCCTATCCCGAACCCGAATCAAAATAGGCCAATTGTTCCACCTAAAAGTGCCTTTGCCGAGCTTTGTTATTGAGCAGTTTCCAGCCAGACATAGAAAAACTCGAACAGGTCTTTCATGTCCACCTGTCCGTCTCCGTTTAGGTCCGAACCGCCGCAGTTACCGCAACCGGTGTTCAGCCAATGGTCAGCCAGAACATTAAAATCTACCAGATCAACTTTCAGGTCCCGCGGTTCAAAGTCGCCCCTTAAAATGGTCAATGAATCTATCAGGACACCGTCCTGATTAATCACTTCCAGGTCAAGTTGATTTTCATTGATTTTGATACTGCAGAATTCGAGGGTTTTCACCGCCAAAACAATATATGGATATCCGGGGGTCGGATCATACAATGGCGCCCCGCCCCCGCCGGTGGTGATGTGGGTAACGCCCTCTACTTCGGCGCGGGCGTAGTAATGGTTGTGCCCGGCAAAGACCATATTAACGCCATAGGTTTCGAACAGCGGCTGTAAATCCGTCTGGACACTGATATTGTTGTCGTGACCGCCGGCGGACCACCCCGGCTCGTGAATGACCACAAACTTCCATTTTTTCTCGCTCAGACTCAAATCATCTTCCAGCCAGTTCAACTGGGCCGAACCGCTGCTGTAATTAGTGTATTGATCGACAATAGCGAAATGTGCCGGTCCGTAATCAAATGACCAGTAACGCCCTGCAACGTAGGGATAGGGCCAGTATTTCACGTATAAACTACCGCTCTCTTCGTGATTGCCCATACAACCGTTCAGTGCAACTTTCGACTGTAACTCCAGCGCGTTAAGCGCCGTCAAGTTGAAAAATTGGCTCGTCCAGGAGCTTTCCGTATCACCGTTGGAGACCCAGTCTCCCACGTGCAGCAACAGCGCTTGATAATTCGGATCGGCAGCAATCGCATCCAGCATCCCCGCACAGATAGCATCATGGTCATCCACATTGGTACGCGTGTCCCCATAAGCCATAAATTTTACCGTTGACGCCTGGGCCGCCGGAGCACTACGAAAAGAACCGTCGTAAAAATCTCCACCTACATCTACCCGATAGTAATATTTCGTACCGGGGATCAGGTTGGTTATATTATACTTGTGCTGGTGATCGTTGCCGTACTCCAGAGAAACTTCACTTCCGCTCGTATAGGAAGTATCCAGTCCCCAACTGATAGTGCAGGCATACGTTTTATTTATCTGCCACAGAACCGTCATCTCGGTATTGCTGCCCGGATAGATAAGATAGGGCCCCTTTAATATCTCCGGCGGAATCGGTTCAGTTGAACCGATCAACGACAGATCCAAACTGATATCGGAACTGGTAGGGATCACCTGGTGGATCTCAACAGCCAGAACATTTGTTCCGGTCACCAAATCATCCCCTTCGACCAAAAATTGATAAAAGGTATCTTCTGCTGGATCGCTCACCGCAGATAATGCCCGGCTCGAATAGGTAACTTCCAGGTCGGTTATATTATCGCGCAGTATTTCGCTGCCGTTCAGATAAACCACTGCTCCGTCGTCGCGCAAAAGATTCACTATCAGGCTTTGATACAAAGACGCGTCGGCAACTTCAAATGTGTGCCGAAAATAAGTTGTTATGTACTTGTTACTTGAACTCGGTCCGTAACTAACAGTCGTCGCCTCGTCGCCATCCCCATAACCCAACTGCGCCGGACCCTCATCCCAGCTAAGGTCCCCAACAAAACCCGCTTCTTTCCAGGCCGTCCCCTGATCGGATCCGTCGTCCAGATAGCGCCAATCCGAACCCGCACTGACCAAAGTGGTCTCTGTAGCATGAGAAAATTCCCCGCATAATCCCACCAGCAAAAAAATCAACAGAGACGATATAATATTCTTTCCCATCTTTTCACAAGGACCTTTCGATTAGTAACCCGGATTTTTCGATGAATCCACCGACTACGCCGATGTCGTCGGTTCCGTTTTGAAAATATAAATTTCGGTAATTCGATATTGTTTAGGATTTCTGATTTAGGGATTAGGATTTCCAGTTTATCTGGTTTAAGGCGTCGTCAGATCCACGTTCAGAAATTCAAATTGCTGATCTGGTGCGGTATCATAGCGATCCAGATAAGGAGAATAACTCTGCACCGTAACTTTTTGCAGCACGGGACAGAATGTGACAATTCTCAGGTAACCGCCGCCGCCATCGATTCCCCCCACTGGACGCTGATAATCAGACAACATCTGATAAACTTTATTACCGTTGTTACCGGTACTAACCAGCGTACCCACTCCGTCACCGGTAATATGGCCGCTGAAAACAAACGAAATATTTTCGTGCAATTTGACAAAATTAGTCCACATCTCTTCACCGTCATTACACGCTTCCGGACCCGTCGCGCTGCTGCACAAAGCATAATTATGCGGATTCCCCGATTCTCCTGTTCCAATACGCGTATCGTCGTTCTGCATATAAGCGTGGGTCAATACTATTACTCTGCGATGCGGATGGTTGCTTACCACCGTATTGGCCCAGTCCAGCACTTTTGTACGCGGGCCGAACTCAAGAGCTATCACCAGCCAGTCAATACCGCCGGCGGTAAAATGATGATAGCTGTTTTCCATGTGGCCCGATTCTTGAATCCCTCGAACACTTGGAAACCTGGGGACCGGGAAATAGCTGTTAAATAGCGTTAAATCCCGAACATCAGAAGTACCATTGGTGCCCGTATCATGGTTTCCCACCGACAGAACATAAGGCACCTCGCCGTCCAATATGCTTAAACTGGCATCGGCATTGTCCCAATGTGAAACAAGGTTATTGTCCGTTATATCTCCTTCATGAAGCATAAATGCAATCCGCAGGGCGTCTTCATTATCCAAAATCCATAGGGTTTGGCTGGTGAAAACCGCTGGATAACTCTCGGAGTAATATTGTGTATCCGGCAGCAAAACAATCGAAAATTCCTCATCAGAACGTACCCTGATTGTCACCTCTGCCTGATCTTTATCCTTGTCATTGGTCATCGCCTCATATACAAAACTGTCCGGACCAATATAACCCGGATCCGGCGTATAGGTAAACGTCCCGTCTCCTGCTAAAGCCAACTCGCCATGTGCCACATCTGTGATTAAATTCGCCCAAAGCTCACCGTCTCTGTAACGATCGTTGGCCAGCACGCCGTTTGATACCTCTGCATAAGTTACATCTTGATCGACTAAATAACTATCACTTGCCGCCACCACATTTACAGAATGGGTCGCATAGGTCAGAAAATCGTCAAAGTAAGTTGAGCTGTTAGCCCAATCGTATAAACCCACAGTGCCAAAGGGAATGTCAGCATCGGTAACCGCAGAACCGAAAACATTTACTCCGTCCAGCAATATATTAATTTGATCGCCGTGCACGTTCACGCTTAATTCCATATCTACGTTTATTGGAAATGCCGGGTTTACAGTTACCGTTGCCAGGACGGTTTCCACGCCTTCGTGCATTTTATATAGCGTGCGAAAAGATCTTTGGACGTCCAACTCAAACTTGTAATAGTTGTACAAATCATGATATTTGAATAACACCCCGATTCCGTCGTTGTCAGTTGACCGCAGGGTAACGTCAAATTGATAATTGTCCCAATGAAACGCTTTCGGATCATTCCAGTACATATAAGTGCCCTGGCGATAGTAGGTATTCGAAACATTTGTGCTGTATATATTAGATGACTCAACCAATTCCTGCGAAACAATATGCCAGTCTGATGGGCAACTGTTTCCCCCGTCGTCAATAATTGTCCAGTTGGCCAGACTGCTGCTGCTGTTGAAATCGTCTTGGGCCAGAATCTCATGCCAATGACCAGCTATTATGGCATAATCCTTACCATCCACTTGCAGATTGCCATCCAAATCACTCGACCAGCCCGGACCGGTTTCAAGCCACTGTTCCGAAAAGATATTCATATCCACCAGGTTCACTTCTCCGTCCTGGTTTATATCCCCGGTTAAAGTAGCTCCCCATAACCACCCTGCGCTCATGACAAACAACATACATGCCGCCAGCGCTAAAAACATTATCTTTTTCATCATTTCTTCGCTCCTTTTCCCCTACAGTTTTCCTTAGGTCTGACCGCATTAATCATCGGCCAAAATCCAATAAAGTCCCTTTGTTTGTAATACTATCCAACAATTTCTTGCTTTTGTGGCTGAGAATCTTGACTTTACCTAAAATCTAGCACCTATCCTAATCCCTGCTATACCCGCATTTCTGCCCGATAAACCGCTATAAATACACAATTCTTCCACTGCTCCATTATAGCAATTCAAACGGGAAAATTCAATGCCACTTGCTTGTATATTCGTTCGTTTGTAAATCGTCCTTAAGCCACCTCTGGTGATTATTCTTGATAAGAAAAGTCAGCGTCCACTAAGTCCATTATGTCCATTCAAGTCCATCAGCGGATCCCAAAAAATCTCTGAATCCTCATCATTTAACAGATTTTAAAAATTTTCCTGCCAGAGACGAAAAATCTGCGTAAACTTGTCCCCATAGGATTTTGCATTTGTATCGCCGGCGTCTCGCCGGCTAGTTGGGCAAGTGTTGCCGGGACAGCGGCGTCGGGTGGCACCCCCAAGCGAGTCTTCGAGCTTGGGGGTGGTCTTATACAAAAATAATAAAAGTTCCATTAATTTATCCCGCCATAGCTTCACTTGTCATGTCGTAGCTTCACTTGTCATGTCGTAGCCTCACTTGTCATGTCGTAGCCTCATGCGAAGACAGATGCGAAGACAGATGCGAAGACAGATGCGAAGACAGATGCGAAGACAGATGCGAAGACAGATGCGAAGACAGATGCAAAGGCGAATCGGCGTAATCTGCGGATTAAATATTGTTGAAGTTGATTATTGTAGTTTTTATGTATCCTTATATAATATAATATCGGTGTAAATCCGGGTTTAATATTCCTTGCTTCCTTCCTGCTGCAAAAAGCAGCGACCAGCCCGTCTTGGCGGGCGTCACGCTGGCACAGCCTGCTGCGACGATACGCCGGCACCGCGAACGACCGTTGCCTTCTGTTTAAATAATCTTGTCCATCCTGTTATCCTGTCTAATATATCTAGTATTCTTCATTATCTTCGTTGCCTTTTGTTTAAATTCTTCTCTGCTTCTTAACGCCTTTGCGTAAAATCTTTTCTTCTTCATTATCTTTGTTACCTTTTGTTTAAAATTCTTCTCCGCGATTTTGCGACTTTGCGTGAAAAATCTTCTTCCATCCAACACTCAAAATCCAAAATTTTAATCCCCAACACCTCAGTATGAATTAAAATCATAAAAAATCAGTGTAAATCCGTGTCTAATAAGAATTTACATTAATTTTCTCGACAAAATCCCCCGAACCAAATAAGCGACAGCTAACATCCATAACCAATAATTTGTTTCATTCAGCGAAAATCGGCGTAAATCATTGTAAATGAATATCTTATAGAGATTTTGCCTCTCTCGAAATGTGTCCAAAAGCGCGACAAGCCCTTTTCAAAAATCGCAAATTTCTGCAAAAAACCGCTAAGTTTCGTTAGATTTCGTTAAAAAACCTTCAAAAACCACCCAACTTTCACCCATGTTTTTTGACAAAATTTCATCTTTTCTCATTTTCGGCCCACTTTTGTCGCGCTTTTGACACGCTATAATCGTTACATCTTAC
>JAFGSR010000168.1 GCA_016934515.1 Sedimentisphaerales bacterium
TAATCAAAAGGTTAACATTTACATTCTTTTGATCGAAGCAAACGGTGGCTTTGCACCAAATTTACAGAAAATATGTTACACTCCCGGGGGGATGGGGTATTATAATGTGGTTGCAAATAACTTTATCTAAAAACAGCTTGAGAATATTCTATGTCAGGAAAAGTCATAATGTACTGGGCACCATAAGCTCCGCGTTATTGAAAAAAAGGGAAAACACGATGAAGAAAGAATCTACAATATATATATTATATTGCATTGCGTCCTACATTATGGGTGTTTTGATAATGATTTTCGGTGGAATTAATTTGGCTATGGTATGCTATTACCTGCTGCAGGGTAATGAATTTCTTTATATGGAAAGAATGTGGTCATTATTGAGCATGCCGGAATTAATATTCAGAGGTTTACTCTTGATTGGTGTTAGCCAATTTCTGAGGTATGTTTCTGATAAGGAATATAGACCGGGATGGATACTGCGTAAGGGGGAATACATAATATATCTTGCAATCATTATTTTTATCACTAAGTCAATATGGAAGTATTGTAATTTTGGTTTTGGTTGTTCGGGCAGCACATGTTCTGTTTCAGAAATGACGCTAAATCAAATATTTGGAATGTTAATAAGCGCAGGAATGCTCTTTGCCCAGGTTTTGATTATGTTCGGTATTGCACAAATACTTCGAGCAATGGATTTCTCTGCTTCGAAAAATCTGCCTGAATCTGAATAAATACTTACTTTTGTTTTATATTTATATTATCAAGAAAAAACTTAACATTACCTTTTATTAACCCGTTTGCCTAAGAGATAGACAATAAATGTACCGGACCCCCTTATCTCCTGTGACCCCTTTATCTCCTGCGGCCCTCTTAAGTTTCGTTAAGTTCCGTTGTTCTGCAGTCCTAGTCGCTTTCCTTATTCACGGATATTGGGGAAAGATTGACCTCTGCTACCAGGTATGTATATGATTGATCAAAATGAAACGTGGCCTCAATCCAACGATCTGTTCTTATGGGCCACAGAATTGCGTTCTTTTTGTAGCCCACGACAACCAGCGTGCGATTGGTTCCTTGTGAAGAGATGGATTCACAAGAACCGACCCAGCCGTGTGGTGCGTGAGAGTCCCATTGGACAACGTCAAAGCCATTAGTTTCCAGGCATCTCCGCGCATCTTCCGGCGATGCGGAAGGCGACAGTGATGACTCTAGTTGCATTTTACACTTCCGCACCACGGAAGTCGCACAGGAATAGCGAAACAACTCAAAGCCTGCATCAAGAAGCACTACTCCCAGTATGGAGATTATGATGAATCTTTTACGTTTCAAGATCTATTCTCCAGAACAATGATTAGTTGGGCCCGCATAAGATTTCCTCTGGTTGTTTGATTAAGTGTTGAAGCTGATAAATTGTATGGGTTATATACAGGAAAATGGAAGAAAAGTCAAGGGGAAAATATGGGAAAGCAGGGGCGATGTGTTGGTGGTGGAGACCCCTGCCTGGCGACTGGGGGCTTTTTGTGGGGATGCAGGTCGCACATGATAATCGAGCGGTTGAGATTGCCGCATCGCCTTGGGGCTCCTCGCAATGACATCGCGGGGCGTGTTGGTTGGGGTGGTGAAATTGAATCGCTGCGCGATGGATTGTTAAATAGATCCTTCGACGGTGCTCAGGATGACCATTCCCTCGGCTGCGCTCGGGATGACAGGGGTACAAGAATGCCGGCGAGACGCCGGCGGTACGGGGGGGGTAAGAAAGCCTGAAGCCTGAAGCCTGAAGGAAGAAAGCCGAAGGATGAAAAGTGTGGAAAGTTTGAAGGGGGGGAAGTATGGGCTGAAGGGTATCCTATAAATTTAATCATGGGCAAGATGCCCATGCCACCTCAGGGGACAGCATGGGCTGAAGCCCATCCTACATTTGGATGGTTGGTATGTTCCCAGTTTGTTTGTACATAACCATTTAGGGGGAGGGCAGGGAAGGAGGGAGAAAAAGATTGTTGGTTTCTTTTATTCTCTGGTTGTACAATGGTTTGGAGTTTTGGTATTATTGTATTAGAGTTCGAAGCCATACTATTACTTTTCTCGGAGGTTATAGCTATGTGTAAGAAGATTGAGCAAATCGTGTTGGTGTTTATGGTTATGGGTTTTTTTGCTGTTAAGGGTTGGGCGGCGGATAATGAACTCAGCCAGGCGGAGGAAAAGGCGGGTTTTGTGAGTATTTTTAACGGTAAGGACCTTACGGGTTGGGATGGGGACCCACGGCTTTGGTCGGTTAAGGAGGGTGTTATCCGGGGGGAAACTACGATCTTAAAACCTGCGATCGGCAATACCTTCTGCATCTGGAAGGACGGAAAGCTTAAGAATTTTATACTCAAGGTTAAATTTCGTATTCATAGCGGCAATTCCGGTATTCAGTATCGCAGTCTGGACAAGGGTGATTGGCGGGTTCATGGTTATCAGGCCGAGGTGGAAAACAACCAGGGTAAGGTCGGGTTTTTGTATCATGAGGGCGGCCGCGGCTGGATGGTTAATGTCGGTGATATTATGGTTGTCGAGCGTGACAAAAAAGACAAAGTCGAAAAAAAAGTTGTGGGGAAGATTGCCGATGTGAAAGAGCTTATCAAGGCCGGCTATTACAAAGAGAAGGACTGGAATGAATATGAGATAACCTGCCGGGGAAATCATATCATGCATATGCTGAATGGTTTTCAGACGATTGAGATGATAGACGACGATCCGAAGGACAGGGCGCTGGAGGGGATCCTGGCTTTACAGATTCATGCCGGCCTGCCGATGCTGGTGGAATTCAAGGACATTCGTGTCAAACATTTGCCAGATCATTTTGGCATGGCGAAGCGGCTGTTTAACGGGGAGGACCTGGACGGCTGGACCCTGCCCGATGAGAAGCTCAAAGATACCTGGAGTGCTGAAGAAGGCTTGATGGTGAATAAGGGAAAGCCCGTCGGGTATATTCGTACCCGGGCGGACTATACCAATTATATTCTTCGTTTGCAGTTCCGGCACCAGGGCAAGGGTAACGGCGGTGTCCTGCTGCGAATGGTTGGGCCGGATAAGGTTTGGCCCAGGTCTATCGAGGCGCAGGGGCAATACGGTTCGGCCGGGGATATATGGAACATCGACGAATTTCCGATGCAAGTCGATGAATCGCGAACCAGTGGGCGTCATACGGTGAAAATGCATGAAACCAACGAGAAACCCGGCCAGTGGAACCAGTACGAAATCACAATGGACAAAGGGTATCTTGAACTGAAGGTCAATGAGCTGGTGCAGAACACCGCCACCGATTGCTGGGAAACGCCCGGTAAAATCTGTCTGCAATCGGAAGGCTCCCCGATGGAGTTTCGCAATCTCGTTTTGATACCAATCGAATAAAAGCATGATAAAAGGATCAAAACGTTTTGTGGGGTGTTAGGGTGGAGTGGTTATTGGTGTTGTTTTTTGTAGAAGCTGCCGGGTAGTTGTTTGATGAGGCCTTTCAGTTGGAGTGAGGTGAGCGCGGCGTTGGCGGGGCCGGCGGTGTTAAGAGAAGATTCTTTTACCGCGGTTTAACCAGGGATTTATCGAAATCCAATATTTCTATTAGATTATCTATATCGTTCGGGGTGAGTTTGGTTGTTCGCGGATGAAGGACACTGGGGCCTTTGAAGCGGACGCAATAATCCTCGCGTTTGGGCTGTTTGCCCTTTTCCTTAGTTATGGTTTGAATCGGGGAGAAATCGCCCTGGACGATAATTCTGGCAACCTGGTTATTAACGGGACTGGGGATCCATTTCAGTTCGGGTCGATCTGATTTGATATAATCTTTCAGGTCCTGGTAAGTTTCAAGCAACGCTTTCTTTTTGCTCATTGCTACCCCATACTTCAACATCGATAATCGTTTCGTCATAAATAGTATCGTCGAGCTTGTCCGTGGTAATCATCTTGGCGATCCATTTTTCCATATCTTCGGTGTTTAGTTGTTCGATTTTTTTGATGCTGATGTTGGGGTGATCTTTTAGAAATTCTTCCAATGCGCTCAAGAGCCCCCTCATTTGCCGGTCTTTAGGAATCCTGGTTCCCTTTTTGCTGTTTTTCTTGGCTTGGCTGGAGACTTCCCTTCCGATTTTGTAATTGGCATCACGAGAAGCTTTATCGCCTAAAGCGTCCAGCAAGAGATATATGAGATTGGAATATGCCTCTTCCGGGGAGTGTCCAAGGGATGAAATACCCGTGGATAACGAAAGTGCTTCAAAATACGGGTTGTCCGGAGTTGAATTTACCTTATCAACAAAAATATGGCAAACATCATCGATTTCCGTAGAAATGGAGCGGCCATCAAATTTAAAAATATATTTCAATTTGGTGCCGGCACGATATGAAATATCACTCATGATTAACCTCTTTGTCGATATGAACAATTACCTCAACCTTTGTTTGTTTACGGCACGACGCTACATATTATAGGCCCTGAAACAGAACGAATGGTTATTGTAACGTAAAAATCGCCATTGCCCACATTTTCTACAAAGTAACAAAAAAATCAAGCTACGTCTCATTCAAAGGCATATAACAATAAGCAGCATGAACATAAAGTACATACCTATAATAACTTACATGACAAGTTATCGCAAAACATTTTTTCAAGAATTGAGGGAAATCGCAAATCAGCCTGTTACTTTTTGGTATAAACACTTAAATGAGCGAAACTTATGAGTAAATTAAAAAACTTTTGCTATATTCGGGAAATTTCTGTGAAAACTGTAATTTACTCAATTATTGTAAAATTTGGTTGATTTGTGGGCATACCAAGTGCGATGCCGTTGGCAAACGTCTGACAGTGGGATAAGTTGGTTATTGGTGTTGTATTTTGTAGAAGCTGCCGGGGAGTTGTTTGATTAGTCCTTTTAGTTGGAGTGAGGTGAGGGCGGCGTTGGCGGGTCCGGCGGTGAGTTGGGCGCGGTTGATGATTTCGTCGATGTGGATTTCCTGGTGGTCGAGGCAGTTGAGTACGGCGGATTCGGTGGGGGATAATTTTAGTTGATCCAGGTTGAACAGGGCGGGTTGGGAATCTGTAGCGGTTGTGGTTTGGGTGTCGGTGGTGGTTTCGGATTCGTCGATGGTTAGGTTGAGATGGCCTAGTGCGGTGAGGATGTCGTTGACGTTTTCGACGAGTTGAGCACCGTCTTTGATGAGTTGGTGGGGACCGTAGCTGTGTGGTGAGTCGATGCGGCCGGGGACGGCCATGACTTCGCGGTTTTGTTCGAGGGCGAGTCGGGCGGTGATGAGGGCGCCGCTACGGGATCGGGCTTCGACGACGACGGTGGCGAGTGCCAAGCCGGCGATGATGCGGTTGCGGGCGGGGAAGGTGTTGCTGAGGGGTTCGTAGTCGATGGGCAGTTCGCTGATGAGGCAGCCGTTGTCGGCGATGCGGGAGGCGAGGTCGGCGTTTTCGGGTGGGTAGATTTTTCCGAGACCGCAGCCGAGCACGGCGATGGTTCGCCCGTCGGCACTGAGAGCGCCGCGGTGGGCTTCGGTGTCGATGCCGCGGGCGAGACCGGAGACGATGGTGAAGCCGGCGGTGCTGAGTTGATGGGTGAGTCGTGAGGTTTGTTCGCGGCCGTAGTTGGAACAGTTTCGGGAGCCGACGAAGGCAACGGCGAGGTTGTCCTGGTCGGTGAGGGTTCCTTTTACGTAGAGGACGGCGGGAGCGGTATCGATCTGGCGGAGCAGGGGTGGGTAATCGGGGCACTGTTGGGTGATGATGCGGATGCCGAGGCGGTGGGCCTTTTCGAGTTCGGAATTGACGTCGGCGGAGTAGAGGCCGGCGGTGATGGCTTGGGCCTTTTTTTGTCCGATGCCGGGTACGGAAGCCAGTTGGCCGGGGGTGGCGGCGAGGATCTGGTCGATGCCGCCGAGGTTATTGAGGAGGCGGGCGAAAGTTTTGGAGCCGACGCCGGCGACGAGGTGGAGGCGGAGCCATTTTTCGATGAGTTTTTGATTGGGATGGTAGTTTTGCACGGTGCCCCCTTTGGTTTTACGTGGCGGGTTGGGTGAGAGAATCGACGGCGGTGAGGATTTCGGGTTCGGAGAGGTCGTTGATGAAGTCGCAGGAGCCGATGCCGGTGGGGAGGACGAAGTTGATTTTTCCGTGTTTGACTTTTTTGTCTTGGAGCATGGCCTGGTAGAGGTCGGCGGAGTTTATCGGACCTTGGATGTGGGTGGGTAGTTGGAGTTTTTGGAGGAGGAGGAGGATTTTTTGGGCGGATCGTTCGTCGAGGAGTTTGCGGGAAAGGGCGAGGCGGAGGGCGGCGACGATTCCGAGGGAGACAGCTTCGCCGTGGTGGAAATCGAGGTTTTTGAGGGTGGTTTCGATGGCGTGTCCGACGGTGTGGCCGAGGTTTAGGATGCCGCGGAGGCCGGCTTCGTGTTCGTCAGCGGAGACGACAGCGGCTTTGATTTGGCAGTTGCGTTCGACGAGGTCGATGAGGGTGTTTTTTTGGAGGGTGGTGACGGCTTGGGTGTTTTGTTCGAGGGTGGCGAAGAAGCCGGCGTCGCGGATAATGGCGTGTTTGACGGTTTCGGCGAGTCCGCAGCCGAGTTCGCGGGGGGGGAGGGTTTTGAGGGTGTCGGTGTCAGCGAAGACCATTTTTGGCTGATAGAATGAGCCGATCATGTTTTTGCCGCGGGGGTGGTTGATGCCGGTTTTACCGCCGATGCTGCTGTCAACCATGGCGAGGAGCGAGGTGGGGACCTGGACGAAATTAAGGCCTCTTTTGAAGGTGGCGGCCAGGAAGCCGGCCAGATCGCCGATTACGCCGCCACCGAGGGCGATTACGCAATCGGAGCGTTCGGCGGCGAAATCGAACATTTTGTCGTAAAGGTGCTCCAGGACGGCCATTTGCTTGCTGGATTCGCCGGGAGGGACGCTGACGAGGTGAGATTCGAGGTTTTGCTCGGCGAGGCTGTTGAGGAGCATCTCGGCGTAGATGGGCTTGACATTGTCGTCGGTGACGACGATGGCATGTTTTGAGGGGCAGTTTTGGGTGAAAAAGGGGCCGAAATCGGGGAGGATATGTGAGCCGATGTAAATGGGGTAGGAACGCCTGCCGAGGTTGACGTGGACGATGCGGCCTTGAAATTTTGGATCGGATCGATGCAATTCCTAGTCCCTTGTAGGGGTATGGTTTATTTTGCAGTTATTCAGGTTACCCAGATTACCAAGATTGATATTATTATTGCAAAATTTCGACAAATAAATAAAAAAGTCGGAAAATGTGAAACTTCCCGAAAAACAGTCTGTCTATATTAATAGGTAATTGGTGGACTGACCAGAAATATTTGAACAATAAATTGTTTAAAACGTAGTGATATTAAGATCAGGACCGTCCGAATTTGGTAGTGAGGGCGGATTTTTTTTGGGGATTTATTATTTTCACAGGGCAAAAGTTACAGTTTGGGCGGGTGAGTTGAAATTGGGCAAACTGTATGCTGATATTCTGTAACGGCTTACAGCAATATGGTTTAATATTTGTAATAAATGGGCGTTTTTCAAGCAAAAGCTTGCGTTTTGGTGAATTAACCGCTATAATGAGCTATCTATGGTAAATACAGTGACTACAAAACGATCCAGGTCCCGCGCACCCTCCACAAGCACCGGAAAAGTCAAGAAAATCAAGGCGATTGGTACTTATAAGTCGGCGTTGGACTTTCTCTTCAGTAACACTAACTATGAGTCTGCCAAGAGGTTACGTTACAACGAGGACACATTTAGTCTGGAGCGGATGTACCGATTGCTCAAGGGAGTGGGAAATCCGCATGAGAAGTTGACCTCGGTGCACATAGCCGGGACCAAGGGCAAAGGCTCAACGTGTGCGATGCTGTCGGAGATGCTGATGGCGTCGGGGTACAAGGTGGGATTGTACACGTCTCCGCATGTTTTGGATTTGCGGGAGCGGATCTGTGTGAATCGTCAGAAGATCAGTGAAGCGGCGATGACGCGGCTGGTGAGGAAGATTGCACCGGTGGTAAAGAAGATGGCGGACGATCCACCGACGTTTTTTGAGATACTGACGGCGATAGCGTTCATGCATATGGTGATTTCGAAGGTGGATATGGCGGTTATTGAGACGGGTCTGGGTGGTCGTCTGGACAGTACGAATGTGCTGAACCCTGAGGTGGTGGGTATAACGAGCATCAGCATCGATCATCAGCGGCAGTTGGGCGACACGGTGGGTAAGATAGCCAAGGAGAAAGCCGGGATATTCAAGAGCGGTGTACCGGCGGTATCGGTGTTGCAGGATATCGAAACGATGAAGGTGCTCAAGAGCGAGGCGAACCGAACGGGATCGCCGCTGCGTTTTACGGGCAAGGAAATTGATTTTTCGTATCGATTTGAGTCGAGCCGGGATTTGGGACCGCACACGCGGGTGTGTTTGACGACCTCGACGAGCCGTTATGAACATCTACCGGTTCCGGCGTTGGGCGAGCACCAGGCGATTAATTGTGGTTTGGCATTATCGCTGCTGGATTTGCTGAAGGGTCAGGGCTTTAAGATTAATGATGAGAAGGCAATTAGCGGTCTGGCGAATACCAATCTTCCGGGCCGAATGGAGATTATCCATGAGAATCCGCGGGTGCTGGTGGACGGGGCGCACAACGCGGCGAGTATCCGGGCGTTCATTCAGGCAACGGGCCAGCATATTCCTTATGATTCGATGGTGGTGATATTTGGTTGCTGTGAGGATAAGGATGTGAACGGGATGCTGTCGCAGTTGCAGTATGGTGCGGACAAAGCGATATTTACCCGGGTGAACTCTCCCCGTTCGGTTTATCCTGAAGACCTGGTGCATAAGTACGGGGATATATGCGGGAAGATGTGTCAGTCGGCCCCGAATCTTCGAGAGGCATTGAAAATTGCCCGGACGGCGGTTACAACGGGAGATTTGATTTGTATAACGGGGAGTTTCTATCTGGTGGGCGAGGCTAAGGAGCTTTTTCTTAAAGAGCCATCGTCGCTATAGGAAGAAAGCCTGAAGGGGGTGAAATTTTGAGTTTAGAATTTTGGATTTTGAATTAAAGAAATCTAAAATCCTAGTGCGGCCTTTGGCCGCAACCAAATCCTAAGCACTAAATTCTAAATCCTAAACAAATTCGAATTTTCAAAAGTTCGAAATTCAAAACGAATCTGGATGCCCGCTTCCGCGGGCATGACAAGTTTCTTTGGTGAATTATATGATATCGGCCACCCCCAAGAAAACTTGGCGGTGCCACCCGACGTTTTCACGGGCATGACAAGTTGGGGGTTGAAGATTAGCCGCGTGGGTGAAAAGTTTCAATGTGCAAAAAACCCAACTGTAATGTGAACGCGTGAATAAGTTGTGAAGACAACTTTTTACCCACCTTACTGTTGATCAGATTTAGACGAAATCGGGGGATTGGTAGTCGGGGATGAAGCCGGCGAGATGGGCTTTTTTGAGGAGTTCGCAGACGGCCTGTCTTCCGCGGGGTCCGTAATCGATGGTCCAATGATTGACGTACATACCGACGAATTCATCGGCGAGCTTTTCATCCAGACCGCGTCCGAACTGGAGAGCGTATTTGACAGCTTCGGAGCGGTGTTCGAGCGAGTAGAGGATGCTGGCTTTGAGGATTTTGCTGACGCGGGCCATGGTGTCGGGGCCGAGGTCGCGGCGGATGACGTTGCAGCCGAGTGGTAAGGGCAGTTGGGTTTGATCGTGCCACCAGCAGCCCAGGTCGATGAGGCAGTGGAGATTGTCCTGTTTGTAGGTGAGTTGTCCTTCGTGGATGATGAGTCCGGCGTCAACGCGGCCGGTCTTGACGGCGTGGGGGATTTCGTCGAACATCATGACGAGGTAATCGAATTCACCAAGGATAAGTTTGAGGGCGAGGAATGCGCTGGTCAAGGTGCCGGGAACGGCGATGGTTTTTGAGGCGAGTTCTTCGAGGTTCATGGGTTCGCGGGCGATGAGCAGGGGGCCCTGGGCACGGGAGGAGCAGGGTGGATTGGGTGCGGGATTAAAATGGTTCAGGTCTGTCGGATTGTCGGGTTCGGGTAGATATTCGGTGAGGTCTGTGGCCCCGAAGCTGGCGCCGCTGGAGAGAATGGCGTATTTGTCGCAGACATAAGGGTAAGCGTGGACGCTGATGGCGGTGACTTCGAGTTTGCCGTTTCCGGCCCAGTCGTTGAGGGTCTGGATGTCGCGGAGGATGTGTTCGAATTGGAAATCGCCGGAATCTACGGCGCCGTTGGCGAGTCCGAAGAACATGAAAGCGTCGTCGGGGTCAGGAGAGTGGCCGAGCCTGATTTTTTGTTGAGGCATTTTGGTTTTCCGGTATTGGTCGGTTCAATTATTCTATAAAATCCCTGCGGATTATAACGTAATTTATAGATTGAGGCAAGAGTCGCCCTGCAGTTGTTTTTTGACAGCTACAATAAACGGGATACGCCATCGATTTAATGACGAATGACGAAATCCGAAGAACAAGGTTCAATTTTACCATGAAGGCCATGAAGTACATGAAGATTTTAATACTGGATGCCCGCCTTCGCGGGCATGACATAATGTGTCGGTCAGTTTGAGTTAAGGGAACCTCTAAAAATTCATTTTGGCTACGAGCGGTTCTTTATTTCGCCGGATATTCGTCGCGAAAAACCGAGACACGCAGAGCCGCGTCAGCGAATATTAACCAATAGGCCCGATTTTTCGCTCCTGGCCCGGCGAAAAAATTCCACGCTCTCGCCCGAAAAGCAATTATTAGAGGTACCCTTAAGGAATATAAACCGGGGTGAGAGAGGAGTAGGAGATGTTTTTTTGATGGTCGTTGAGGTAGGCCTGTCGATTGATATTTCCGATGCCCAAAGCGATGCCGACTTGATCGTTCTGGTTGGAGAGCAGGTTGATGAGTGACTTGAGTTCGGAGAGTTTTTTGTCCATGCGGATGAGTAGGGGTCGGTCGATTTTTCCGTCGAGTAAATTTTGCAGAGCGAGGCGGCTGATATAGTCAAACTGGTAATTTACCTGTCCGATTTTGCCGAGGGTGCGAGTGACGTTTACGGCCAATTTGGGTTGGATTTGGTAGATGCCGCTTTTTCTTCGGGTAAGTTCTATGGAGTGGATTATTTCCAGTGCGGTGCCGGGCGCTTCGTTGATTTCGCGCCACTGGTGGATGGCGGAGACACATAGTTCGGTGTTGAGGCGTAGGTTGTGGAGTCGGTTTTGCGGATTCGAGGTGTCATCGGAGGCGGAGATCTGGTTGTTGGGACTTGTTGATGAGTTGGGTTCGGCGGTCAGGATGTTACAGGCTATTGGTTCGGTGTCGGGGGAGAGCAGATTATTTGAGGTATAGGATTTGCCGCCGGGATAATAAGGGTAGCGCAGGATGATAAAGACGCGTTCGTCCACTGAAGAATGATAGATTTTTTGCCAGACATTGGTGGGGGGGGAGAGTTTTTCGGATGGGGTGTTGGCGGGTGGAGAATCCAGGGCCGCGATCTGTTCGGGAGTCAATTCAGGGGCAGGATCATTTGGTTCGGTGGCGATTGCTGCGGAGGAGTTGGGTTCGGAGGTATTCGGTTCAGATGCAGCCTGAACGGGAGTGATGGTTTTGGGTGAGGACTGAGCAATGAGGGCGGAAGTACCGATAACCATGAGCAGACAAAAGGCGGTTATGCAATTTATTCGCTCTAACAAAAAGAGTGTTCGACTGGTTGAAAGGCCCATTATCACTATCCTTATTGCATATTGTTAGGGTTTCCAGGTGTTTTGTTAAACATATTTTTATCGGCTTTGAGTTCCAGTTTTTTTGTTATTGCAGGTTATCGATTCTGTAATAATATCGGCAAATTATCGGGTCGGCATTTCAATAGTTATTTTCAAAAACGGCGAAATATTGGCCCAGGTGGTGGTTTTGCAAATGACATTGATTTTTGAGGCCCAAAATGCTATAATTAGTAGTGGCTTGGCGTTATGGGGATGTTGTTGGAAAATGTAAGAGGAAAGAATATGCGTACCCGAAGGTCGGTTCGAATTTTTCTGGTGCCGGTGTTGGTTGTTTTGCTGGGCATGAGCGTTGTTGTTCAGGCGGCTCGGCCCGGATGGCAGCGTCAGGAAGTGGATTGGCGATTGAACGATGAGAGCCGCATCAGGGCGATACATTATCCCCAGGATAAACCTCCGCATATGCTGAAGGAGAAACGCCGGCATAAGGACAAGGCGTTTCGGAAAAAGTTCCTACCGGCAGAGGTTACGGGTCTTTTATCCAAAGATTCCGAAGGGGCGATTATCGCCGGGGTAATTGATTCGCCTCCCATTGATGGCTTTGTTCCGTGGATTACGGTGACGTTGACCAATGAACGTGCCGACGAATTTGACACCTTTGGCGTATTTGAACCGTCGCTCGTTGGTACTAACCTAAGCCAGAGTCCCCAGACTGATTACTCGATCGGACTTTTTGATACAGGTGCGGGCATCAACATTATGGGGTATGCCGATTCGGTACGATCTGGAGTTGACACTTCTTACCTGACAATTTCGGAGATCACGATCGGCGGTGCTACCGGATCCGTTGATACCGCCGTGAGTTATCCACTGGGAATATTTATCGACAGCATCAGCGCTATCGATTCCATCACAGGTCAACTGGACATGTCGGGAATGTTGGGTGAAAGTAATATCTCCATTGCCGTTGGCTTTGAGCCAGCACCGGAGGCCCCCGATGTACCTACGGTGGTGGGTACGCCAATGTCGGTCTTTTTGGCTACGGAATTTCGCAACGATCAGCAAGTGACCATTATTCATGACGCCAATGAATTTTCGGGGCCGAACATCAACTTATACAGCATGGACGATGAAAATATCCCCACTTACTCCAATTTTTTCGTATTGGAATTGCGTCCGGCGGCAGGGGCGGTGGCTTACTGGCCCACCATTGACATGGAAACATTCGAATTCTATCCCGAACTACCTTCTCTGATCATGGGTGACTCCATGCAGAGTCTGTTTTTTGTCCACAGCGTGAACCTAAGCAACGATACTTTTACTCTTACCGATAAGGACGCTTTTATGTTCGACACCGGAGCACAGGTTTCGGTTATCAGTACAAGTATCAGGACCAGCCTGGGATTAAGCGAACCCAGTTTTGTGGCGGAGATTCAGGGTGTCAACGGCGAAGTTGTTCTGAAAGACGGCTATTACATCGATAGTCTGGATATTCCGGCTGATGTTGGTCAACTCAGTTTCACCAATATTCCAGTAGTCGAGATTAACGTGGCTTCGCCGGAGGGTGGTTTTCTTGATGGTATAATCGGGATGAATCTCTTTGTTGATTTGAATTTTGTCTTGCATGGGGGCGCATTTGGGAGTGAGCCTCCCAAAGTCGAGTTCGAGTTTATCGCTCCAATTGTCGCTGACATTTACCCGCCAGGCGGGGATGGTGTGGTTAATAATCTTGATTTGGCTACCTTTATAGCTGCGTGGAACAGCACTACGGCGTCTGCTAATTGGAATCCTGATTGTGATATTTTTCCACTTGGGTCTCCTGATGGCAAAATTGACCTGTTTGATTATGCCGTTTTTGCGGAGCATTGGCGTGATGGTCTGTGGCCTTAAGACCGTGGAATTTCGGGTTGGGGGGGTAGTATAATGGTGAAGGTGGTTCCGAGGTTGGGGGTGCTGGTTACTTTTATGGAGCCATGTAGGTTTTCGATGATCTCTTTGCAGATGGCCAGTCCGAGTCCGGTTCCGCGTTGGTCGAGTTTTTCGGCTTCGGTTTTGGTGGAATAGAAAGGTTCGAAAATTTTGTCGAGGTTTTCAGCGGGGATGCCGCAGCCATTGTCGGTGATTTTTATCTGTACGGAGTTGTCGGGCAGGGATTCGGCTTTGATGAGCAGTCGGCCTTGGCGGTGGGACATGGCCTGGCGGGCGTTGATGAGCAGGTTGAGCAGTACCTGTTGCAGTTGGCCGGGGACAACGTGGAGGATTATTGTTTCGGGGACGTCCAGGACAAGTTGGATGTTGTCTTTGTGCAGATCGCGGCCCATGCAGGGGAAGCAGTCGTTTAAGATGTCGAGCAGGGGGATGTTGACGGCGTCGGTCTGGTCCACGCGAATGAGTCCCATCATGGATTGGATGATGTTTGAAGCGCGGTTGCAGTGGAGGATGTTTTTTTCGAGAGCTTTGCGCATGAAATCGACGTCGTCGCTGTGTGCCAGGGCCTGTTCGGAGTAATTGACCATGAGCATGAGGATGTTGTTGAATTCGTGGGCAGCGAGTGAAGCGGTGGTGCCGAGGGTGGCCAATTTCTGGGTGGCCAGGATTTGCTGTTCGAGGTTGTCGATGCGTTCCTGGTTTTTCTGGAGCTTGAGGTGCAGAGCCTGGCGGTACTGGAAGGGATTGGTCAAGATTACCTCTCAATCGCTGGTTAATATTGTTAAACAAAGATATTGTGTTAAAAAGGCAACAAGAATATCATTGTAGGCAAAGGTTTTTGTTTATCGGACGCTGGGGCGTATCCCGGCGGTAGTAAGAGTATCGACGAATAGCGAAAGATTTCTTGAAATAGTGGAAAGTCATGAGATATTGACGAGGTTGCTGGATTTGGCGGAGCAGGTGGAGCTGGAAGTTCGGCAGGTGGCGTTAGGTGGCGAGGGTGGTGGGCTGTGTGTGCTGCGGGGCAAGAATATTCTGTTCGTCGATACCATGGCGGACGCAGAGGAGCAGATTGCCACGACGGCACAGGCGTTAGCGGGGTTGGAGAAAATCGATGATATGTACGTTTTGCCGCAGATTCGGGAAATTTTGGATAAGCACCGCGGCTGAAATGGGTACTGGACCGGGCGGGGGAATCGTGGTATAAGTAAATCATGAACAAGAGTGCGGAAAATTGTGATTATGCCACGGGCCGGGTATTGATAGTGGATGACAATGCGCAGAACGCGGAGTTGCTGCAGGCGCATCTGGAGTCGTTGGGCTGTGTGATTCAGATTGCCCAGAACGGCATTGAGGCGTTGGAGATGGTGAATCGCGAGAAGCCGGATATTATTTTGTTGGATGTGATGATGCCGAAGATGAGCGGATTTGAGGTTTGTCGTCGGCTGAAAAGTGATTCCAAAACTCGTGATATACCGGTGGTGATTGTTACGGCGTTGAATGAGTTGGCGGATGTGGAGCGTGGGGTGGACAGTGGGGCGGATGATTTTCTGAGTAAGCCGATCAATAAGCTTGAACTGCTGACGCGGGTTAAGAGTCTGCTACGGGTTAGGCATCTTAAGAGTGAGTTGGAACGGACGTTGTCTTATCTGGCGGAGATGGAAGGGGAGGAGAAGCGTTCGCTGGATGACTGAGAGTTTTGGTCGGAGGGATTTCATAAAGACGATTAGGATTTCATCAGGTCGGTTGGAAATTCGCAAGGGAGAAGCTCAATGAAACCGCGGATTGGTATTGGTATGAATTTTCGCAGCATGGAAGATGGGGACGAGCATGCCTATCTCGACAGTCTTTACTTTGATGTTCCGGCCAATTTGGGTGTGATGCCGATTCCGATTGTTCCGACGGAAAATGTGGTTCTGCTGGATGCGATATTGGGGCAGTTGGACGGGATGGTGTTAACGGGCGGGCTGGATTTGGATTCGTCGTTATGGGGAGAGCCGTTGCATGAGCAGACGAAGCTGTTGCATCCGCGTCGTCAGCGTTTTGACTTTTTGTTGTACGAGTTGGCGCAGAAGCATAAGTTGCCGCTGCTGGCGATTTGTTTGGGGATTCAGGTGGTTAATGTGGCGCACGGGGGCGGACTCTGTCAGCATATTCCCGATCTGGAAGGGTCGGTCGATCACAGCGGGGGCGAATCGGGATGGACTTACCACGAGGTGGAGCCGATTCGGGACAGTCAGTTGGGTAAGTGGTTCCGGTCGGAAAAGATTACGGTTCCGAGTTCTCATCATCAGGGAGTGAATCGGCTGGGGGAGGGGCTGCAGGTGGCGGCGGTTGCTGAAGATGGGATTATTGAAGCGATTGAACGGCTGGATTACCCCAATTTTTTTCTGGCGGTACAATGGCATCCGGAGCGGGATATTGAGAAACCCGGCTGTCGGATTCTGTTTGATAAGTTTTTTGAAGCAGCGGCCCAGCCTTGTTTAAAACAAGGCTAGAAAGTTGAACAGTTGAACAGTAGAGCATGAAATTTTAGTGGTTTTTTCGGCTAGAGGTTTTGTTATGTGCGGTCGTTTTGCGTTGACAATCTCGCCGGAAGCTTTGGCCAAGCTATTTGATCTTGCGGATGCATTGGATGATTTGAAGCGTGGTGGTTGGGAGGCGGATGATTTGCAGCCGCGCTATAATATTGCGCCGAGTCAGTCAGTAGCGGCGGTGGTTGGGGGGGAGGATGAGCAGGGGCGGATTTTGAAGAAGCTGCGTTGGGGGCTGATCCCGGCCTGGGCGAAGGATCCTGCGATAGGGGCGCGGCTGATCAACGCGCGTAGTGAAACGGTGGCAGAGAAGCCGGCGTTTAAAAGTGCATTTCGTAAGCGGCGGTGTTTGATTCCGGCGGATGGATTTTTCGAGTGGCAAAGGTTATCCGGCGGTCGGCAGATTGCTGATGGGTGGCGGGTTTCGGGGAAGCAGCCTTATTTTATTCGGTTGCGTGACGAGTCGCCGATGGCGATGGCGGGTTTGTGGGAGAGCTGGCAGGGGGCGGACGGGGCGGTTATTGAATCCTGTGCGATTTTGACCACCCGTTGCAATGAGCTGATGGAGCCCATTCACAATCGTATGCCGGTTATCATCGGGCGGGGTGATTTTGGGCTCTGGCTGGGGCGGGCGGACGTTAAGGCTGGCTCTCTAAAGGACTTAATGAATCCGCTGCCGTCGGAGCAATTGCTGGCCTATCCGGTTAGTCCGGTGGTTAATAATCCGCGGAATAATACGGCTGAGTGTCTGGAGCCTGCTTAGGGGCCAGAAAACAGCGGTGGGGGCCTTTTCGACAATTAAAAATTGTTATTGTGCTTGCCGGGGGTTATTTTTGTTGTATAATAATGTTAGGTGTTTGTTAGGTTGCAAATTTTCTGTCTGTTAGTTTGAGTTGGGTGTCAATCGGGAAGGTTTGATGAGTTTCGGAGTTGAAGCGATTTTTTCTGTGGGGCAGGCGGAGCGGTGTTTGCGTCCGATGTTTGTGGCGGCGGTATCGGCGGGTTTTCCCTCGCCGGCGGAAGATTATCTGGACGGTTGTCTGGATCTGAATAAGCACTTAATTTCTCAGCCGGAGGCTACTTATTTTGTTCGGGTGGCGGGAGAGTCCATGATTAAGGCGGGGATTTTTTCGGGGGATTTGTTGATTGTCGATCGGTCGGCAGAGCCGCGGGATAAGAATGTGGTTATTGCGAGCGTTAACGGTGAACTGACCGTCAAGCGAATTCGCATGATAAAGGGGGGTGTGACGCTGGTAGCTGAAAATGAAGATTATCAATCCTGTCGCATTGACGCGGAGATGGAGTTTGAAATCTGGGGGGTTGTCAGGCATGTAATCCACTCGTTGTGAGCGAGCGGGAGTTATGTGAACGTTAATGGTTTATATTGATTATGGGATTAATGACTATTGACGAAGCCAGAATGACGAATCAATGACGAAATCCGAAGTACGAAATTCAAAACGGCTACGGAAGTTTTGTGCGAAATGGACTGTTGGGATTACAGGCGTTGGAATGTGTAAAATCTAGAGGTCCGACTCGCGTGCTCGCGCTCGCTCGCCGTGCTGACGCACCGTTGCAGCAGATCGCGGCAGGTCAGGTCGGGCATGGCAAATCGAACAGATTGCTTTGGGGGACTGAGTGTAGTGAGATTTTGCAGTAATGAAAAAAGTATTTGCGTTGGTTGATTGTAACAATTTTTATGTATCCTGCGAGCGGGTGTTTAATCCGTCTCTGGAGCGGGAGCCGGTGGCGGTGCTGAGTAATAACGACGGCTGTGTGGTGGCCCGTTCCAACGAGGTCAAGGCTATCGGAGTGAAAATGGGGGTGCCGGTTTTTAAGGTGCGTGATCTGGTAGCGGCGTACGGCGTTCAGATATATTCTTCCAATTATACGCTTTACGGCGATATGTCCCGGCGGGTTATGCGGACGCTGTCCCAGTTTTCGCCGGAGATGGAGGTTTATTCGATTGATGAAGCGTTTCTGGATTTGTCCGGTTTTGCCGGGAGGAATTTGACTGAATATGGCAGGCTGATTCACGATACGGTTCGGCGTTGGACGGGGATTCCGGTGTCGGTGGGGATTGGGCGGACTAAGACGCTGGCCAAGGTTGCCAACCACATTGCCAAGAAATCTTCCCGGGCCGGTGGGGTACTGGACCTGACCGATTCGCCTTATCTGGGGCATGCTTTGGAGAGCATGAGGGTGATTGATGTTTGGGGTGTTGGGCCAGGTTTTGCCAAGAAGTTGCGAAATTGCGGTATTGAAACCGCTCGACAACTTCGCGATGCCGACGATAAATGGATACTGAAAACCCTGGGAGTTGTCGGTTTGCGTAGTGTTTATGAACTGCGGGAGCGGGTTTGTTACGGTTTGGAAACCTGTCCGCCGGTGAACAAGGGGATTGCCAGTACGAGGTCTTTTGGTAAGCCGGTGGAGTCGCTGGAGCAGTTGAGCGAATCAGTGGCGAGCTATACGTGTCGGGCGGCGGAGAAGCTGCGTCGTCAGAATCTGGCAGCTGGGGTGATAACCGTTTTTGTTATGACCAATCTGTTCAGTGATAAGCAGCGGCGTTATTTCAACAGCGAAACCGTGGAGTTGCCGGTGGCGACCAGCGACACGTCTGAACTGCTGAATTACGCTTTGGCGGCGGTGCGTAAGATCTACCGTAAAGGTTATCGTTTCAAGAAAGCGGGGGTGCTGCTGGATTCGCTGGTGGATCAGCATAAAGTCCAGGGCAATTTATTTGATAGCGTGGATCGCAGCCGATCACGAAAAATTATGCAGGTGTTCGACCGCATAAATTCGCTGATGGAGCCGGACACCATCCGCTACCCAGCTATTGGGCTGGGTCAGCCATGGAAGACCCGTTTCCAGAGACGCTCGCCGCGTTATACCACCCGCTGGGACGAGTTACTCAGCGTCCGGGCGGTGTGATTTAGGCGGCGGTTATGCGAAGATATTTTTCGCAGCCGGTGCGATGGGTCCAATTTGTTACGAGCGGCGTTTGCGTTTGGTCAGCAACAGAGCACCCATTGCCAGAAGGCTTGCGGTGATTGGTTCAGGTATAGAAGTAACTTCCAGGTAAGGAGCTAAAGGAGCACCGACGGTTTCAGCACTGTTGAAAGTGAAGGATTTGTAAGTTTCATAGCCGAAGCGAAAAGCGGCCCAGGAAAAAGCACTGGTGATATCGGCTTTGATGAAATCAGTTACATCAAGAGCTAACCAACCTAAACCGGAAGAACTGTTAACCTCGCCAGCTAATTCCGAGCAATCGATCTGATCGGCGGCGTTTCCGGTAGCGCCGCTAGCGTCGGCGGCATGATAGAGATTGCTTATGGTGTCAGAGCCTTGGAGGGTTAGGATATTGATATTTAGAGTTGCGGCGGTGATATCATCAACGGCGGGAAGAGAACTCAAGTTTACCTGAATATAGGTATCGCGCCATTGGCCGTCACCATCATCAAAGTCGAAACCTACATAGTTTGGATTAACGTCGGAATCGAAAGGCACATCTTCCCAAGGATCATAATTCTCGCGGTCTTGGCCGACATTGCCGTCGCCTTCGGGTTGAACAACGATTTGGGTGATGCCGGCAAAACTTAGTGAAGTTGCCATTAAAATTGTAAGCGTAGAAATAAACAGTGCTTTCATCAGAATCTCTCCTTCTCTCAAAAAATTGAACAGTCGAAGCCTCTCTCCAGACTCCTTCCTTATGGCAAAGCTGGACTGAAGTCCAAAACAAAGCCTAAAATATTCTACTTGAAATAGGTGGAGTTGAGCAATGAAAATAAAGATAATTTTGCACAAATTGCTGTGAAATGGTAAAAATTGTAACCGACAATCGTTACAAATGGAATATTTTACAGATTTTAACAGAATTATGCAGGGATTAAAGCTATGCTAGAATATCTATCAGATTGCTGGGATATAGATTTGGTGTCGAAATTAGAGATGGGATTATCGTTATGGGCGGTATGCATTATTCCGAAATGTAATATTTCAAGAGACATAAGTAATTGATGTAAGATGGGAAAGAGGTTTATTTTGAAACAAAACCGTTAATTTCCGGGGTTTGGATTGTGGCGGGCAAGGAACATATTACATTGGTCTTGGGGCAGCTTGACAAATACGTGCTTATCTGGGAAAACTATGAATACGATGGTTGGTGAAATAATCAAGTCGCATCAGGTTGATGTGGTTTTCTTCGACATGGACCATACCATATTGGACATTGACTGCAGTGTATCCTGGAAAAATTTTCTTGTTGATATAGGTATGGCGCCGGAAGAGGACCGCTCCAAGGCGGATCATTACTGGGACTTGTACTGTAAGGGGAAAACTCCTATTGATGAATTTGTTGACTTCCAGTATCGCGAGTTCATTGGCAGGAAGCCACAGGAAATGCTTGATTTGTCGAGGCGGCATTTCGATGAATGTATCGCAAAATACATTTATCCACAGGCCCAGCAGGTGCTGGATTACTATCGTGAGAAAAATATTCCCACCGTTCTGGTAACCGGTACCAACCGTTATATCGCCCAGCCTATTATTGAGGCGATGAGAATAACTGCCCTGCTGCCTACCGAGCCGGAAATAATCGACGGTGTATTTACCGGCGGTTACATTAAGCCTTTTTTGCTCAAACAGGGCAAAATATTTTCGGCACAGCAATATTGCGAAAAACTGGGCATCACCATGGGCCGGGCGGCCTTTTATGCCGACAGCATCAACGATTTGGAAATGCTGGAATGTGTAGGGTTTCCGGTAGTAGTCAATCCGGGTGAGAAGTTGAGGCAAATAGCAAAAGAACGCCATTGGCCTATCGGGAAATGGTTGCGGTAGAGCACTAAACAGAAAAAACGGCTGCAACATTCGTAAAAACACCAGGTGAGTGGGAAATCAATAGGTCAGGAGAATTCTGGGAAAAACACCTGTTCTATTGATCTAAAGCTCACCTGCTCTATTTTTCGGCTATGCCGAAAAATCGGGGAGACAAGATTTGAACTTGCGACCTCTGCGTCCCGAACGCAGCGCTCTAGCCAAGCTGAGCTACTCCCCGTAGCACTTTAAGTATCTGATAAATAAGCACTTACGATTTCACGAAAATTTCCTAAAAAATAATTGTAGGAAAAATTGTAGGAAAACTGTATAATCGGGCTGAAAACTTCATAACTAATAGCGTTGTTAATCATGGAGGCATTGTATGTCAGAGGGAATCAAAAAGCAACGAAAATTCAAAGGCTCGGTCTATGCTCGCAACGGCAGGTATTATTACCAGTATAAAACGCCGGAGGGTGACTACAAAACAGTCCCGCTGATTCCGCGTGGAGGCAGGTTCGCCACAAAGGACAGGAACCTTGCCTATGCTCTGGCAGGGGATGTGTGGGCGAAAATGACGGCAACTCCACAAGCTGAGTACGATGGAACTATGGTGTCAATGGCTGCTAAGTACATAGCTTATGCCAAGGGATATTATAAAGGCTCGTTGAAGTATGATCTGGTTAAGCAGATGATTGGAGCCTTGGTGGATTTCTGTCAACCGGGGATGCTGGCAGAGGACTTTGGCCCCAAGAAACTCAAGGAGTACCGGGAGCATTTAATTGGCACGGGGAAACTGTGCCGCAAGACGCTTAACCAGAGAATCGGTATGATAAAACAATGCTTCAAGTGGGCTGCATCTGAGGAGTTTGTGCCGGGCAGTGTGTTCATGGCCCTGCAATCAGTCAGTGGACTTCGCAAAGGGCGGAGCCGGGCCAAAGATCGACCACCGGTGGGGCCGGTGCCTGAGATTTATGTGGAGCGGGTGTTGCCGCATTTGTCCTCTGTGGTCCGGTCGATGGTGGAGCTGCAAATGCTGACCGGCATGAGATCGGGGGAATTAACGATCATGCGACCGGTGGACATAGATACATCCGGAAAAATATGGTTCTATCGTCCTGCGAGCCACAAGACAGAACATCTCGGCCATAAACGATTAGTAGCTCTGGGGCCGAAAGCACAAGCAATTGCAAGTCGTTTCATGGCGGGGCGAAAGCTGGATGATTATTTGTTTAAGCCGATTGAGGCAACGTGGGAACGCTACGGCAGCGAGAATCGTCAAGAAAATCGACCGGGAGTGTCATATCTTGCCCATTATACACCAAACAGTTACAGAACTGCTTTGCAGAGAGGTATAAGGCGAGCGAGGAAAGCAGGTGAGTGCGACATGCCTGACTTTACACCGCACCAGCTCAGGCACACGGCGGCAACCAAAGTCAGAAAATTATATGGTTTGGATGCGTCCCGTGCGGTGCTGGGGCATTCAACTACTGACGTTACTGAGATTTATGCTGAATTAGATCAGCGACAGATCGAAAAAATTGCCATGAATATCGGTTAACAAAAAAAATATTAAATATGATTTTTCTGTATTGACCACGGAAGACGAAAAGTTTAATATGAAAAATGTAAGAGTGATAAAGCAAACTGGAGAAAAAAGAAAAGCTTTTATTATACCATTGTCCCGCAACAACGTTTTTGAGATTGAGTTCTAATCTTTTGGCGGGGATTCCCTGATTTTTATTCTCAGGTTAATGGATTAACGTAAAAAAAGCCCAGCAGGAATTGTGGTCCTGCTGAGCCGATGACAACTAATTACATGATCGGAGCCATCCCACCATGCAAACAGCGTCTGTCTATTTATATCACATTGGTAGGATTTGTCAAGTCTGTGAGTTTATAAATTTCTTGTCCAGATCGGGGGTGGATTATGAATGAACTGTCTGCATTGGTCAGGGAAATGGACGAAATCAGAGAGGCCCATGATAATTTAGGTAATCGTGAGCGGGCAATACACAATAAGCTCCAGAAGGCTCGTGATAATTTAGGCAATCGTGAGCGGATAATCATCAAAAAGCTCCAGAAGGCCATAGAATCAACACCGTCCCAGCGTGAGACTCGGATACTAATCCAAGCGGTACTTGGCAACCTGACACAAACCGAGATGGCTGAGAGGCATAACATGTCACAGTCAGCTATTTCGCGGCTGGTGCAGAAGTTTATTCCAAATCTGATCGAGTGGCTCCGTAAGTCCGACGCCAGGGCCAAAGAAATTTTATTTCACGATTTTTATTCAGAGCACAACGGCCATAAATAGCCGATTACGTTGGCTTGAGGGGGGGTTATGCAAACAATTTTTCAGATATTTTCAGATCAGTGAATAAAATATCGTACTTCCAGAGAAGCAAAAAAGTAACGCCAAGAAACCCAAAGTTACAGCCAACTGGTAAGGATGAGCCATGGACGATAATAAGTTTAACACAGAAATGCTGAAGGTTGACGAAGCACTTTTAATCGGAAAATCAGAGGGGCCGATCAAGGCTTTGATTATGTTGACCCGCCTACGTTTTACCGTTTTCGATCTGCGAAGCAGCAGTCACAAATCGACCTACAATGATTATGTAATTTTCCTGACCTCAATTATTTCAGGACTGCTCAGCGATGAGTTGCTGGATGAATTTCGCCAGTACGGTCCACGCCGGGCAAGGGATATTGCATATCATTTAAAACTGCAAGCCAAAGATTTCCGCACAGAGATTATGTACCGGGCAACTGAGACAACTCTAATCAAGATGGCAAACCGTAGGCTGCATATTGTTGACGAAAGCGAAGCATGTGAAGCGGGCAGTAAAAAAGAGAAGGTGGAGTGCAATGTCTGAAAAACTATTAACAATGACCGAAGCTGCTAGTCGTCTGGCGATTTCTCGCCCTCAGTTTTATCGGCTATTACCTGAACTGCAAAAGAAGGGATTGCAGTTGGTGAGGGTGGTCGCTGCTGGTCGGCAGAAAGTTCGTGAATGTTCGCTGGATAACATAATCAGAAAATCCGCTGAGCGGGAAGTGCCGTTGGTTTCTATTGGACCGAGCGGGCTTGGCGGTCCGTATCAAAACGAGTTCAAAAGTAAATAAGTTTGCGGTCGGTTGACCGTGGGTGCAAGGCTCTGCCCTGACCTTGCACCTATTATCGCGGGGTAGAGCAGTCTGGTAGCTCGCTGGATTCATTCTCCAGAGGTCGCAGGTTCGATTCCTGTCCCCGCAATTATGAAAATAGAATTGACAGATAATTGTATCCGAGTAAGCACTTCCTTTCGTCTTAAAGACGTTTGTAAGTCGATACCGGGGGCCAGATGGAACAAAAACACTCGCACGTGGGATTATCCGGCTACGCCGATTTCGGCAAAGAACATTTTAAGCCGTCCGGAGTTTGCGGATTTTAAGGTTGACCTTGAGGTAACTGATTTACTGTCCACGCTGGCGATGGGTGCTTTCATAAAAGACTGTCCCGATGACTTAAAAGACCTGCTCAACGTGAAGACGAAGCCGTGGCTGCACCAGTTACAGGGGAGCCGGTTGGCCATGACACAATCCGGCACGATGCTGGCTTTCGACATGGGAACCGGAAAAACCAAAACAACTATCGACGCTATTTGTAATATGCCTGAACTTCAGTTGGTTTTGATTATCAGTCCGAAGTCGGTTGTTTCCAACTGGCCAAAAGAATTCGATAAACATGCGAGCTTTGACCGTAGGGTGAAGATCGTGGCGATGGGGGAAGGGACACTTAAAAAACGGGGGCAATTATTAGATCGAGTTATCCAGCATCGACAGGGCCTGTTGATTATTATTATGAATTACGATGCTGTTTATCAGGGGGACGTTGGCAAGGTGGTTGCTGCAACGGAGTGGGATTTAGTAGTTGCTGACGAAATACATCGAATCAAGTCGCCGAGCGGGGTGACGAGCAAATTTTTTGCCAACAAGATCAAAGCAAAAAAACGTATCGGGCTGACCGGTACGCCGATGCCTCACAGTCCTCTGGATGTCTTTGCTCAGTATCGGTTTTTAGACCCTGCTATTTTCGGACGGAGCTTCACGATGTTTCGGGCGAGGTATGCGGTGATGGGTGGGTTTGAAGGCAAGCAGGTATTAAGGTTTCAGAATTTAGATGAGTTGGAGGGGAAGTTTAATTCGATTGCGTTGAAAGTATCTAAGGACGAAGTGCTTGACCTTCCGCCGTTTGTCGATGAAGTTCGGAATATTACGCTGGAGCCGGAAGCCCGGCGAGTTTATCGGGAACTCGAAAAAGAGTTTATTGCTGATGTGGGCGGCGGGGTAATCACGGTGAACAATGCTTTGTCCCGGCTGGTTCGTTTGCAGCAGGTAACGAGCGGGTATCTGCCTGACCCGACCGACCCGGATGAAGATGTGAACATAAGCAACGCTAAGGCTAAGGCTTTGCTGGAGGTGTTTGAGGATTTACCGTCTGACGCTCCGGTGGTGGTGTTCTGTCGGTTTCGGTGCGATCTGTCAACCACGGCGATCATGGCGGCGAAGGCCGGGCGTAAATGCTTTGAACTTTCAGGCACGATCAATCAATTAGAGGAGTGGCAGAACCGGGCGGAGGGGGGCGATGTTCTGGCGGTGCAGATTCAATCGGGCAAAGAGGGGGTTGACTTTACCAGAGCTTGTTACTGTGTTTATTACTCTGTGAGCTGGTCGTTGGGAACGTATGACCAGTCCAGAGCGAGAGTGCATCGGCAGGGGCAGACTAGAAGTGTCACATATATTCATTTGGTTGCAGAGGATACTGTTGATGCGAAGGTTTACAAATCTTTTTCGCAGAAAAAGAAGATTATAGAGTCGGTGCTGAAGATGTACCAGAAAGGTGAAGCAGATGGATAAAATGGACATGGAAAAACTCAAACGCTTTGCAGAGTTGGCAAAGGCAAAAGAAAAGGCTAACGCTGACCTTGATGCTATCAAGACAGAAATGGCGGAGCTGGAGCCGGAGCTGCTGGAGGTGTTTATTGAAAACGAAACCACACAAATCAAGATTGCCGACCGGACAATTTACGTTGATTCAAGAATATTTGCATCTGCAATCGACCAAAAAGAACTGTGTGCGTACATGACGGAGGAGGGCTTCGGCGACATGGTTAAGGAAGCGATTAATGGGAACACGCTGTCCAGCTATGTGCGGGAGTTTGAACGGGACGAGGAAGGTGTGCCGGTGTTACCGGACGGATTAAAGGGCTTGGTAAAAGTTTCCCTGAAAGATTCACTTAAAGTTAGGAAAGGGTAGTTATTATGACGGAAGAAAAAACGACTGCGTTGGCTGTGGTCAGCCATGAAAATTGGGCAATCACGGATTTCGCCGGTGGTGATTCGGCAGGCTTGAAGGAACTCATTGCCGAAAATCTGGGCGGCGAAGATTTCGGGTTGCAGGACTTGGAACGTATCACGATTCCCGCTGCCGGATTAACGAAGTGGCCAATCGCTGATGCTGAGGGCAATGACGATGTGGTTGATGCGATTGAGGGTGTGGTTATCGCTCAGTTGCCGGGCCGGGTGTATTTCGCAAAAGACATGGCGGAGTCTGGTGGCGAGCCGCCTGACTGTCAATCGTCTGACGGTCGGATCGGCAAAGGCGATCCGGGCGGAGTGTGTGCGGACTGTCCGCTTGCTGAATTCGGTTCGGCAAAAGAGGGAACTGCCAGAGGTCAGGCGTGTAAGCAACAAAAACACTTACTGGTGATTCGGCAAGCTGATTGTCTGCCGATTATGATTACACTTCCGCCGACGAGCTTGAAGCCATGGAAAAAATACGCACTCCGTCTGACTCGACAGCGGTTGCCGATCCACGGGGTTGTTACTCGGTTCACTCTGACGGCTGACAAGAATAAGGACGGTATTAAATATTCGTTTGCAACGCCGAAGCTAATGGCAAAACTCAGCGAACCGGCAAAGGAATTTTTCAAGGGACTGAAAGCGGTGTTTGCGAATGTCGATCCGCTGCCGGAAGCACCGATGCCGTCTGAGCCAGAGGTTGACAGATCACAAGATCAAGCTCCGGTTGACTGATATTTCTCCGTGACAGGCTTGCGGCGGGTTTGTTCCTTTACCGCCGCAGGCCACTTTGAGAAAAGCTCAACTTTTCATTTAACTAACGTAGATCGGAGGTGCGTCATGGTTTGATTTCTTTTGAAAGGTAGCTCCGTGGCGAAATTGGAAGACGCACACAAAGCTGTGCTGCTAACGAACTTTAAGTGACAGCTTTGTTGATTTTGTTTTCAGTTAGCGAGGACAAATTGCAGGTTCGAGACCTGCCGGGGCTAGTATGAATACTGAACCTATTGCATCTTTAATCGACGTTGACTGTCCGATTTGTCTGGGGCGGGGCTGGAACTGGAATGTTCAGACAGAACCGGAGTCGGAGCAGCAAGCCGACGTGATGAGTTATCTGACCGGTGGGCAAACCGACTCGGAGAAAAAGACATGTATTTTGTGTAGAGGCAAGGGCATCGTGAAACAATGGCAGCACCGCATACCAATAACGGAGTATAAAGGTCATGGCAGCTATCGACAGGGCAAATTCTGCACAGGCTAATGCGTTTCTGGACACCTTGTTCAGAGGCGTTTCAGCGGATGAATTTTATGTCAACCTCTGGACATTACCGGACAAAAAATCTTTGTGGGTAAGACCGCGGAGCGAGTTCCCGGAATTTCCAGAGGGCAAGGATGTTTACTTTACACCGGGGCTGACCCGGCAAGCTGATAGTTCTAATCACAGAGTCCGGGCTTCCACGGTCGATGCGATTACTTGTATCTGGGCGGATGTGGACTATGGCACGGAGCACAAAAAGAATGTGCCTCCAGACGAAGCCACGGCTGGCGAACTGGTCCGGAAAGCCAAGCTGCATCCGTCCATTGTTATTCACACCGGACACGGCTGGCACTGCTATTGGCTGTTAAACGAGCCATGGATTTTTGCGTCTGACACTGACCGGCAGGCGGCGGCTAATCTAATCAAGAACTGGCAGGGGCATCTAAGATCAATTTTCAAAGCGGCGGGGTATGAGCTGGATGCAACTCACGATTTGGCCAGAGTTTTGCGTGTGCCGGGAACGATGAACTATAAAAGTGATCCGTTGCCGGTGAAAATCTGTTGGCCGCAGGACTGGAACGGGGGCAAGTGCCATGTGTATAACATTTCGGACTTTGGAGGGAAGCCTAAAGCTAAAACGTCTGAGAATGGCTCAGGAATAGATCGGTCGGCGGTGTCCATCGGAACTATCGACCCAGAGAAATTCGCAGTCCTGATGGCCAACAGCGATGTTTTTAAGGCCACATGGGAGCAGGACCGGGATGACTTGAGCGACACATCACCCAGCGGCTACGATATGGCGTTGGCGTGTCAGGCGGCGGCTGTGGGTTGGCCTGACGACGAGATTGCCGCTCTGCTGCTGGAGTTCCGGCGAAAGCACAAGCACGACCTGACGAAGATCACGGGGCGGGCGGATTATGTTTCTCGGACTATCGAGCGGGCGAAAATAGACACGATGTTTGATGAACCTCGTAAACCCGGCAGGCCGTCCAAACAAACCAAGAAGATTAACTCTGCTTTGTCATCGGAAGTGAATGAGCTGCTGGATCAGCTATCAGACAAAGAAAAAATTGAGGTGATCTGTCAGCAGTTAAAAGTGCCGGTAATGAGAATATTACGGCAGGGGCAGGAAAACACACAGTTTTCTGTGGTGCTTAATTTGTCGGACGGGGAACGTGAGGTTCATATCGGTAATACTCGTCAGTTTATGGATCAGCGGTGTTTTCGTGAGCGGTTGTTTGAAGCGACCGGCGAGATTCCGCCGCTACGCAAGAGCGGGCAGTGGGATAAGCTCTGCAAGTTGATGTTTCAAGTGGCCATGTTTATTGAGGATGTCGAGTCCATGGAGCTGACGCAGATTATGGATTGGCTCAGGCAGTACCTTGATAATCAGACGGTGTATCGGGGAAAAGAAATTGCTGACTGCCTGAAGACTGACCAGCCTTACATTGTCGAAGACAACAACAATGAAATTCTGCATGTGCACTCTGGTTCACTGCTGAAGTATGTGCGGAATGTAATTCAGGAGCAACCGGCAGGGGGTGATGTTCGGCGGATGCTTCGCAAGCTGGGCTTTGAACCTAAGTCGGTGGTGGCACGGGATGAGCAGGACAAAGTTGTTCACAGAAATTATTGGCGGGTCACAATGACTGGCTCGATGTGGGATGGATTTTAAGGAGTCAAAAAAATGCAGTACGCGATTTGTAGAAATTGCTCGTGGTTTGGTCAGATTGCTTTGCGATTGAAGCGGAGATTTTACCAGAGAAAAAGAAAAATCCGGAAACGGACAGACGAAAAGTTTGCGGCGGTGACGGGCGTTCCTTGTCCTAAGTGCAAACAGCATAAGTTGAAAAGGTTGGCAATGTAATGGAGTATCAAGGTTTATATTCTGTGATCGGACCACCGGGGACCGGTAAGACTACGTTTCTGGCGAGTCAGGTCAGGAAAGTAGTGGACAGCGGTTATAAGCCGGTTGTTTGTTCGTTGACCAAAACGGCGGCGAGAGAGATTGCCAGCCGTGATCTGCCGATACCAGATCATTTTGTCGGTACGTTACACAGTCTGGCGTTTCGGGCGATTGGCCATGATCGAAAGTTAGTTAATATTAAACAATGGAATGAAGAACACCCGGAGTATCCGCTTTCTGTGGTTACGGCGGAAACCGATGACCTGAAAGTTACCAGTGGGACCGGCAACGCCGACGAATTATATGAGCATCTTATGTTGTACCGACATCGACGCACACCGAAACAGTTGTGGAGTGCGAGAGTCAAGGCGTTTAACAAGGTGTGGTCTGACTGGAAGTTTGAAAATGAATTTTTAGACTTTACCGACATGATCGAAGATGCTTTGGAGCGGGGCGTTGAGCCTTACGGTGAGCCGGATATTATTATCGGTGATGAGTTGCAGGACTTTTCGCGGCTGGAGTATGAGTTAATCAGGATGTGGGGCATCAAGGCCGGAGCATTGATCGGGTGCGGTGACGGCCAACAATCGCTCTACCAATGGCGGGGTGCAGACCCTACTATTTTCGACGATCCGATGATACCACAGGACCATCGTAGAATATTACAACAGTCTTATCGAATACCGAGAGCGGTGCATCGAGCAGCAATCAAGTGGGTTAAGCGTCTGAGCGATTATAAACCTATCGAGTATCAGCCGAGAGATTTTGAGGGGGCGGTGCATCGTTGCCCGGCAACGACAAAGGAACCGTCACCGGCGATCAATTTGGCTGAAAAATATCTGTCCGAAGGCAAGTCAGTGATGCTGATGACAACCTGTTCTTATATGCTGAAAATTTTACTGATTCGATTGAGAGAGCGGGCGATGCTTTTCTGCAATCCATGGCGAGTTGCAAACGGGGGCTGGAATCCGTTGGCTATGAAAAAAGGAACTTCGATGACTGATCGGGTTGCCTGCCTGCTGAAGATGGACCGGCGTACTGACGCAAATCCGCCGTGGACCGCTAAAGAATTCTGGGCATGGGCGAGTGTGTTGAAGTCTGGCGAAATATTCCTGAAGGGTAAAAAGGAAAAAGCTCAGCAGATCGTTGCTGGTTTTGAAAAAGAGGTTGCCTGGACGGTGATCCAAGAGTTCGTTGACATGGAGAAGCTGAAGCAGATCGGTAGTTTACTGTTCGACGGCAAGGCTACTGCTGCGTTGGGCTGGTGGCAGAGCAGATTGCGGGGGACGATGATTGACCGGGCGAAGTATCCGGTAGCGATTGTTAAGAAGCACGGGCTGGAGGCTTACGGCAAACAACCTAAGTTGTATGTGGGAACGATTCACAGTTTTAAGGGAGCGGAAGCAGACGTTGTGTTTATTTTTCCGAGTTTATCGCCGCAAGCACACCGGGCATGGTGCGGAGAAAAAAGAAGCGGGGAGAAATCGCCGAGGGATGCGATTGTTAGAGCGTTTTATGTGGCTCTGACCAGAGCCAGAGAGCAAGTATATATTTGTCAGGATGCAAGCAGAATGAGTGTGGACCTATGAAAAATTTTGAAAAACTGTTTCCAACTATTTTAATATTTTTGGATGTTTGTTCAGCGGCGGGCTATCTCCCTTCTGGTGATTGGAGAAAAGTAATTTATTGGCTGGCGGCTGCTGTGTTGACTTTTGTTGTGACCTATTAACAGAGAAAGGATGGTAAGGCATGAAGATTCAAATGCAGGCGTTTATTAAGAGCTGCAAAATCACGGCTGCTTCTGGAGAGTTGACAGTTAGCGGTTTGCAATCGTCAAACGATGAGTATGAGAAAATTGCGGAGTTAATCAAGGAAAAGGAAGTGGTAACTCTGACGCTGGAGCCGGTGCAGGATCGGATGTTCGGTGATGAAGATGATTACAACAGTGAGCCAGAGAGCAAGGATGCAGACGATGAGCAAAAGCCCAAAGCGTGAGTCGTATCTGGCAAAGCAATGTTTGAGCTGGCTTAACTGTCGGCTCAATACATTGTTTTTCAAGGTCCATGGTGGGCCGTTTCAAGCAGCGGGAGTGTCTGACCTGATCGGCTTGGTCAACGGCAGGTTTGTCGCTATCGAGTTGAAAGTTGGAAGCAACAAACCAACGAAACTGCAATCATTTTTTATATGTACAGTTAAACAAGCAGGCGGGATAGCAGAAGTTTGCTATACGCTCGACGAAGTTAAGGCAGTATGGGAGAAAGCAGCCCGATGGCATTGACTAATAAAGAGCTAGAAGGAATAAAATTGTTTGTGCAGGAAGTGGGTGTGAACGCAAGAAGTCTAAAACTAAAGGACAATGTGAGCGTGAGAATTCATTGTGCGGATAACAGAAAGCAGGCGAGAGCGATGGAAGGCTGTAAGCATTTTTGGGTTGAGAGGACAGACGGTTATGAGGAACAATGTGGCGCTGCAATTTGCCTGATTTGCGGTGAGTATGACTGTGAATGTAAAGTGAGAAAAGAATTATATTGGAAGTCAGAGGCGTATAAAGTGCGCAGGATGGAATTGTTCAAAACCCTTGGTATAGCGGGAAATAAGCACGATATAGAAAAACGTATCGAGAAAGGCGGAGAGTGATGGTTGAGCGAAAAAAAAGAACGGATGCAGATTTTTCTGAGTTTGAGTTACACATAACCCATACAGAAGAAATCTGTGTCCATTACCTCAAGAAACCGGGAAAAATGGAAGGTAGAGTTAAGTTTATTAACACCAATGGCATCCTTGCTGTGACCGGTGATTATGGTAACTGGATTTTTTGTCGTGAATTCAGACCGTCAAAAGACGGACATGTGAGCGAACAGTATTGGAAAGAAAAGCTGCGATTTTCGTCAACGCAAAGCGGTTCGCATTTCTCCAGTGCAGATACCAGAAAAGTAATCGAAAGCGGCCTAAATGGTGACTTAGAAGAGTGGGGGTATGAAGGGTCGCAGCTAGAGCAAATGAAAGCGTATTATCAGGAGTTACTGAAGTCTGTCGATCTGTCTGAAGGGGAGTACGTGGCTCAGGCGTTCTACGATGATCGGCCTTCGTTCCTTGCTTGCGAAGATGTGCCGTTTGAGAAGGAAACCGACTACTGTTTGTTGGTTGTTTTCGATGCTTTTGAGGATATTTGCGACAGGATAAAAGAGGTTGGCGAACTTGAGAAAGGTGAGTGAATTATGATACCGAACTGGTTGGCATGGATTTGTTTTATTTACACAATGGGGAGCTTGCTTCTGACGGCTGTGATTGTTCTCTGGTCAGTGCGAATCATGTTTAAAGAGGAGAAAACGAGGCTTTTTTAAGCAAGTAACACAGAGTAACACTAGAGCGGTTTGTTGGTGGTTTCCCCTATATAGGGAAAAATAATTATTTATGAAAAATTATTTATTCATTTAGGACCAATTACATAATTACACAGTTATAAATAAAGGACTTATATCAATTACAGTAACCAATTACAGTAATTACAAATTAAATTTAGTCCCACCGGGTTTTTTCTCGAATAAGAGCTAATTAATTATTTTTTCTCTATATAGAGAAACGAATTACATGTGAGATCGGAGTTCGTGGATGGGTGAGCTTAAAAGACAGGATGCATCTTCATTGCGGTGTGTGAACAGGACACGGGGTAGCAGTAATGAAAAAAGAATCGGCTCTGAGGCTTCAGAAACGACGATTTCTCATTTTTTTACTGTGGCCCAGGGCGAACAAAAACGGCTCTCATGTATCAGAAACGCACTTTTTTTGTTGTTTGTGCGTCCTGTGAGCGTAATTGGGTCCTTCCTGAGCATGAAAAGGCCGGAACACCCCCACGGGAACAATCACCAATGTTTTTATTATTTCCTATCGTATGGCCAATATTAGGCTGGAAAGGCAGAAAATCATGGCGGAAGCCGACGAAAAAAAAGAAAAAAAAGAGGTAAGCGGTGTCGAGAAAAAGAGTTATCCGCTTCGGTTGGAGTGGATTGCAGCCGGTACGCTGACCGAAAATCCGAGTAATTGGCGGAAACATTCGGCGGAGCAGATGCACTCGTTGTCGGATCTGCTCGAAGACCCGGACATCGGTTGGGCGGGTGCTTGTTTGTTTAACGAGCGAACCAAGCGGCTTATCGACGGCCATGCTCGCCGCAAGGCGGTGAGTCCTGAAACTCCGGTCCCGGTGTTGGTGGGCAATTGGTCTGAAGACGCTGAGCGAAAAATTCTGGCCACGCTCGATCCGGTGGGGGCCATGGCCGAGGGTGATTTGAATGCGTACAAGGAATTGCAAGCCATGATTGACGCGGAGAGCCTTTGGGTTCGCGATTTGATTCATAACACTACGGCGAGCCTCAGCGGTGAACAGGACGCAACTGATGCTGGTGAGGGTGATCCTGACGAGCTGGGGCCGAAGCATCCGGAGCTTGACCAGCAACCGTTCGAGCATCTGGATTATCTGATGCTGATGTTCCGTGACGATCAAGACTTTCAGCAAGCCTGTGAGCTGTTGGGGATCAAGCGGGTAAAGGTGACGTATCCCGGTGGCATGAAAAAGGTCGGCCTGGGTAGGATAATCGACGGTCCTGTGGCAATCAAAAAACTAACGGCGAAAGCCAGTGAAGGGAGTTCGAAAAATGCAGATGGTAATTCCAACCAAGGGTAGGGCTGACATTATTGGCAAAATGTCGCTGAGATTATTCCCCGACGCAACGCTGTGTGTTGGTGATGACGAGGTTGACCAGTATTCCCGGCACACGAAAAATTTGCTGGTCCACCCGGCAGCCCTTGTGGGGATGGGGCCGCTCCGTCAGTGGATATTGGACAATGTTGCCGATCCGTGCGTGGTGATGATTGACGATGATATTTCTGTGTGCTACTCGCAGGTCGGTTTTCACAAGCGGCGGATCGAAGACCCGGCAGAAGTGCAGGCGATTGTCGAGCGTCTGGGACATCTCGCTCAGGACATTGGTGACTGTGTTTTCGGCTTTGCACAATCGGCACGACCTATGGCGTATGCGAATTTCTCGCCGTTCTCTCTGGATACCTGGGTGGGCACGGTGGCGGGTATGAATGGCCGGTCGCTGAGCTACGATACCCGGTTGATGTTGCGTGGCGAAGATATTGACCTGACTTTACAGGCGTTGTTGCATCACCGCTTTGTGCTGGCGGAGTGTCGCTACTATTTTGCCCATGCGATGTTTAAGCTGAAGGGGGGCAACGCCGTCAATCGGAGTTCGGAGCGTCACCGGGCGGAAACGGAGTATATGCTGAAAAAGTGGCGGGGGCATCTGGTTTCCAGAGAAACCAAGGGCGGAGCTGATCGGCTGGTGGTCCGGGTAAAACGAAAATAAATCTTTAATAAATATTTTTTCCAGCTTGACGCAAGGTAATCGTGTGCTAAGTTTAAGTAAAGCAAGGTACTTTATTACTTATTTAGTCACGTTTATTTTAAGAAAGGTGTAGCCATGGGTTATCAGATTAGAACAATGAACAATTACGATTTTTTCGAGGTGGCGTCTGCGATGCAAAAGGCCATTCGCCGGGGCGATGGGCGTTTGGCTTCATATTGGGCATTGGAATTGTACGACAGCAAGTTTGAGGCTTATGTTTGGCGGCGGCTCCATATTATATCGGCTGAGGACGTTTGGGGCTGCATCACGTTTGAGATTGAGGCTTTGTATAACGCCTGGAAGCTGCTGAGGCAACAGGACAAGAAAGCCAAGCCCTTTTGTGGGGCGGGCAGGTTGTTTGCGGTCAAGGCGGCAATGTTGCTGGCCATGGCCAAAAAAAGCCGGGACGCTGACAATATGATAAATCTGGTTTTCAATCCCAAAAAAATCAGTGACGCAGACCTTGAGCGAGATTTGGCAATATCTCGCCAGAATCGTGAGGATATTCCGGATTATGCTTTTGATTGTCATACGAGAATCGGAAAACAAGCCGGAAAAACAAAAGATGAGTTTATGGTTGAGGAGCATGACGCTTTATATCCCCGCGAAAAAGGTTTGTTCGATCAAGACGTTGAAGATTTAAGGAAAAAAAATCAAAGAAAAAAAGGTTGATTTAGTAAGAAAAAAAGTGAATCAGTAGCCGAAAGGTATAAAAAATCCAGTATTTTAGAAATTTATTTTTGACACAAAGCTAACGTGTGCTAAGTTTAAGTAGCATGAAAAACAAAAAACAAAAAACTATAGCCAAAAAAACCGAACTTATGGGAAAGTTTCGGAAAATTTTAACCTTTTATATGTGGAGATTTTAAGATGACAACTGAAACTGAAAACAAAAAACGGAGTCACGCGGAACTAATGGAGCTGATGGGCAAAACGCTGTCTGAGTATATCGAAGCACCTGTCAGCGAGGAGGCGGTACGCAGGATTATCGACGAAAAACTGGCCGAGCTGCCGGTGCAGAAGCTCGAAGTCACTTTGCCTGACGGTGTAACCACCGAAGTCGAGTCGCCGCACAAGCAACTGACCGATGTGATCGAGCTGGTCAAGCAAGGGCACAATAATATTCTGCTGGTTGGACCGGCAGGGACCGGCAAGACTACGATTGCCAGCGACTTGGCAAAAGCCTTGAATCTGGAGTTTGGATTTTTGAGCCTGTCGGCTGGAGTTACTGAGGCACACCTGTTTGGCCGCATCTTGCCGCAAGCCGATGGAGCTTGGGCTTATCAATCGACCCGATTTGTAGATGTTTACGAAAATGGCGGCGTGTTCCTGCTGGATGAGGTTGACGCTGCTGACCCGAACTTGATGGTTTCGATTAACGCGGCAATCGCTAACGGCCACTTGAGCAACGTGGTCAACGGTAAAATTCACCAGCGGCATCCAAATTGCATTTTGATTGCCGCGGCAAACACTTACGGTCTGGGTGCAGACGCTCAGTATGTGGGCCGCAATCCGCTCGATGCTTCGACGCTTGATCGGTTTGTGCTGTCAACTACGTTTGTCGATTATGACACCGACCTTGAGAAGCGGTTGGCTCAGGGCGTTGAAGGGGCGGAGAGTCTGCTGGATTGGGTCTGGGCGATTCGTTCGAAAATTTCAGAGTACCGGCTTCGCCGGATTGCATCGACGCGAGTGGTGGTTAATGGCCTGTTGGCTCTGCGAGCGGAGCGTAGTTTGAATTACATCAAGACTATGTTTTTGCAATCGTGGTCAAAAGACGAGGTTGCCAAGGTCGAGAGTCTGTAAACCCGAAACCAATAACACTCGAAAGTGTGGAGCTATAAAATGAAGTCAACGAAAATACCCGCAAGATTTAATGGTCGATGCCGAAGTTGCCAAAATCCTATCGCCAAAGGCGACCCGGTGTGGTGGAAAAAAGAGTACGGTGTGAAATGCGATGCTTGTGGCCCGCACACTGAAGACGATGCGGCGTTGCCTCGCAAAAACAAAGGCAAGGCTCCTCGTACCCGCAAGTCGAGCACGAATCCGAGTGCGAGCAGACGCAGACGGCGGAGCAGTTCTCCGGCTCCTAGTCCTGCTGCTACAATGACTGAATTATCGGCAGACCGGGGCGAGTACATGGTGGAGTTTGGCAGTATGGTCGAGACGGTTACTAATGCCTTGCAGCAGGAGCACGCAACCGGTGATAAGATGGCGTTAGCAAGTGCTATGAATAGTTTTACTAGGCCCGGTGGTGATTCGTGGGGCAATTGGTTTACAACTGACAAGTTTAGGCGGGAGCTTTCGGACCCGTCTTCTCATTACGTCGATGAAGTGGAGCGGATGCGTGAGGAGTTGGAAAACTCTTGCCCAGAGATTCAGTTAGGCCAGCGGATTAAACGTCGGGTTCGCCGGGGCCAAGAGTTTGGCGATCAGATCGACCCGGACCGGTTTCTTGCCAAGGTGCCGAATATCTGGGAGCGAACAGTTAGAGAGTTGCAGCCAGATCGTCAAGTTACTATTGGAGTCAACCTGACGGTGAATGGTAGTGAGCGAGCGGCGGCTACGCTGTATCGTGGTGCTGCTGTTCTGGCGATGGCTGATTATCTGTCGGCTCAAAATATTAACGTCAAGGTTGTGATGTATTTGCCGGTTACTAATCCCACCAACGAAGTTAAGTTGGTTCTGGGCAAGTACGTTGTAAAGGATTTTTGTTCTCCGATTGATAAAAATACGCTGGCTTTCATGCTGTGCGAAATCGCTTTTATTCGGCTGTGTTTGATCGGTCAGGAAGCCGGATTGCCGGGCAGGGTTTATCACGGTCTGGGCTATGCTGCGGAGTTGCCGTATTGCGAAGCAAAAAACTGCGATATAGTTGCCGGGCGGGAAGTGAACTCAAAAGAAGCTGCAATCGAGTGGCTGAGCGAAAACATTCAAAAGCACAGTGCCGACAAGGGTGCTGCATAAATAAAAAAATATCGTAGCGGCTCCCACCGCTATTGTTGTCCTTGCCCCTGCCGGTGGACTCCACACCGCCGGTCAGGGGTGAGGCGTTTACCGTCCTTGTAACCATGGTAAGATAGGCAAAACAAAGTGTTGATAGCTCTAAAACGTTTCAGAATGTTGCGAGAGGCAGAGGGCTTGTTTGAATGATTCCTGACATAGATTGAAGGCAATTGCGGCAACTGAGGCTTGTCTGAGCAGAAAACGGAGTATTTTAATGGCGGCTGACAACGAAATACGTGATCGCGTGGTGCTTTTGATAACGCAGGGAGTATCTTTTGCCCAGATACTCGATTACTGTGGGAAGCAGGGGGTGGAGCCTGACGCGGTTGATGGTCTTATCGCTGAGGCCCGTAAACGTATTACGATTGCGGCTGAATATAACCGGGACGAGCAGGTCGGGTTGGCTGTCCAGCGGCTTACGGAGCTTTATCGCAACGCTCTCGCCGGGCAGGACTTTCGCACGGCGTTGCAGGCTCAGCGGGAGCTTAATCGGCTGATGGGATTATACGAAAACAAAAACGCTAGCAGTGGTCCGGACTTGTCTGAAGACTTGGCGGGGCTGCGTGAACAGTTGGACACCATTGCGGGATATGTTTTACCGCTTGGATTAACATCGGATAATTATCCGCTTGAGGAGCATGTACGTCTTGCCATCAAAGCAATCATCGACAACAAAAGAACGCTATCAGCGGCGGCTGGAAACGGCGAATGAGTTTAGTCTGAATCGTACTAGGGTGGGGCAGGATATTGCCCCATTGCCACCGGTAAAAAATCCGGCCCGGCGTGCCAGGGCTAACCACGATTTTCGTTTTTTCTGTGAAACGTATTTTCCAAACCAGTACACGCTGGCATGGAGCGACGATCACTTAAAGGTTATCAGCAAAATTGAATCGGTGGTTATCGACGGGGAGCGGTATGCGATAGCGATGCCTCGTGGTTCGGGGAAAACGACCTTGTGCGCAACGGCAGTGTTGTGGGCGGTTCTGAGTGGTCGGCATTTGTTTGTTTTTCTGATTGCTCAGACCAACGATCACGCCGTGACCATGATGGCGAATATCCAAACGCAGTTGATTACTAACAAGCTACTGCTGGAAGACTACCCGGACGCTGTGTATCCGTTTCATGCTTTGCGGGGCGAATCCAGACGATGTGCCGGGCAGAGCTATTACGGTGAACGTACTTTTATTTCGTGGGGTTCGGATGTGATTGTGTTTGCCGACATACCGGATTCGCCGTGTAGCGGTGCGGTGATCTGTGTGTCTGGAATTACGGGGGCTATCCGGGGCAAACACCACACCACACCGGGCGGAGCGATTATTCGTCCGACGCTCGCCGTGGTTGACGATCCGCAAACCGATCAGTCAGCCAGATCACCTATGCAGATCGACCATCGTATGTCGATTGTTAAGGGGGCGATTCGAGGTTTGGCAGGGCCGGGTAAGCAGACGGCAATCATAATTCCGTGCACGGTGATCCAGCCCAACGACATGGCAGACCAGTTGCTTAACCGCAAGGACAATCCTGTTTTTCAGGGTGAGCGTACTAAGATGCTGTATGAATTCCCGGCGAACATGGAGCTGTGGGATAAGTACGCCGAGGTCAGAGCGGAGTCGTATCAGCAGGAGCGGGGCGGGCGGGATGCTACGGAATTTTATGCAGCGAACCGTGAGGCGATGGATGTTGGTGCGAGAGTCGCTTGGCCTGCACGTTATGTTAAGGGCGAGCTGTCGGCTGTGCAAAACGCCATGAACATTTTTTATGATGATGAGCCGGCGTTTTGGGCAGAGTATCAAAATGAGCCGATGGTCGATGACGATGACACGGCAGACAAGCTGACCGCCGATCAGGTGTCGAGCCAACTTAATAATCGGCAACGGGGTGAAGTGCCGTTTCGAGCACATTACCTTACGGCTTTTATCGACGTTCACGACAAGTTGCTTTATTATGTCGTTTGTGCCTGGATGGATGACTTCACCGGATGGGTAATTGATTATGGTACGTATCCAGATCAAGGCAGACGGCATTTTTTCACGGTGCGTAATCCACCGGTTCCAATGGCGGAGCTGCACAAGGGCTTGAGTCGTGAAGGTGTCATTCAGGCGGGGTTGGACGTTTTGGCGGGCAAGCTGTTGAGTAAAGACTTTGTAAAGGCGGGCGAGGGTGGCAAGGTCCGTCTGGACAGGTTGCTAGTTGATGCCGGATACAAGCCGGTGATTATCGAAAACATTAAGCGGAAAATGGGCGGGGTGATGATGGCGAGCAAGGGTGTGGGTATTCGTGCCGGTCAAAAACCGATGAGCAGTTATCGACGCAAGCCGGGTGAGCGGTATGGGGATCACTGGATGATGCCGAGCATTCGTCGCACGATGGGTGAGTATCCGTATGTTGCTATTGATACGAATTATTGGAAAACTTTTTCGCATGAGCGGTTAATGATGTCCGAGGCGGAGCAGGGCAATATGACTTTGTTTGGCAAAAATAAAGATCAGCATCGGATGTTTGCGGACCATATTGCTGCCTCTGAAACATGGACAAAAACCGAAGGTCATGGCCGGGTGGTTCACCAGTGGGAAACTTTGCCGGGTTCTCCTGATAATCACTGGTTTGACTGTCTGGTGGGCAACTGTGCAGCGGCGAGTATGTGTGGCTGTCAGATTGTCGAGCAGCAGGGGCAGAGAAGACGTAAAAAGACGGTTAAGTTATCAGAATTGCAGAAGCAGGGAGGCCGAGCACATGGGTAACAAAAAGATCAGGTTGAGTGAGAAGCAATGTCAGGACACCGAGAAGGGGTTGGTGTGTCGAGGGTGCGGGTGCAGACAGTTCACGGTGGTTTATACCCGCGAGAGTTGGGGCAACACGGTTATTCGGCGGCGGGAGTGTCGGAACTGTGGTAAGCGGATTCTGACGAAAGAAAAAACCGTCTAACGGCTGCTTAAAGGGGGTGTTTTTGAAAAAAGTTACGTATATGTAACGTTTTTGCCATTTATTTTATTTTTTTCTTGCCATGCAGAATATTTTTTTTTGTTTCGTGTATTGTTTAACTGTTCAGATTTTTCTGACCAGTTTTTTTTTTTAGGAGTTCGTGATGCCGCAAAGTGATGTTGAAACTGCCTTGGAAACTAACGCACAGGGACCGGCGAGGGTTTCCGGCGATCAGGGGAGTGTTTCTCAGCATAGTTTGTCTGAGCAGATTGCGGCGGATAAACATCTTGCCAGTAAAGCAGCGGCCCGTGCCGGGCGGATCGGGCTTCGTCTTCATCGCATGAAACCACCGGGGACCGTGTAATTTATGTCAAACGCTTTAGTACATACTGAGATTGCTGCTCCGCTTGACAGTACGCTGTCAAGTAAGGCGGTTTCTCGTCGTGCTCCCCGCCGTCGAATTATTCGGGCGGGGTATGATGCTGCTCAAACGACTGACGATAACTCCCGTCACTGGGCTAACGCTGATTTACTGAGTGCGGATGCGGCTTTAGTGCCAGCGGTGCGGAGTATTCTCAGGAGCCGGGCAAGGTATGAGGTTGCCAATAACAGTTATGCCAGGGGGATTATTAATACGCTGTCTAATGACACAATCGGGACCGGGCCGAGATTGCAATTGCTTACACCTGCATCAAAGGCCGCTAATAATACCAACAAAAATATCGAAGCGGTCTTTGCGGCGTGGGCCAAAGAGATACGCTTGGCACAGAAGTTGCGAACTATGCGGGTGTCGAAGGCTGTGGACGGTGAAGCCTTTGGCATGTTGGTCAGTAATAAAAATCTAAAGTCGCCGGTCAAGTTGGATTTAGTTTTAGTTGAGGCTGACCGGGTAACAACGCCATGGAAAAAAGGGCTGGTGCAAACACAAAAGCCGGTGGTCGATGGTATTGAATATGATCGGTACGGCAACCCGAAAACGTATTATGTTTTGGATGTCCATCCCGGTAACGCCGGTGTGGGATTTCATAGCAGTGGCGGGGTGTTCAATAAATACACAGAAGTTCCGGCGAGTAGCATGATTCACTGGTTCAGAGTGGATCGACCGGGGCAACATCGTGGCGTGCCTGAGATTACTTCGGCCTTACCGTTGTTTGCTCAATTACGGCGTTACACTTTGGCGGTTATAGCGGCGGCGGAGTCGGCGGCTGATTTTGCGATGGTGATTTACACTGACACTCCGGCAAACGCTGAGGCGGCTGATGTGGATTCGATGGACACGGTTGAGCTGGAGCGGCGGATGGCAACGACCTTGCCGGAAGGCTGGAAGTTGGGGCAGACGAAAGCGGAGCAACCGGCAACGACTTATCCAGAATTCAAAAAGGAGTTGTTGAATGAGATAGCCCGCTGTTTAGGGATGCCTTACAATATCGCTGCTTGCAATTCGGCGGGGTACAACTATTCGTCTGGGCGGCTGGATCACCAGACGTATTTCAAGGCAACCGGTGTCGAGCGGAATGACTGTGAGCTGGTGGTGGTGGATCGAGTGCTTGATGCATGGCTTGATGAGGCAGTGTTGGTTTCTGATTTATTGCCGCTGTCGTGGCGAACTAATCGGGCGATTTTGCACACGTGGTTTTGGGATGGGTATGAGCATATTGATCCTGCTAAGGAAGCAGTGGCACAAAAGACTCGTTTACTGAATAACACCACTACGCTTTCGAGAGAGTTTGCTGTGCAGGGTTTGGATTGGGAAGTTGAGTTGGAGCAGAGAGCCAGAGAAGTGAAGATGTTGAAAACTTTGGGCATTACGCCGGAGCCGACAAAGCCTGAGCCAGAGAAAAAAACAGCGGGAGTCACAAAATGAGTGAGCTTAATTATATAGCGGCGAAGGATAACAACGATGCTGAGTTGCAGTTGAATTCTGTGGTTAATCTGGAGGCTGCTGCTCAGGACGATGAAGGTCAGCCGAAAAATCGACGTTTCGAGATGGATGCTTATGCCGGTGGAGCAATGAATGTCGGTTGGGGTGATCCGGTTGTTGTTGATATGGATGGTCTGAAGTTCTCTGCACCGATGCCCGCTCTTTTAGATCACAACAAAGAAGTTACGTCGATTATGGGGGTAATTGATGACATCAAGATTGTCAATGGTGTGTTGAAAGCAGCAGGCAATGTTATCGCCAAGAGCCAGAAAGCGAAGCTGGCGGTTGAGTATGCCGATGCCGGGGTGGAGTTGCAGGCTTCAATAGGAGCGAATGTGATTCGGCGGGAGTTTGTGGAGCCGGGTGAGAGAGTAAGTGTAAACGGTCAGGATTTTACCGGGCCGATAATTGTAGCTCGTGAAGCTGAATTGAAAGAAGTTAGTATTGTGGTTCTGGGTGCAGATGAAAATACGTCTGTTGTCATGGCCAATAAACAGGAGACAAATCCCATGGAATTTGAAAAATGGTTGCAAGCAAAAGGTTACGAAATTGGCAATCTTTCTGAAGAAAAAAAGACGGAGCTGCGTGCTGAGTATGATGCCGAGCAGGGTAAGGGCAAGAAGACTGAGCCTGCCAAGAAAACCGAAACGGTTGAGGCTACTGCAACCAAGTCGGATGTTGAGGCAACGGATAAGTCGGTGCTTGAGCTGCGTGCCAGACATGCGGCGGAGCTGAGCAGAATTACTGCCATTGCCAAGGTGTGCGGTGGTAAGCATCCGGACATCGAGGCCAAAGCAGTTGCTGAGGGCTGGAGCGAGATCAAGGCGGAGCTGGAGGTTTTGCGTGCCAGCCGTCCTGAAGCTCCGAACATTAATACCCGTGGTCCGAAGCTGGACACGAATGTTCTGGAGGCTGCTGCCTGCATGTCTTCGACTCATATTGGTGAGGCTGCTATGGTGAAAGCCTACGGTGAGGAAGCCATGGAGTCCGCTGATAAAATTCGTGGTATCGGTGTGCAGGAGTTCCTGCGGTTGTGTGCGCGTATGGAAGGCCGGGAGCTGCCGTCTTGTGTTGGCACGGGTTCCGAGTTTATTCAGGCGGCTTTTTCGACGGTGAGCCTGCCGGGTTTGATGAGCAATGTTGCTAACAAGTCGCTGCTGGCTGGTTACAACTATGTTGAAAATGCCTGGCGGAAAATCTGCAAGATTGCTTCGCTCAGCGACTTCAAAACGCATACTCGTTATCGCATGACTGCTGATTTCAAGTTCCTGCCGGTTGGTCCAGATGGTGAGCTGAAGCACGGGCGTCTGGGTGAGCAGTCCTTCACCAATAAGGCTGACACCAAGGGGATTCTATTCAGCCTGACTCGTCAGATGATTATCAATGATGATCTGTCGGCGTTTACGGCTATCCCGTTCAATATCGGGATGGGTGCGGCTGAAGCGATTAACGATGCTGTCTGGACTTTGTTGCTGGCAAATACCGGGACGTTCTTTGGTTCCGATAACAGCAACTATGCTAACGGTGCGGCAACTGCTCTGGGTATTGATGCGTTGACGGCGGCTGAACTGCTGTTCTTGAATCAGACCAAACCCAACGGTCGGCCTTTGGGTGCTACTCCGAAAATCCTGCTGGTTCCCAACGCCCTGAAGGTAACGGGTGAATTGCTGATGGCTTCTCTAAAAACCAACGCCACCACTACGGAGGACACTCCGATTCCGCAAAACAATCCCCATGCCGGTAAGTTCGAGGTGGTCAATTCCTCTTACTTGGCTAACGCTTCGTACACTGGCTACAGTGCTTTGGCTTGGTATTTGTTTGCCGATCCGAACGTGCTGCCAGCTCTGGAAGTCGGTTTTCTGAACGGCGTTGACCGTCCGACAGTTGAGCGGGCTGATGCCGATTTTAATACTCTCGGTATGCAGTTCCGGGGCTTCATTGATTTCGGCGTTGCGTTCCAAGACCCCCGTGGTGCAGTGAAAATGAAGGGTGAGGCATAAGCCTCGCCTTTTGGTTGAGTTGATTCTGTTGAGTTGCGGTAAGTGAATAAAGTGGACGAAATTTAATATTGAAACTTTAGGAGTAAAATAATGTCTGATGCAATTTATATTCAAGACGGGTTGGCGATTGATTACACGCCCGGCTCTGCTGTCACCGGGGGCGATGTGATCGTTCAGGGTGATTTGATCGGTGTAGCCAAGCTGGACATTGCTGCCAATGAGCTGGGTGCTTTGCACATTGCCGGGGTGTTTGACTTTACCAAAAACGCGGGTGCTGCTTTGACTGTCGGGCAGAAGGTTTACTGGGATGACACCAATAATTATCTCGCTACCGACAACGAGCAGGGTACGCATAAATATCTCGGCGTTGTGGTTGAGGCGGCGGCTTCGGCGGCGGTGCTTGGTCGTGTTCGCATGGGCCATGCGATTAACGATGTCAACGAGCAGATTGTTATTATCCCGGTCGAAGATTTGGCGGCTAATGCTGACATAGCCACCCGTGAGATATTTGTGCATCCCAGAGCGGTCACGATAGTGTCGATAGGCATCCTGACTGACGGTGCTCCGGCTGGTGTGGATGATAGTAACACGTCGGTAATCGCTTTTGCTGACGATGCGGCTAATGCGATTCTGTCCAAAACCTATAACACTGCTACGCAGCCGCCCACTTCTGATTATGAAGACTTAGGCACGGTGGATGCAACGCATTCGGTTTTGGCCGCTGGTGAGCATGTCACGATGTCGATCACCAACGGCACGACTGCCGACCTGCCTGCGTTCTCGGTTATTATCCGTTTCATTCCCGCAAACGTGTAAGGTCTGGGCAGCATGACTGATTTACTGAAAACAGGTTCCGACTGGTTGGGAAGCATGATGAAAACTCATGCTTCTCAGTCAGTAGTTTATTGGCGGGATGTGAATTCAGTAACCGTCGATGCAACGTTGGGCCGCACGTTTTATGACGATGTGGACGGTAATGGTTTTGCGGTTAAATCACACACTACGGATTTTATTATAGATACCGACGATCTGCTATTAAACAGCGTTAAGATTGAGCCTGAAGTTGGTGACTTGATAAAAGTAACTAGAGCTGACCGGGTGGATGTTTTTGAGGTGAGCAGGCTTTCGGATAGTTGTTGGAATTACAGCGACGCTTATGCTCAGTTTTTTCGCATTCACACCCGTTTGATTGACACTGAATAGGATGATTGCTTATGTGTGAGCTTTACGAAAAACATTGTAAGCAGGCTTTTGCAAATATAAGTGAACAGTTGGGCCGGATAGATGAGTCGCTTCGCGGCAACGGCAAGCCGGGATTAAACGCCAGAGTGGACAGTCTGGAGAAGTCCCGTAACGCTGAAGACAAAAGCCGGTCAAAGTTCTTGTGGATGATTACGGGGTCGATTGTGACTATGGCTTCTGGTTATCTCTGGCAGAAATTTATTGGTTAAAAAATGGCAAAGTCAATAGACATAGCGGATGCGATTGTTGTGACGTTGAACGGTCACGTTTTCAGCCCGATCTTTACTGCGGTCAGAAAGTTAGTGCCGGTTTGGGATATAAAAGACCTGAAGACCTTACGGGTGACGGTTGTACCGATTGACGTTGAAAAAGAACGCCAGAGCCGGTCAGCTTTTAAGCGGGAATACAATATCGACATTGGTGTGCAAAAGAAAGTCAGTAACGACGAGTCTGAGGTTCCGCCGCTAATGACACTGGTTGAAAGTATTGACGATTTTATTTCAGGTGCAGTGTTGGCGGGCGTAACTGATGTTGTTTTTTTCAAGAGCCATGTGCTCCAGCTTTCGGCGGAGCATCTAATGGAAGACCGGGTTTTTTCCAGTGTTGTGAGATTGACGTACTTACGTATTTCGTAAAGAGCCGGAGTTGAATTATGAATAATGTTATTGCACGGAAAATTGCCGTTACTGCCAGTTATGCCGCACTTTCGTCTAGTAGTGAGGTGGTGACAGTAACGCTGTCAGCCTTAACGTCCAACAGCCATGATGTTTATCTTGAGGGCGATACCGGGGACGATGTGCCGTTGATAGCAGGCGAATGGCATACCTTGAAAAGTGTTGACCTGAGCAGAGTCAAGATCAAGGGGACGGTTGGCGATTATGTGTCGATCATCGGAGGTACATGGTGATGCCGTATTCAGTAAGTTCAAGCAGCGGTGGTACACCGGCGGGTGAGAATACTCAGTTGCAGTATAATAATTCCGGAGCGTTTGGAGCTTCGGCAAACCTTACGTTTGGGTCTGATATTCTCACGCTGGCGGGTACGCAGAACATCACGGGTCAGTTGAACGCTGATAATCTGCGGCTGGACGGCAATACGTTGTCAGTTACCAACGAGAATGGCAATCTTGTTCTTGCTCCAAACGGGACAGGGATTGTCAGTTTAACCGGCACGCAGACCATCACGGGGCGGTTGAACGTTGATAATCTTCGCCTGGATGGTAATACGTTGTCGAGTTTGTCTGGTGATTTATTGTTGTCAGCAGAGTCGGGCTACATAAAAAGTGTTGATAAGCAGTTGCAGCTTTCTCGTATTGATAGTTCTCCTGTCAAAATTGAGAATAATGGTGAGAGTGGTGCGTTGATAGATTTTGCCGGGGAATCAAGCAGCAGTACTGAAACGCCAGTTACTACGTATGGAGTTGGAGCAGTTTCAGGGACAGTTTCAGGTCCAACCTCCGGTTGTTGGTCATGCGAATACATGTTACAAGTAGAGATCAATTCTTCAACGTGCTTCATACCGGCATACGTCGAAGGTAATTAAGTAAGGAGAGAATGTAATAATGCTGTATCTTAAAAATAGCAAAGAAATCGGCGAAGCGTTAGAGGCGACTGGAGTCCTGAAGGATAAGATTCTGGTGGATGTGGGTTGCGGGTCTGGCGGCCTGATGCAAGCAGTGAAGGACAAGGGTGTTACGGTAAAAGGGATCGAGTTGTATGAGAGTGCGGTGGCGAAGTGTGCCGAGAAAGGTCTTGATGTAACACATGCCGATGCCGGTCAGGTTGGAGTAAGCCTTCCTGTGGGCGATGTGTATTTGCTCGATGTAAACGACCCGGCATGGATGAGCAACGTTCTGCTCAAGATACCTGCTGGCACAACAGTAATTTTTGGGCAGTATCGCGTCGGCAGCGAAGCTGCGAAATTTGTTGAGGCTCAGGTTAAACTTCGGCCCACCAAAACCACCCGCAAGATACTGGTAATGTCGGACGGCTTGGAAGTTCTAACAATTATCGAGAGGTAGGCATGGACTACAGCGAGCAAAGAAAATATTTGGCCGATCAATTATCGAATGAAAATCCGGAGGAGCATTTAGTGGCTGCGATTGAGTTGATTGATTGCTTATTGCTGGAGCAAGACAAGAAAACACCTGCTTCCAATATTACAGCTAAAATGATCGGCGATTCTCTGGATGCTTTATCGACAATGAAGCAAGCGTGTGACAAAGCACAGATGTGTCGGGCTGACCATGGAATAATTGATAATTGTGTGGCTTGTCTGAGAAAAGCGATTGATGAGTTAAAGAAATGCTCCGGATAGGCTGTACAAATACTTTTTTCGATAAGCCGAAGGTCATTAATGCCGTGGGCCGGGCAACCCGGAAAGTACTGTCGAAGTTTGGTGCTTATGTTCGACGGACGGCAAAGACGAGCATCCGTAAAAGGAAAAAGGTTTCTGCTCCCGGCCAGCCGCCTGCGAGTCATACGGGCCGTCTGAAAAAGTTAATATTTTTCGCTTACGATCCCATAAAAGCATCTGTAGTGATCGGCCCGGCGTTGGGCAACATGATTTCGTTTAACGGCAGCGGTAAGCCGGTTCGAGGCACGGTCCCGGAAACTCTGGAGTATGGTGGTCGGATAGGGACGTTAGTTGGAAAAAGAGTTGATGCCGTATGGTGCAAATGGAGCCGAGTGGATTTAAGAAATAAGCGAAGGTACAAAAAAACAAAAATGATTTTTTCGGATATTAAGGCGAGGCCGTATATGAACCCGGCCTTTGAAAAAGAAAAACCTAAGTTGCCGCTGATGTGGCAGGATTCGGTAAGGAGTTAAAAAATGTCTGATAATTTTAAGCTCGGAATGAATGCGGTGGCGTATTACGGGACAGCGGGTACATACACACCGGCCACGATGACGGCACTCACTAACGTGCGTGATGTAAATCTGAATTTTGAAACCGGTGAGGCGGATGTTACCACTCGTGCTAATAGCGGGTGGCGGGCAACGGCGGCGTCGCTGAAGGAATGTACGGCGGAGTTTGAAATGGTCTGGAAGCCGGGTGATGCCGGGTTCGAGGCACTCAAGGCGGCGTGGCTTGCTTCTTCTGAGATTGCCATGGCGTTTCTGTCGGATGCTTACGATGAAGATAATGCTGAGGGTCCGACCGGTGACTGGACAATCACTAATTTTAGTCGCAGTGAGCCTCTGGAGGAGGCAATCATCGTGAACGTGACGGCAAAAATCAGCTTGTTTAGTGCATGGTTCGACAGCGGAGAAAGTTAATCGGGCTGGTTTGGCTGGTTGAGAAAAATATCAAAAATAGAGAAATGGTATGGTTTGGTTTTATGAAATAGTTTAAAGACTCAAAAGATAAAGAATGGGAAATATCGCTTACCATTGGCTCGGCCAGGCGGACGCTGGACTTGACCGGCATTAATTTGCTGGAACCTGAGTCCGGCGATCCGCCGGTGCTTACCCGTCTGGGTACGGACGAAATGATGCTGTGCGATGTGATTTACAGCTTGTGTAAGACGCAGGCGGATGTGAGCGGTATTTCTGACGAAGATTTCGGCTTGCGGTTGGGCGGCGATGCAATTTTGCACGCTCAGGAGGCGTTTTATGAGGAGCTGATTGATTTTTTCCGGCAGCGGGGGAGGCCCGACAGGGCGAAGGCCGTGGAAAAACAGAGAAGGTGGATAGTTCTGGCGGTGGACAAAGTGACAACGGTGATCGAAAAGCTGGACCTCGAAGCGGAAGTGGAGCGGGTGGGAGCGGAGTTGGATCAAGAGCTTGGCGAACTGTGTGGGAGCTTGCCGGAATTGTCGGAGTAAATCCGAACCCGCTGACCTTGCGGGAATTACTGTGGATGGCGGAGGCAAACGCCCGTACCCGTTGGCAGCATACCTCGAACCTTCTGGCAATGATGGCCAACGTCAATGCGACCAAAAAAAGTAAGAAGTTTAAGCCGAGCGATTTTAATCCGTTTGAGAATAAGAACAGCGATGCTGTTCTTATTACCAAGGACAATATCGGCTTGTTGAAAAGTAAATTTATTGGCGGGGCAAAAGCCCCCTAACTGGAGGTATTACTATGGATGTTCTGAGTAAAATTTTGAAGTGGTTGGATCACAATCGGTATCTGGTAATCGCGTTTGCTTTGGCTGTGGTTGCAATGGCGGGGGTAGTTTCTATGATTGGCTGCGAGTCAGCTACCATGAGCCTGTTCAACTCAGACGATGGTACGCCGACTGCCAAGGTGGGTCGGGCGGAGTTCAATCGTCAGGTTATCACCGGCGAGAAAAACTTTGCCATTAAACGCATTGAACTTGAGGCTCAGGTTACTGCTTTTAACGAGGAGGTTGCGGCTTTCAATAAGCAGGCTGAGGCAGGCTCAGAAGACCTTGACCGTCAGGACGAATTCCGACAGGAGATTATGAATACAGTGGCTCTGGTGGCAACTCAGGCGGCTGAGGGTACTCTTAATCCTGTGTCCCTGATACCTCTGGGCATCGGGATTTTTGGTGGGTTCATGGGTCTTGGTTTAGCTGGTGATAATCGTCGCAAGGATGGGGTGATTACTGACCTGAAAGCAAATCCGCCTGCCGTGACGTAAAAAAAAGAAGGATGTGTTAAATGCCCAGTAGCACCGGAGTACGGGCTGGTAAAGCCTACGTTGAGGTCTTTGCGGACGATAGCCGCTTAGTACGGGGGCTGCGTGCGTCTGAGCGGCGAGTTCGGATGTTCGGCGTGAAGATCCAAGCTATCGGTACTCAGATGATGGCGTTTGGTACAATGGCTGCCCTGCCACTAGCGGGGGCAGCCAAGGCGTTTGCCGACTTCGAGCAGCAGATGGCCAATGTTTCGACGATGCTTGACGATCCTGATAAGTGGATGCCGAACTACAGCAAAGAAATCAAAAAAATGGCCAAGGACTACGGTGAGTCAACTGAGGCGTTGGCCGGTGGTCTTTACGACATACTATCTGCGTCGATTCCGGCGGAGCAGGCGATTAGTGTTCTGGATGTGGCGGTCAGGGCGGCGAAAGCGGGCATGACTGACACGGCTACATCGGCGGATGCGATTACCACGATGCTCAATTCTTATGGCCTCTCTGCTGATCGGGCGGCGGATGTTTCTGATTTACTGTTCAAAGTGGTCAAGCGGGGTAAAACTACTTTTGCGGAGCTGGCTCCGTCGATTGGTATGGTGGCGAGTGTTGCTGCTTCTGCTAATGTTCCACTGGAGGAACTTGGAGCAGGGTTGGCGGTGATGACTCGAAGCGGTGTGAGAACTGAGCGCGCGATTACTGCCATGAACGCGATTATCATGTCTTTTTTGAAGCCGACCGATGAAGCTGCTGCGTTAGCCAAGAAGTTCGGTGTTGAGTTGAATTCGGCAACGATCAAGACTGAAGGGTTGCAGGGTGCTTTTGCAAAAATCGCTTCGTTGCCGCCTGATATAATCGCAAATATTTTCCCGAATGTCAGAGCGATTCGTGGTATCGTTCCGGCGTTGAAAAACATGACCGGCTTTGTCGAAGATTTAGGGCAGATGAAAAACCGGGCCGGTGCTGCGGATGCTGCTTTTAAGAAGATGACGGCAACGCTGATGTTTCAGCTTAACAAGATCAAGCAGCAGTTTATTGCGGTGTTTCGAGCGGCGGGTCAAGCTCTGGCTCCGTCGATTATTGCTGTGGGTAAGGCGATTGGTAAAGCGGCGGATGCAACAACGGCATGGATTGGCAGGCATCGGGGATTGGTAACTGCTGTCGGGTTGACCGTTGCGGCTATTTTGACGATGGGGGCAACGATGCTGTTGACCGGCGTACTTATCAAGGCCTTGGCTTTCAGTCTGGGATTTCTCGGTAAAGCGATTGTTGTGCTGAAAGTTACAGTTAAAGCATTTGTTCTGACGATGAAAATTTTAGGCAAGTCGTTGCTACTGTTTACTTCTCCGATTGGCGTGGTTGTTGCTGCGGTTATCGGTTTGGGGGTCGCTTGGTTGATCGTAAGCGGTAACATGGCCAAGGCGATAGGGTGGCTGAGTAAAAAGTTCGGTTCGCTCAAGGATGATATGGTAAAAACTTTCGGCGGGATTGGCGATGCTTTGGCGGCGGGTGATTTGTCGCTGGCGATGAAAATCCTGTGGCTCATGCTGAAAATGGAATGGGCAAAGGGGATTAACGGCCTGAAGGTGTTGTGGTTTAATTTCAAATCGTGGATGGTTGACCGGTGGTATGACTTGGTGGCTGGTGCACAAACGGCCATGCACGGAATCGAAGTGGCATGGATCGAAACTGTGTCGTTTTTAAAAAAAACCTGGACAACTTTTTCAAAGTGGCACGCCTTGGCTGTGCAATCCACGGCGGGGGCGATGGCAAAGGCATGGGAATGGGCTAAAAATAAAATGAGCGGCGGTACGGAAGAAGACTTACAATTCCGTATGAATTACATCGACAAAGATGTTAATGATGCGATAGATAAAATTAACAAAGAGTTCGATGATAAGTTAGCTGGACTTGAAACACAGCGAGAAGGTCAGCGCGCCGAGTCGAAAGCTCTGCATGAAGGAACGTTGGCTGCTATTGAGCAGGAGGCTCAGGCAAAGCTTGGCGAGATGCGAAAAGAGTTCAACGTTAAAAATGCTGCTAATATGACTGAGCTGGAGAAGGCCAAACAGGAGTGGCAGGCGGCGTTGGACGAAGCTCGCCAAAAGAGGGCGGCTCTGGACACCGGTGATGGTAAAGCTCCTGAAGGCGGCGGCATACAGGGTAAAATCAACGATGCTCTTGCCGCACTTGGGGGCGGGGTGGGTGCGGTGAAAAAAGGTTCGGTGTCTGGAACTTTCAATGCGTTTGCGGCGGCGGGCATGGGGACCGGCAACGCCATGGACCGAACGGCTAAGGCTACTGAGCAGACTGCGAAGAACACTGAAAACTTGTTGCAGGAGGCCCGGTTTGGCGGGTTAAAATTCACATGAGTGTAACGGTTGAAGAACAATTTGGAAGTCCACAGGTTCGCAAAGATTCCGCAACTCGAAAGTATATTATTTCAGGTACGGCTGATGAAATGGCAGCGGAGGCAGCCCTGCTTGCGGAGGCGCCGACTATTTACTTATATATGCCTGTGCAGGATTACGCCGTTGATCCGCTGACTAACGATAAGTGGGTGGGGACTGTGCAGTATGGGGTGTTAGCTGTTGCTTTGCAGGACGAGGCCTTTGAGTTCGATACCACCGGCGGCACGAAGCATATCACCCAGAGCTTAGGGACGATAGGTGCTTACGCTCCGGCAGGTTATACGGCCCCGGACTATGGTGGGGCTATTGGAGTCAACGGCGAGGAGGTTCAGGGCGTTGATATAACCGTGCCTGCGTTTAAGTTCAGCTCGCATCATATAATTGAAAATGCCAGTGCTAACGCTTTGGTTTATCGCAACTTGACCGGCTGTGTGAACAATGCGACTTTCATGGGGTTTGCCGCCGGTGAAGTTTTATTTTTAGGGGCCAGAGGTGTCGAGCAGCAATCGCCGGAGTGGGGCGTTGATTTTCATTTTGCCGCCGGAGCCAATGCTACCAATTTAATTGTTGGTGACATTACTGTTCTCGAAAAATACGCTTGGGATTACCTGTGGGTTCGCTACGAAACTGAGGAGGACGTTGCAGCCGGGTCTATTGTTAAACGTCCGGTAGCGGCTTACACCGAGCGTGTTTATCCGTGGGCGAACTTTGGTCTTTTAGGGATTTGAGCATAATGTTAAAGCGAGTACAACCCGGTGATCGTCTGGAGATTTCGGCTAATGCTTACAATGCTTTTGTTGATGCGGCTCAGGCTAATATTGATCGGCAGCTTAGCACTAATTTCAAGGCGGCAACTGGCGGCACAGCTACATCGGTTGTTCAGGTGCGGAATAATTCCGGGGCGGCTTGTGTGCGGTTTGGGGTGCTGGCGATAGGCACTCCGGTTATCTCGCCAGATGTTGATCTGGTGAAATTCCAGAACGGCGAGATTGTTTTTGAGGGGTACGCTCCAAGTGATGCTGACGCTGGTTTTTTTGGGATTCTTTTAGAGCCGCTGGCAGATGGCAAAATCGGCAAGGTGGTTATCTCCGGTCTGTGTCATTGTCAGATTGATGTGCAGGCTGAGTCTCACGATTATGCGGAGGTAGTGGATGGTGAGAGTGGCTATCTGCAAAGTAATGTTGTCGGGTCGGCAACGATTTTATGGAAAGAGTCGGGCACGGGAACTAAGTGGGCCATGGTCAAGCTGGGTGGCGGCAGCAACGGTAACGGCAACGAATGGGCCGATATTCCGGTAGTTAATAATTCAGCGGAAACGATCCCGGCATGTAGCTTTGTGGAGTTGTCTGGTTGGAGCGAACCGGATTTGGCGTTTGAGATTATTAAGCCGACCTCAAGTCATCTTGATTTGCATGAGTATGCGATTGTGGGACAAGAAATAGCCGTAGGTCAGATAGGGAGAGCTTATTCTGACGGTTACGCTACGGTAAGTCTTAGTAGTGTGGCTCATTGTCCTATAGGCCAGATCATCGGCCCGGTGAAAAATTATTATTATGGCCATGGTCATCAGCAGGGTTGGCGGGTTGTAAAGTATGTTTCTACCGCTTATCCGTACACGGCGGTAGTTCAGTATGTGGGGGCGGCTTTTCCGAGATTGTTTGTGATTCACGACACCGAAGCAGAGGACGGCAAATATCAGATCAAGGAAAGGTTTTGGAGTATAGAAAACGACCGCTTTGAAGATATATGGTCTGACGATCCAGCAACAACTTATGGCCAGACTATTGAAACGTCTGGGCATAGTTTGTCGGTCGGTGATTATGTATATACTATAGCTCCTAGAAGTGCTACCGGTGTTTATCGGATTGCACTTTTAGATTATGCGATGTGGCACTGATTATGGGTTTTTCTGTATTACCTTTAGATACCACCAATGACTCAGTTATTATTTCAGCGGCTTACAATGAGCTGGTGGATGCCACTAACGAGTTTGCCAACATTTGGGGTGGGCCGGATGCTTATACCAAAATCGAAAGCCCGCAAGTCATTGACCGAAGCATATTCTCTAGCTTGAAAAACGCAGCCAAGGTTAGAGCTTATAATTACGCCTACATTGCTGTTGACCCGCCGGATAATTTTACAAGAGTTCCGTGGGCGGATATTTGTCAGGAGTTGTTTGGCACTAGTGATTGGCCGGTTCGTAGTGGCAACAAGCAGAAAATTATCAAGGCTGAAATGAATGACATTTACGAAGTAATCTGCTGGTCAAATAATAAATGGTACAAGGGTGCTATTGCGGCGGGGAGTGGTTGGGGCAGACTGACAACGGGTTATGTATATCAGCCGGAATTTGGCGAAGAACCGACCATTCCCCCGGAATGGGCTTATGATACCAGGGAGGCTGCTGCTGATGCTTATGATGCTTACATAGCAGAGCCATATATCACAACGGGAGGTTCTCCGTATGATAATTATTTTTACGGTGGGTCTTCCGGCACAACTTTTGTTTGGAATAATCCGTATGGTCCAGAAAAAAAATATGCAGTCGTTACCGACGTTCCCGGTGGACGCACTAAAGACGAGCAGACCATTTGTCGTATCCTGACGCCAAATTGTGCGGACATTGCCAGTGTGGTAGCTGAGGGTGTTGTGGGAAATTATTACGGTTATTCCGTAGAAGGTCCCGGTATTTACGAGCCTAACGCTCACGCATGGTCAGCTCAGTTGTACTTTGGTACTGACACGCCGCCAGACAACTTTGAGGAGTTTCGTGAATATGGTGTTGAATGGGGAATAGCTTCTGGTCTTGGCCAGCCAGAAGCAAATAAAGCTACTGTTTTGTTAAGTAACGAGATTCCGATGAATACTTTTTTGTTTGTTCGCGTTGCTGGCAGGGGTCAAATTTACGGCGATTTAGACGATGTTGCATGGGGCAATGTAACTCCATGGCGAACATCTTTTTATGTGACTGATTTTTGGTTTCAGCTCCGGTGGGAATATAGCTGAGCCTGTCCGCTTGAGGACGGGCAAAAGAGTTACCAGGCTGCCCTGATGAGGGCATTGCCGGAAATCTACGCATCCGTCAGGGGGTGCATTAGCCCACGCCCCCGCATGGGGCGACATTAAGTTTCGGGGCAAGTGGATAGATTCCGGTGTTTCCATCCACCCCCACACGTGTGGGGACAATGACACAGCATCCCCCGGCACCCCTGGACATACGGTTCACCCCCACACGCGTGGGGACAATGCTGTCCACTGGTTTTACCAAACTCACACGCCGGTTCACCCCCACACGCGTGGGGACAATCACGCCTCGATAATCTTAATCAGACCATCTAATCGGTTCACCCCCACACGCGTGGGGACAATTTGCCGTACCGCTTTGCGACTCCGCCGGATTCGCGGTTCACCCCCACACGCGTGGGGACAATTAAACGCTTCCGGAATAGTAATTGCGGGTATATCGGTTCACCCCCACACGCGTGGGGACAATGTAATTGTAGGGCTGCTGATTAAAGGCAACGGTCGGTTCACCCCCACACGCGTGGGGACAATCTCAAAGCGTGCATCCAACGCACAACAATTTACGGTTCACCCCCACACGCGTGGGGACAATGACGCCTTTTTAAGCCGATATTTGCGATTGCTGCGGTTCACCCCCACACGCGTGGGGACAATTATTTGCGGCGACTGCTTAGAGGTGATGAAAACCGGTTCACCCCCACACGCGTGGGGACAATGAAACCCATCGGTCCCCGGCCCGATATTATTACGGTTCACCCCCACACGCGTGGGGACAATACACCGGGCGGGAAAGTTTTCCAGAGATATCGGCGGTTCACCCCCACACGCGTGGGGACAATGCCTCCATCTACAACTGTAATCTCGAACCAGTCGGTTCACCCCCACACGCGTGGGGACAATTTGCATCTTTGACGCCTGAATCTGTGGATCTTATCGGTTCACCCCCACACGCGTGGGGACAATGGGTGTTCCGACCGCTAGCGGGCGTTCGTGTTTTCGGTTCACCCCCACACGCGTGGGGACAATGCCGGCGGCGTCCAGGTAGATATAAATATTGGCCGGTTCACCCCCACACGCGTGGGGACAATGTTATCAAAATCAAACAACAGCGCGGCATGCTCGGTTCACCCCCACACGCGTGGGGACAATACCAAAGTATTGTATTTTTAGAACATAACAAACACAAGATATATACCTTTATTTAACTTCTGAAGATGATAAATTCTTTTTTAAAGATAATTTCTTGATTAGCGTGAGTCCCTCCATTTCAGTCAAAATATAACGGCTATCGCCAAGCGAACGCCATTGATAGCCCTGCGCACAGGGATAATCCCATATTTGTAAAATATAACCCTGCTTACGTTTTTCCACGGCTTTTTCCCAGAGGATATCCCGTATTCTGACCGTTGGATTACCCAGAAATACGCCGCTGATCGGTTCGATCAGCCATCGAGACAGCTCGCCCTTCAAGCTCGCCGGAACGTTCTGTAAGATCATCACTAGCATCGAGCACCTCCGCTATATCCGGTAAAATTTTTTGCATAAGTTTTAACTCCCGAATTTTTTCTCTACATAGCGTCCGTGCTCTGCGTTCCACTTCTATGGTTCTTTGGGCCGTCTGAAATGCCACCGGGATCACCAGATCCGTTCTGTACAGATCCGCAATATCATAGACAAAGCTGAGCATTTTCCCGGTGTGAATAAAACCGATAGCCGGAGAATAGCCCGCCGACAGAATCGCCGCATGACATATTCCATAAAGACATGCGCTGGCCGCCGAGAGCGAGCGGTTAACCGGATCGGCATAATCCCACTTATCCTGATCGTAATTACGACCATCCCAGCGAATCCCCCAGGTTTTGGCATTTTCTTCATAGGCAGCCCGCACACGATAGCCCTCTTTACCCCGTAAGGTTTCCAGAGACGTATCTTCCGGAATGATTTCCGGAAATCGCTTCTGATACATTCGCCGGGCCACCGCCAAACGCTGCTTTTCATCAACATACAATCGGGCCTGTTGTAATAAACGGTGGCTGGAATGTGTTCCGCCGGTACCGTGGGCATAAAGCCGGGTGCCGTCCTGCCCCGTCCAACAGATCATACAGTTATTTCCCGCCAGCGCCTTAAAAGCAGCGTGCGTAACGGAACTGCCCGGCCCCAGCATCACCAGAGAAAGTTGATCGATGGGGATGGGCATTTTCCCGGATTTATCACTGAACGTCAGAGAACCGGCGGTCCGGTCCAGCTTGCCCATTTCCAGGTACAGATGACTCCAACGGTCCTGGAATTTGGGAATTTCATGTAAATTTCTCGCCATGTTTCTACCCTCCAAATAAAGATGCATCCAATGAATCCTTACTACTAGAAAAAGAAACGCCTATTCACTTACCAAAGAACCTCTCCCCCGGCCTCACTGCACCGGGGCAATCGATAATAATCCAAAGCCAAACGCCTTGCCCGGACCAATGCCCCTGACCAATGTTTCGCGAAAAGCATTGGGATTAATAATTTCAAGTATGCCCTCGTATCGAGCGGATCGGAGCCGCTGTCCCTTTCCTGCCTCATTTGTTTTGTTCATATACACATATCCCGGCTGGATAATCATATCATCACCGAGAGTAAACCCACACTTTTCACCCTTATGAACCAGCCATTCAAAAAGCTCTTCATTTGGCACCGAAACGCGTTTTCCATGCCGTCCTTTCTTGGACGTCCGTTCCTCGCTTGTAAGTGACTGTTTTTCTTGCTTACTGATAGTATCGATCTTTTTTGTTGGATTCGCCATCAATCGAAAACGGAATCTCTGGCCATTCTCGATCGATGGAGTATATTTTTTCACTTTGTATGGAGCCGCCAGAAGGAAACCGGCATTATGAAAGGCATAATCCCAATCCGGTTCAATAGCCGACAAGACAAGTATCACCACATTTCCAGCCGGTTGCGGATCAATACGAAACAGAAAACCGTTTTCCGTTCCACGCTTGACATGAACCTGCCCTTCGCCGAAATTCGTGGGATTGTAGGGCTTGAGAAAATGTTCATCGTTCCGGACACGTTCTTTCGACGGAAACGCCATGCACAACCGCTGATGCACACGGTATAAATTCCGCAGCCACAATCGTCCCGGTCGTGGACGATCGGGATTGCTCCCCGTATCGATGAGCAATGTCGAGATAAACATTATTCCACCTCCTCTGCCGAGAGTCTGCGCCGCCTTGTCTGTATTGAACGGAACATGATTATTTCTCTCCGCTTCTTAATGATCTCGTCGCGCCATTGCGGCTCTTCGGGGTTGATGCGGTCCATGCCCATACCAAGACCATATTCGAGCATGGTGACGGCGTCATGGCAGAGTCGGCAAAGAGATCGCAAGTCGTCATGGGTTTCATCCCCACCCGCCCGTCGATATGTGATATGTTGCACAGTGGTCGCCGGAGATTTACATAAAACGCATAAGTGATGGTCGTGGTCAAGCCGTTCAGATCGAGCTTGACGATAGGCGGAGTTGACATAGTTTGCCCTGGGCCGTGAGGGTGCTGGCGTATGGTGCTGAATCGGTTGCGACTCCAGAGCCACATCGCCATCCCTACCCACGTGCAGTGAACCGCCAATAACGAAGCGAGCTTCATGCGCCGGCGGGTCAAAACTCACAGGAACATCATACCAGATTTCCGCATCCGCAGGGGCTTCGGTCTGTGAGGCCGACGGTCGCCAGTCACAAAGGTAATCAAGCGTTTGCGGAGCGGCGTCCTGCCTGCAACGTTTGCGCCAAGGGACCGCTTTCAGAGCAGTGAGTACATCAGGATAATCACCGCCTTTGGACTCCAAAAGAGGACGCGACGGCGGACAAGATTTGCGGCCCAGATAGAGCGGCCAGCATGGCGCTGCCAAAGCATCTGAAAGTTTGCCAATCAAGAAAGGCTCGCCCTGTAGAACTACCAGAAAGGAGGCGTCGCAAAGATACTCCCGACGTGTGAGCATAGCGCCGGATTTAGATTCTCCCTTGGCTGTGCGCATCTGCATTTTGGCTCCAACCGTGTGATAATCCCACCATCTAATACCAGCCCGGTCGATACGCACACCCATCGTCAAGGCGGCCAGTCTCGGCAACCATTCGACGGAGGCTTCGGCACGAGTGATACCTAACGCTGCACAGAGTATCCCGATAACCGCCGACTTGGTCGGGGCGGGTCCGGTTCGCCGCACGACGAATTTACTTTGGTGATCGCCCCAGGCCTGCATCGGACCTTCGAGGCGAAGATAAATTGTATTTATAGTCATCAGCAAACCTCCGGATTGACAATTTCTTTCTGTACTTCGCTCCAGTCAAAGCCAATCGTTCTGATGACGGCGGGAATCAACTCGTCCAGCGATTTGATCTTTTCTCCTTCGAGTAAAATTTCACTTTTATTTTCCACAACCTGCAAAGCATGTCGATTATTAGGTGAGAACCAGAAACGCTGTTGTGGCTTTCCATAGCCGATTTCCATATCGTAAACATATTGGCTCAGTTGGGCGACACTCTGCTTGATAAGATCGCGTTCACCATGTTCGACCGGATTAGCAAAGGCGTTGGCGTAGCTAACGGGATTACCTTTCTTCTTGATTTCTATCAAGATACCATCAGGATGGTTATGAGCGGCATGGCTGTTCTGTTTGCCTGAAGGATTAGTCTTGGCAGCACCATACAAGAAAGCACCGACGGTGTGGGCGGCTAGTTGTTCATTACCGTCTAGGTTTCTAAGAAGTTGTTCCCAGTGAATGGCGAAATACTTGTAGAAGCATGCCGAGGCGTAGAGGGCCTCGCCGATATGGGCACCGCCTGCGTCTTCACCAGGAACATCATCGGCGGCAACGAAATAATCCACTTCCGGTCGCGCTTCATGGGTACTGATAGCATGAGCAACCTGCGCCGCAGCTTCGACGGTTAAATTCAATCCTTTCCAGACGCCTTTGCCGTTATCTCCGCCCTTAGGTTCGAGCATCCGGCCAAAAAGAGCCATGTCAGGAATATAAACATGCTCGGCGATCTGATGGGCAAACTGAGTGGCGGTTTCCTTGTCGGACTTATTCTCTTTAAATAGTTGCTTCATTTTATCAATCGCCTTATTGCTGACATACACGATCCCGGCGCTCTTGTCATCATCGGCGGCGATGTCCGCTTCGGCCTTCGCTTTTCTTTTTTTCGCTTTAGGAGCAATGCCGCAAAGCTCAAGTACTTTCATCGCCCGCTTGAAATCTTCACTGTCGCCGTTTGCACCGGCAATTACCTGTGCCAGCCGCCGCGTTCGCAATCCGCCAAGCAAAGGTTTGAATTCCTTGCTAATGCGGATGCTACGCTTAATACATTGGCTGGAGATGCGAGAGCGCAACACGCCTCCGAAATAGCAGGTCTTTGGGGCCCCCAGATCGTCCCGGTTAAGATTGGCCGGGCTGTGATTTTGAACCATGTGCATTTCAATTAACATCAGAGTCTCCTTTCAAGGTATTGTAAATATTGTTCGGCCCATTGACGCCGTTTGTTTGGACGTCGCCAGATGGAAATATCATCAGTCAATCTTACCCAGTCGAGCTTGAGTTCACTGGATGCAATAGTATCCAGAGCCCATTGCAGCACCGGTTCGATGCGGTCAAATGGCAGCATAAGCAATTCGTCGAATTTACGTCGGCGGCGATTCGCTTCCCTGTTATCCTTCACTCGACAGCGGGCGAGTTGCCCCGCCAACAGTGCCCCGGCATCATGCTCAATGGGACAATAAGCGTAAAGTTTGGCGATCAGCCAGGCTGCTCCACGCCAGGGCGTTTTGGGATCTTTCTGTCTCAGCGGCCACCATAGGCCCGCAAAGAGATCGAAGGCATCCACCGACTCATCCAGACTTCGACCTGAATGGCTGCGCAGCAAACTCAGATCGCCGTTTTGTAAACTACTCAAGACTTGGATATATCTCTCGGTTGCGATCATGCATCGGCTCCTTTCTTGCGACCAGCGCGGTCCGTTGCGATTATTTTGGGTTTCATATTGGGCTTGACGGCAGCAATCTCACGACGCCTCTGTACTTCAACGGTTGTATAGCCGGGTGCGAGCGATTGTGCGACAACGGACATCATGGGGCTATAATCCCCGGCAACCTGCTCCCATGCCTCCGGCTCACCAGTCAATAATGCGTGTATCTTGTCAAAAACCTGCGTCTCGATATGAGGTCTAACTGAATCAATCATTGGACGAATCTCTGCATGTTTGCGTGATGATTTCTTAGGTTTACAACGGCTTATAAGCTTGCTGTTTTCTTTGCTCCAATAATCAATCTTCTCAATAGCCTTTTGAGGATTGAAAGAATCCGTATTCACATTAAAAGATACTTCGCATTTTTTTGCTTCGATGTATTTATCATTTTGGACAGTAGCAAAACTAACAGCAATAAACCTATGAGGACTAATCGCATTCTTTTGTATAAGTGCTCCTATCACTAACTTAGTCCATCGCCCAGAAGCTGCATCATAAGCTTTTAATGAATCGTTTGGCTTTAGAACGTTTTTGTTGTCATAAATAACATGTGGATCGTCCCAGTTCCTTCTCTCATCAACAGACTCTGCTTTTGTACTGCCGATGCCAGCAAATACCGATTGCTTTATGAGTTTTGCTTTGACTCCACAGGCAATGCAGTTTTCCTCGTCTGTTTTGGGAGTATCCAGCCATACTCTCCTAGGCAGCCATGTAAGCCCAGTCAGCAATGCCACCTTCCCTTTTGCTGGAAGCTGAATATCAGGTTTTACCCAGGCAGGTTCCCCAAAATCATTTTGTTTTTGATCTTGCCATGAAAGCAACAATGACTCAAAAAGGCAAGAACCCAAAGGAATAATATAGATTGGTGGTTTTGAATTGATGCCCGGTGGTTTACCCCTCCCGCCAGATGTAGCAAATGATGGTAAGCGTAATAAACCTTTAGCGCAACAAGCAGGACACAAACCATTATCTTTATCCTTAGAATGGCAAAAATGATACCAATTTGAACCTGTAGGTATTTCCTGCATCAGATAATTAGCGGTAAGCTTATCAGGTTCCCCGGTTTTAGCTTGATATTGATAGAACCGCTTTCCATCGCCGAACAGGTTAAAACAATCACGGTTCTCATCGAGTTTGGTGAACCAATCATCTGGAAACGACTTCTCGGCGTAGGCGGATACATAGTCAGGTGGATTACCCTTGCACCAATACAATAGCGCCAGTAGAAATCGGAAAATCGCCACACGGTCCATCGGATTACTGGCCGCGATTTGGCGAATCCTGTGGGCATCAGTCAATGCTTGAAAAATTCCAACTCGGTCATATTTGCCATTACGATAAAGAACCGGTATCCATTTCTCATCTAGTAAATTATAGTTCATAGAATTCTCCCTGATAGTGTTTTGTAACTTGGTATTGGGGGCATCTTTTATCGAGCAGCCACCCTTCCGGGTCCGAATGGGCGTAGAATACTTGTTTTGGTTTATCTGGACCTGCTGTTGCTGTTATTTCCATATGTACCTCGTTTAAATGTCATATAGAAATCCATTATAGGGCTTCGGAAGGAGATAATCTTCTCCCGTTAAGAATTCACGGCCAAAGCCAGCATTTGTTGCCACAATGTAATCCGCCTGAGCGAAAAAAGCAACGGTTTTTGTGGATAATATCGGTAACTCTTTGTGGCGTATGGCGTTGAAGAGCGGTATTCAGGGTGAGGGTTACCAGGCTGCCGGGCTGGGGGCATTGCAGGAAAACTACGCATCCGTCTGGGGGGTGGATTAGGGGTCGTCTTGCCATTATTGGGCAGGTGCGGGTGCGAAGAGTTCGGGCGGGTGGGAGGGGATTGGAGACAGAAAACAGTTGATTTTATGAATTTAGCCACCTAACAAGCACATCGTATTCGCTATAACCTATTATGTTGTAGGGAGATACAAAAACGTACCATAATTCTATTCTTTGAATCATATAAATTTGTGAATTTTCACTTTTTTTTAATCAACAATTTGGCTTTTGAAACGCCTATTAAAAATTAGCACCTGTGGTCTGTTTTTAAACTGAAGAAGGGACAGATAAAACTCAATAAAACCGACAATATTATCCTTGCATTACCGTTTAATGTCTGTTAAAATAAACAATAATCACTTTTTCACGGACGAAAACAACACTTTTTGCAGGAGAAAAACCATGTTCCACAAAGCAAAACTTTTTACCATAGCTTTAACCGGATTTGTGGTATTTTTTGCAAATTGTACCAAAGCCGATGTACTAACTTTTGATGATATAGGAACCACACCAATTGATGCTGAACCTATCCCAGATGGATATGGAGGATTCGATTGGTATACTATTTTGTATCTCGACCCATCCATTGTAACCGTAGATTCAGGTTATGCTAATGGCATAGTATCGGGAGATTATGTGGCACTTGTAAGTAATTATTCTCATGAAGGTATAGGATGGCTTACCGGTAACCCATTCACATTCAATGGCGCTTACTTTACATCGGTTTGGCGAGACGACCTTAATATCCAGGTTGACGGTTATCTCGATAACAGCCTCATCTACACGACTACTGTAACAATTGACACGATCGATCCAGTGTGGTTCCAGTTCGAATATGAAAATATCGATGAACTAAAATTTTCTGCTTCCGGTGGTACAGTTCACGATGGCTATATATGGGACAATACCCAGTTTGTGATTGATAACTTCTCATACATCCCGGAACCATCAACAATTTTACTGTTTACTTTCGGGGGGCTTCTGTTGAAAAGAATCCACAAGCAACTTTAATCTAATCAATTCACTAATTTTTTTTCAGGAGGAACAAGAATGTTCAACACAAACTCTATCAACACAAAAAAATTATCGGTCGTTTTCTTAGCAATAATTCTTTTGTCAATATTAACAACAACCGCAAACGCAAAATCTATTTACGCTATTACAGATCATGGTTATAGAAATGTGCCACCGTTTAGTGCTCCCGCCAAGATTACCGCATACAATATTGATAGTGACAAAATAGACTTCCAGAATATTTATACGCTTAACCAGAGTGATTACCCAACAGGAATGTTTCGCGGGCCTGTAGGTTTGGCAATTGATTTAGATTCGGGATATATATTTTGTACCCACGAAAACTATCCGGACCCTGAAAAGGTGGAAGGCTTGAGAGGCATTCAATTAATCAATGGAAAATCGCTTACCGACGAAGGTGTATTGGAAATCCCCGGCACTCCCGACTTATCCGGTGTTGTTTATGACCATAAACGCCAAAAAGTATATTCTGTTGAGCGGGGCTCGGGGGAATTATATGTTTTGGATTGGGATGCTCAGGAAGCATCACTTACCCTGCAAGGGAGCGGGCCGGTAATATTAAAGGATTCTCTTGACGTTGAAATTAGCGGTGGAGGTCTGGCATTGGATGAAACCGATGATATTTTATATGTAACTCAATTGTCAAGCGGAGGTCATTCGGGCGCATCTAACATAGTCTATTGTTACGACCCAAACGATTGGACCTATATAGATAGTATCGAAATCTACAACCTTGGATCGACAGAACTTAATGCAGTAGGAGTTGCGGTATATAACGATGGCGTGGAAACAAATTACCTTTACACCGGCGCCTGGGGCTTTAGTGGCAGTCATAATTACCTGGTAAGAACCGATTTGAATCTATACGAGGCTGATTCTGAAGAGCCTAACAGTTTCCGGTTTGCCAAGGACATCGGCACAAATGTTGCCGGAATAGCCGTGGACCCCAATACCGGCCTGGTTTACGTGACCACCTCTGACAATCAGGTAGCGGTCTTTGATACCTCTAACTGGACATCCGACCCTAACCAAACCATCGAGCCCAACGATTCCGAAACCTACATGGTTCACGGACCGGCTGGCATTGCTGTGGGGTCCCAGTACAAACCGCGGTGGTTGCATATTGAAAAAACCGATAATATAGATACGGAAGAATGTATCTCGCCCGAAGCGGCTGACCCAAACATTACTTATACTATCGTTTTCAGGCCGTTAGGTTACGATGCCAACGATGTTTTGATTACGGATTATCTGCCCTGGGGTGTGGATTTTTACTCAGCTAATCCGGATAGTGGTACTTGGGATCCTGAAACCCGCACCTACACCTGGTATCGTTCTGCTATCGACGCGAACGACCCGAACGAAGAACTTGAGTTAGTAGTACAGGTGAATACCCTGGCCATGCCGGGCGGGACGATAACCAACGAAGTGGAAATAGAAAGCCAGAATTATTTCAACTGGACTACCGAAGATACCGACATCTGCTGTTGGGGCGGCAATATCATTTACGTCGATGCCAGTCTCGGCGACTTCGGTCTCAACAACGGCACCTCATGGAGCCTTGCCTATACCAGCATTCAGGATGCTATGGACCGAGCAAGTGGCGGCTGTTACGATACCTGGCAAATATGGGTCGCCCAGGGCACCTATACACCGGACACAGACGATGACACGTTCGAGTTGGAGCCAAACCTCGCCCTCTACGGCGGTTTTCCTTCAGGCGGCGGCACCTGGGGCAGCCGCAAGCCGGGTATCTACGAAACCATACTCTCCGGCCAGGTAAGCCAAGATGAAAAATGCAGCGCTGTCGTAACCGCCGACGGCGTAAACTCAACCGCGGTAATTGACGGCTTTGTAATTCAGGACGGCTCGGACTACGGCATCTCCTGCACCAACACCGCCTACCCGATTATCGCCAACTGTCGGGTGCAGGCCAACGGTAATTACACAGCGTACGACGCCGGAATTTATTGCAACAATTCCGAGCCAAACATCGTCAACTGTATCGTTAAACATAATCGCTCGCACGGCATCTATTTTTATAATAATTCCGATGTGTCGATAACGAACTGCGTGGTTGAATCAAATAGTAATAACGGCATCTACTGTAACGATGACTCCAACCCGATAATCACCAATTGCACCATTGAATATAACAGCGGCACCGGTATATATTGCGACGACTCCGACCCGAATATAATCAATTGCCTCATCAACGGCAATAACGAAGACGGCGTTTATTGTGGAAATGATTCCGACCTCTTAATCATCGGCTCCATTATCGAAAACAACGGCGATAACGGCATCGAGTGTTCCCATTACTCGGCTTCGATAGACGTCTCCACCAGCAAAATTCGCGATAACGATGCTCATGGCATCTATTGTCTTTCTTCATCCGCAGCCATCATCAAAAACAACTGGATAAATCACAACAAATCCGATGGCCTGCGACTATACAGCACCTCTCCCTCAACCGTTCGCAACAATACCATTGTTTATAATGAAAATTATGGCATCTACCAAACCGCCGGTACCGCCAACATCAGCAACTGTATCCTCTGGGGCAACAACACACAATTAGGCGGCAATTGCACCGCAACCTACAGTTGCATAGAAAACGGCAACGACGAAAACGGCAATATCAACCAAGACCCGAACTTTGCCTACAAGAACCCCGAATCCTTTAACTTCCATCTCAGTCCCGTTTCACCCTGCATCGACAAGGGAAATTCAACCGACATTTCCGACGAAACCGACATCGACGGCGACTATCGTGTGTTGGATGACGATGTCGATATGGGTGCCGACGAATTCGCCTGCTACGACGTATTCAACCAGGCTGATTTCAATGCCGACGGCGTCGTAAATCTGATCGACTATTCCTACTTAGCTGGCGTCTGGATGGACGTCAGCAACGAACCCAATTGGGTCCCCGATTATGACTTGGTCGCCGACAACCAGATAGACCTGCTCGATCTGAACGCTTTCGACAACAACTACCTCTGGTTCGCCTGCTGGAATGATGCTGAATTACCTGGTGCTATGAAAAGCACCATGGGCATGGACGGTGATTCTTCCAACAATCGTTCTTCAGCTTTACTTTCCCAATCCCTTTCACTCTCCGCTTACCAACCTAAAGAATTACAAATTGAAGTTACCAAAGAACTTCTGAACGATGGCACCAAGATAGAGCTTTTCTTCTACGCAAACGAACCTCTCGCCAAAATAACCACCGATCCCCAGGGCAACATAACCGGCTTCGTCGGCTATCTGGACAATGGCTATCGGGTGGAACTCATCAGCACCTATGACAATCAAGGCAACGAAACCAGTGCTATCTACACCCACTACGATGCCGACAATAATATTATCCTGACAGAAAAAATGGAAGATGAACTGCTGCTTCAAAAGGAGGAATAATCAGTGCCAGGTGTGTTATATCCCTGTTTTTCACCGCCAAAAACAGGAATATAACCCTTTGTATTTGATGTGCTTATAGTTCCAATAAACGTCACGGTGAACTATCCCCGAACCCTGCACCCTGTTCCTGCTGACCTTGGGCGGTATGGCTTTACGGAGGAGAAGTCGCCGATGCTAGGCACAATGGCAGTATTCAAGCGGCAAAAGTTAAAAAAAATCCACACCAGCTCCGTCTTTTTTTGGCAATTTAGGTAAGAGTACCTCAATCATGCTTAAAAAAATGCAGCGTTCTATTATTTTATAATTTTCAGCTTGATTGAAGCGTATTCTGTGCTACACTAAAGAGTTATGAGTGAAAATATTAGAATATCTTCATGTGAGCCTGGCTCGGACAGCGGCAATATACTGCCTGAACTCAATAATTAGGGAGCAGTTACCATGTCAAGTATTGGGCAGAAAATCCGGCAGGCTGTTCTGAAGGAACTGGAACATCGGGGGTTGAGGCGAGTCCATTATGCCGAGATAGTCGAGGGCGTGGGCCAAGCCATGATATATCGCTGGCTGGACGGCGACACTGACATGTCTTTAGACCGCATTGAAAAGTGCCTCAAGCCTCTGGGTATCACGCTCAAGATCGAGCCGAAACGACGGCGGAAACGGAGTAATAAGTGAGAAAAAAGTAGAGCGCCATTTATGTCGGATAGAGTTCTGACAAATTTTATAAACTCTTAAATCTTAGTACTTTATAATTGGGTCTTACAATTAAAAAAATGTAGGAAGTGATGTAGGAAATACCTGGAATTTAGCAAAACATTTATCGGAAAATATCGGGAAATATTTTGAAAATATTAAAATTGTAGGAAGCGATGTAGGAAGTGCCTAAAAAAGCCGTAAAACAAGTAACTCTAAGCAACAAAATGTAGGAAGTAAAGCAATTGGGCAGAATGACTTACGATTATAAAGGTAGGTGTAATAAAGGCTTAGAATTTTCTTATATGGTTTCCCGAACGCAGCGCTCTAGCCAAGCTGAGCTACTCCCCGTAGCATAATTCCAACAGAGATGATTTTAGCTTATCTGGGTGATTTTGCAAAGAAAAATTGTTGGGTAATTTTTCAGCGTTTTCGGGGGTCGGGGGTGGGTAAGCAGTCAGATTATGTAACTCTTTTGGAGCAGGCTGCGAAAAGGGCTCAGTGAAAGCCTGGCGGGGGGGGAATAGCCACTTTCAAGTTACCCACTAGCGTGGAGGTTTAATCCTGGCTGGGCCAAGGCTGGCCATTTATCTTATCGAAAGTGTATTGGAAATACAGATTCCTATACATTCAAGTTAGAAATAGCTAAATTCTGCTATTTGGCATTGTCGGTGTTGGATTTTTTCTGCTGAGCTTGATTATTATCATGTTGGGCCGATTGTTCCTGTCGGGCTTTCATTTCCTGTTGGATATTGTAAGCCTTGACAAGTTCGGCCCGTTTTCCGGCCAGGCAGGACAGAATAACTAATGAACCGCCGGCAGCCGCAGCGAGACTAGCCATGACGATGAACATTTCCATTGAGGACAATTTGTTCCCTTTCTGTCGGCGAGTGACAAGGATGGATCGGCTGGTCTGGCCTGGAGGACCCTATGGTATTTGTATCGGCCGGTGGGGTGGTAAAAATTAAATACAATCAATGAAAAATTGGATTAGGAATTGAGTCGTAATTTTGCAGTGAATCCCCCATCATGATAGCCCAATTGTGAGGCAGGAGGTGCCGGTTCATCGGCCGATGGGGTAAAATGGCCGGCGGAGGGAAAGGTTAAGGACTGTTCTTCCAGCTTGAAGAGAGCATTTTCAGAGAGGAAATCCTGAACCAAAAGCTCGTTTTCGGCGTTATCAATGCTGCAAGTGCTGTAAAGCAGCAGGCCGTTGGGACGCAGCATGGTGGAGGCTTTTATTAGTAATTCCATCTGAATTTTCCGCAGGTTTTTGATGTCGATGGGATTTAGCCGATGGCGAACTTCCACGCGTCTAGCTAGAACGGCGGTATTGCTGCATGGGGTGTCGATCAAAATGGCGTCGAAACCGTTATCCTGTTGGGAAATTGTCTGCAGTTGCTCGGGCAGGCAGGTTTTTACGATAGAAATTCCCAGTCGGTCGCAGTTTTGGCGGACCAGATTCAGCTTTTGGTGGTTAACGTCGCAGGCAACGATTTGGCCTCGGTTGTCCATCAGTTCAGCCAGATGGGTGGTTTTGCCGCCGGGAGCGGCGCACAGGTCGAGAATCCGTTGGCCCGGCTGGGGGGCGAGCGTTGGGGCGACAGTCATGGCGGTGCTATCCTGGATCGAAAACCAGCCTTGTTGGAAGCCGGGCAGATGATCCGGTGCAGCCGGTGCATTAAGTTGCACGCCGTGGGGGATTTTTTCGGAGGTTAATCCTGCTTCGTTGAGCCGATTTTGTAATTGTTCCACGGTGCAGCGCAGGCGATTGGCTCGAAGGTTCAGGGATGGACGGGTGTTGCCAGCCGAGCAGATTTCGGCAAGCTGATCCATACTAAAATATTTCAGCCAGCGTTCCATTAACCAGCGGGGATAGCCAAAAGCGACACTGAAGTATTTGGCGGATTTTTTACAGGGATGGGGCAGGATTTCAGTTTTGAACTGAATAGCAGCATCGTTTGTTGTCCGGATGATTGAGCGCGAAAACCTTTTCGTCATTTCATCAGGTGAAAATTTTACCGGGCCTTTAATATGAGATTGAACTGATCTGAGAATCGCATTAACAAAACCACCTGCGCTGAGCAGCCGAGCGGATTTGCATTGTTGAACAGATTCGCTTAGCACGGCAAAATCAGGAGTGCGTTCCAGGAAGAGAAGTTGGTAGAGCCCGACCCGTAAAATTTGCCGAACCAGCGGATCGATTTTGGCTATTGGGCGATTGCTGTGCCGGGTGAGCAAAAAATCCAGAGTGATGAGTCGCCGGCAGGAGCCCCAGGCCAGTTCAGCTGCCAGGCGTTTATCAGCGTCTTTCAAGCTGGTTGATTTGAAAGCGATATCCAGACTGTCCTGGATGAGCATCTGGCACTTTTCGAAATCCAGCAGGCAGTTCACAGCGATATCGCGTGCCGATCTATTTTGTAAAGCAGGTGGGCTTTTTTGTTTCATAGGAGTTCCCGGAAAGCAGGCCGAATGGGAGATTTCAGCCGGTCAGCCATTGAGGAATTGATGGCCGGCGGACAGACGTCGGCCGTTAACGTAATCGGCGAAACTCATCAGTCGGCCGTTTTCGGGTTTAACTTCTAACAATCGTAATTGTCCTGCTCTGCATTCGATGGTCATCTCGGTGGTGAGTGTGCCTGGGGTGATAGCGGCGGGAGAGGTATTTGCCTCGTCAACAGTTACGGCAGAGGGGGTGGATGGGGCAATTTCTGCCCGGGCAATGGTTAATCTCTCCGCTTTGGATTTGTTGGTCTGGGGAACCTGGCAAAAAGCGCCCGGCCAGGGCCACATGCCGTGAATAAGATTGCAGATTTTCTGAGCAGGTTGTGACCAATGGATAGCCGCATCGGTTTTACGCAGCTTGGGGGCCGGACAGGCAAGCGAGTCATCCTGTTTAAGTGGCTGGTCTTGTCCTTTGCTGATCTGGTCCAGCACCTGTCCCACAAGTTCCGGGCCCAGCAGAGCCAGGCGATTGTGTAAAAGATCCGTGGTTTCACCGGGAAGGATTTTGGTTTTTGTCTGGCCCAGGATTGCACCGGCGTCCCATTGTTCGTTAATTTCGATGACCGTCAGGCCGGTTTCCGAATCGCCGTTAATAATTGCCCAATTGATCGGGGCCGCTCCGCGATATTTAGGCAATAGCGACCCGTGCAGGTTGATTATGCGACAATTACTCAGGGCGAGCAATTTTGAACCAATTTTTTGGCCGAACGCAATTACTAAAATTACCTCGGCCTGAATATCTCTAATGGTTTGTACGAATTCTGGGGTATTGACGTTTTCTGATTCCTGGTGAGAAATGCCCAACTGTTCAGCTAACTGTGCGATCGGGGTGGGTTTCTTTTTTCGGCCTCTGCCGGCAGGACGCGCAGGCTGGGTGACGACAGTTGCAATTTCATGTTCCGATTCGCTAAGCCACTGCAAAGTGGCGCAGCCGAATCGGCCGCTACCAAAGTACGCTACCCGCATTTAAATCCCTCAAAACGTTTTATGCGCAAAATCTTCACTATCCAAAATAGCATTTGAACTTTATGGAAATGGTTTGATTGTTGCGGCCGATCATTGCATCTGATCGATAATAAGCTTGCTGGTCTGGGCGCTGGGCAGATTCAGGGAACCAAACGCTTCAGCTGCCAGGTTTTTCAATTGCGGTTCGGTATTCTGAGAACTAACCAGATTGTAAATTTGAGTGACCTGTTCCGGTAACAGTAGATTACCGAAAGATTTTGCTGATGCTGTCAGGTTTTCCAAGGCCATCAAACGAATGGACATTTCCTGTTGTTCATCAAGAGCCAAAGTCGCAATGGCCCGTTGACCTTCAAGCGAATCAAGGTTGGCGACGGTTTCGATAGCTGCCTTCTGAATGGCCGGTCGGGTTTCACGAATTGCTTCAATAAGGGCCGGTTCGGCCGGTTTGAGACTCAACACCTGGTTACCGGTAATCGCCAAGCTGCGCAATACTTGGGCAGCATCGGTGGCATATTTGTCTGCCAAGCCGGCATCGAAGTCAATCGCCTGATTTTTGGCAAGGATTTCCAAGGCCGCTTTGATTATGTTCTCAACCGGGGTGTCTTCCAGAACCGCCTGAGCGAAATCACTGGCGGCAATATTCTTTTCGGTGGTGCTAATGGAACCGGCAGAAGTTATCACAATTGTTGGGCAGAAAGCCAGGCGATAATCGTTGGCAATAGTTGCCAAAGCTTCATTCAGGTTGGGCTGGGAAATGTTAGAATTCAAAACAATCAGGTCAAAACTGGAAAGGTTTTTTGCTCTTTCAATTGTTACTCCGAGATGAGCTTCGCTTACAACAACACTGAACAGACCGGAATTAACCAGTTCCCCTCTTAGTCGATTGCGGCGGTCTTCGTCTCCGTCAACGATTAAAGCATTGCGCTGTCCTTTTTGCCGTAAAGCTTCAACCAGAATCGGCATAACCAGTTTGCTGCGATTGAAAGGGGCGGATGGTTTAGCGGCGCCAATTGCCAGTGCCGCACTTAACCTCACTTCACGATCGGCAAAAGTCAGGGCTTTCATCAAAGGCTGCACCGTGCCCAGTTCGAAGAGCAGGGATTTCTGCCCTGAATTACGTCGCAAAGCTTTGATGGCGGATAGAGCAACCGGACGATTACGGTTTTCCAATGCTCGATTCAGCACCCGATGCAGATACTCGGGTCCGGCGGTCAAGGCGTAAGTTGCCGCGTCGGCGTGACCTTCACCAAAATATGCCGGTTGTGGATGTCCTTCGGCTTCCAGGCGGGAAAAGGCCGACAACCAAAGCGAAATTGCCGTAGCCCGGTTGCGATCGAGCATAATAGCGCTCTCACAGCACCGCATCGCCATCAGTTCGTCGAATGAATCGCTGATTACTTCTTCCGGGATCAGGCCCGTTTCATCATTCCAGAACCAGACATTAGCCTGTTCCTGTTCCGCAGGTACTGCCAGGGAATCCAGGTGGTTGTAGTAATCCAAAGCTAATTGCTCAAAAGCCGCGGCTGCATTTTTACCCGCCAGGTTGTCCTGATTGCGGATTGAACGTAAGGCTTTTAATGCTGCGGTCCGCAATTCGGAACCGGCATTTTCATTTTCAACGATTTCCTGAATATATGGAACCGCACTTTGATAGCCTATTTCACCCAGCGATTCCAGGATGATTAGACGCACATTCAATTCTTTGCAGCGTTGCAGAGCCAGTACCAGCGGATTTACCGCGACCCGGCCCAGTTGAGGAAGTGCCCATTTAATCAGAGAAAATTCTTCCGATCGATTGGAATCCCGCAGTGCTTCGATCATTACCGGCACGGCCCATTCGCCTGAATCTTTAAGTCGAGCCATAGCCATTTCTCGCCCGCGGGTAGTACCGGAGAGCCGTTTGACCTCTGCGGCTATCCGGTCCGGCTTGGTACGTTCAATAAATCGGCCTTGTTCAACCAGCTTCATTACCTTCAGGGCAATATCCTTCACCGGAGTGTCCTGCTCAAGCAGGGATAAATTGCGATAGCTGTCGGCATATTTGTCGCTTTGAGCCAAATTCAGCAGCAAGGTCGGATCCGGTTCCAAATCCAGCAAAGCGCGGCCACGGTCCTGTGCCAAATCCCAGCGACCAATCAGGCAATAATGCAATAGCTCATCCCAGTATTGCCGGGTTTGCTCGATAAGTTCCGTATCACTTTCTGCGTTGGTGGTTTGGCCAAGCGCCGCCATCATGGGCAGCAACATCATCGAAATCATGGCCAAGACCAAAACCTTTTGTTTATTGATCATTTCGCAACTCCGCTGAACAAGCTATAAGGTATTTTATCCAAAGTACTTACATTATTGTACAATTCGAACGATTATAAAGCCTCGCTCCATTGTGTCAAACAAAAAACCCACATGGAAGGTTCATTAACCGGCAGACTCGCGGACTCTCTGCTCCAGAGTTTCAAGATTGTCCCGAACTTCCTGAGACATTTTCGAGTTGGGATATTCTTCTATAATGCATTTGCCGACCTGCAAAGCTTTGTCCCATTGTTTCTCAGTTACAAACATCGAAAACTGAACACCCATATTGTGCAATTTACCACGCAGGACGCCTCGAGCCGATTCCTCCAGTGCAGCAGCTTCGGTAGGGGTCAGGTAAATATCCAGTAACTTCAACAGTTCCACTCCCTGATCGTAATCATTTTCTTTGACTGCGGCGTCCAGGCGTCTGAGCAGGTCCTTTTTGTGCTCCTGCCGCAACTGAGCAGTTTTCCCTTCGAGCTTATGAACTTTTTCGTTATTTGGATACAATCGTGTCAGGTTATCGACTTCCTTTTGGGCGTCCACATAACTGTGAATGCTCCAGAGGGATTCAATGTGTTTGACCGAAGTATCAATTTTTTCCTCGACGCCGGCTATCTGGTAGCGGTTCAGCTCGTTTCTTATTTCCTGGGCTTCCTCTTTACAGCCGAAACGTTCGTGAAGTTCGTCAATCAGGACATTGGCGGAATCCCATTTTTCCGCGCGAATGTCCTGTTGTATCGCATCGCGTAATAACGAAAGATCCCTTTCGCGGAACACTACCGATTTGACGGTATCACTTAAAAGCAGATTTTCGCCGAGTTGAGTCAGCAAGGCCTGCCGCTGGGTGTCGCTGGCTTGCATACGTCGCAAAACGCTTACGATAATTTCGCCATTGTTTCGCAAGGTGTTGACGTAGCGCAAAAGGAAAAAACAGGTCAACGCAAACGCCAACAGAGTGAAAAACACCGAAGCCCATAAAGATGAATATGCCGATGAATTACCGACGGCATCTGCCTCAGTTGGTTGTTGCCCTAACAGTAAAAGTGTAGCGAATAACCAGCTCACCAGCGATATTAACCAGACTATCCCCACAAACCATAGCCCGGCGCGACTATTTTTTACTGCCGCTGCCATAGATTGCCTCCTTGCTGCGATCTGCAAATCGTTAATGGCAGACCAACACTTAGCTATCCAAAAACCAAATTGTTCTCAAAATGGCCAATCAGTTTTTGGGATTATTAATTTTGTTCCCCAATATCGGTGCCTGAGCCAATGTAGCGTAAAAGCAAATCAATTTCATTTTCAAAACCAATTTGTCTCATAAATAATTCATAACCTTGCTGTTCGGCAAAGAGCCGATAGCTGTTGCGCGCCTTGAATTCCTGTTCCTCCAGGGTCATATCATAATTATATCCCATCAAGTTAGCCGGCTCGGCGGTGTTGATTTCTGTGGCATGTTCCAACCCCAGAATATGGCCTAATTCGTGGGCACCCGTATTGGCCAAAGCGTTAACCGTTTCCAGGAAACGTTCGGTGGGATCCTCCGACATCTCCGATAGATATCCGAAAGCGATTTCATCGGTTAATACGATTGCCATATCGGTGTGGTCTTCATTGTGACGATCCAGCTTTTGTGCCAAACCATAAAGGCCCAGCATAGGTGTGGTTCCACCAAAAATCACTGTCGAATATACCGCACCGGCCTGGGGTTTTTCGGTAACAAATTCAATCTCGTCTTCAGTTAAACCGACATTGCGATAGATTTCTTCGATACGATCGGCAATCGCCTGAATCAATGATTCACGCATCCCGTCAAGTTCAAACGCTTCAGCGTCAAAAGCCGGGCGGTTAACAACATTTGGTCCCCAGCCCATATCAGCTTCTTTAAACAAATAATCTGCTCGTGCCCCGTCGAAAGCCAACCAAACAAGTTGCGACGGCGGAGTTTCCACGGCTTCCGGTTCGGTGGTTTCGATGGTCAACTGATAGGCGATAACTTCAGAGAAGTTTTGCAGAGAATATCCTGTTACTACCACGTAATAGGTGCCCATACCATTCTCGGCGGGATCGATTACTACCGACTCATGGTTGGGCATGCTGAAAATCGCCTGAGCTTCGTAAAGCGTGTCGGCATTTTGGGCGGCACCGGTAGCCAGGACATCGTCGGCCTCATCCATAATAGTAGTTAATGCTTCATAGTCACCGTTGTAAATAGCAACATATAACTCAACATCATCTCGACCGAACAGGACTTCGGAATCCAGATCTACGGTTACTCGCTGACCTTCTTCCAGCCGGAAACTGTAAACATCCACGTCGAGAAGATTACCCAGACAGGAACTGATTACCACGCTGCCCGCCTGCCCCGGCTCCAGCAGGGTGCCGGTAACTTTTTCTACCGGAAGATAACATTCGGCACTAACAGGATTATTTAACAAATCCACATTGTAACGATAAACTTGTGGATTATCTTCGTCCTGAACCAACTCGTCATTACCCCAATCCAGTGGTTCCAGATTTACAGGTCCATTGGTCGGATAGACCTGGCTGTAAGGTAAGCCGCTGGCAGTGGTGTCCGAACCAAAATCACTGTTACCATCGTTGAAGACCAGGACCTCAAGGTTGTATCTGCCCAACGGGGAATCGACTCCGCCTGCCAGGAAGTCAACTTCACCTACCCAGAAATATCCCGGATCAAGCGAATTGCGGAAAAGATTGCTGCTTACATTCAATAAATAATCACCGTCTTCAGGAACCTCAAACAGTGCATTTAGTTCTCCGGTGCCTGTCCAACTGGTTACCAGAGACAATGTTCGCTGGCTGTTTGCCAGGACCATAAGGTCGCTGGTGGTACCAAAGTAGATCGTCATACTGTCCGTCGAACCGCCACCCGGTACCGAGTGATTGGTGTGGATCAATATAGAAATATCATCGTCACCAAAAGTTTCAATGGATCCGTTGAGAGAATCGCTAATCTGCACCGAATCTACCAGAGCACTTGCATCACCCACCCAGTTGATGTCGTCAATTTCAAGCAGGATATCACCCTGGCCTGTAGTATAGGTAACATTAAACTGATAGAATCCGCCTTCCGGTGTTACATCGCTATTGCCAATCGTACTGGAAACGGTAAGGCCTCCCAGATTGGTGGATGAACTGCCAAAGGTGTGGTTGGTGGATGCCTGGCCATTTATGCTGACCTGAACGACATCGTCAACCGGGCTGCCCGAAGTGGAGCGTACCAGAAAACCCGGCGTATTAAAGGCAGCCATGTCAAAGCTGATATCGCTGTATTCCCCGCCAGCCGGCAGGGGCATTACCAATTCCATTCGGCTGCCATATTCGGTGTTTCTGATATCAGTGAAGATTTCCACTATGTTATTTGAAACGTTTTCAATTCCGTAAAGACTGCCGTCGGGAGCAAAATCAATCCCGATTATTTCTATATTGGTACCTGGATTGGCCAGGTTATCCATCTCGTCACCCACCGCAGCGGCTTTGCCAAATTCCGGATTAATTTTCAATTGATTATTAATCTGGGGTACTTTCTTTCGGGTATCAATCTTAACTAGTGTCTGAGTAACCTGATCAATGCCATACATGCAACCGTTATTTATGCTGCTACCGGGTATGTCACCGTATGCCAGGGATACAATATCCGTAAAACCATAAAATTCCAGATCCTGTTCCGATAATTGCAGGTCTGCATACGGATCTATTATATTAGAAATAGACAACAGGGAATCGCGCGTGGTCGAATTGCCCGTTACCGGCACGATAGTTATGGATACGACTGCGAACAATTCATCAATCCCCAGATTTTCATCAGTAGATCCAAACTCCAGGGCTAGAATATCATCTATTGTCAGAGTGGCAGTTGTACCTGTACCGTACACCGATGCGTTGACGAGGTCGCTTAAAACCGTCCTGGTTAAAACCACATCGTCATCGGTTTCCGTCGTCGGGTCCAGCGGATTGGGATCGACAAAAATCGGCCGGGTATCAAAAGAAAATGTGCTTATCAGGGCAAAGGTCTCCAGGCTCGAATCGTAGCCTAAGGCATCGTAATTGATGGTGACCAGGGCGTCATTAAAATCATTCAGCAAATCAAATTCACCGGCCTGGATCAATCCAATTCTAGTGTCAAGAATAATCTCACCGGTCAGAACTTCATTTTTTAAATCATCCAGCAATTCCGCAGTCAACACCTGGGCAAGTGCTGATTCAAGCTCATCGGTTAGTTCCAGGAAATAATCTGTTTCCAAAATCGTTTTGCTGATGGTTATTTCGTCCAGTCCCGGCAATATCATGTCACGTGTCGGAGTTAAATCCGTGCGGGAAGATTCACCCAGCATCTCTCCTGCCAATATCAACTCCGCCGGATATTGAGTCTCAATCTGGCTGGTGCCGGCGAAAAACACTCGAACGTCGCCGTCGCCGTGTTCCGCGTCTATTTCAACCCGTAAGACACTGCTGCCATCGACTCCGAATCCAAAAATTACGGTCGTGTTATCCGGATCATCGGTAACCGCCGAAATAATGAAACCATTTTCGGTATCATTGAGCCAGTCAATGTCTTCTATGAGTACCTCAACATCGCCATGGGCTTCCCCGTGGGCATATTCAATGTCAAAACCGTAATAGTAACCTTTATCGATAAATTCCTGTAACCCGGCGTTTAGCGCTACTACCGAGGAATCAGAGATTACCCGGTTGCCTCCCGAAAAATCAGTGGTTTCCTCAGCGAAAATATGTTCGACCGGTCCTTGATTGCCAAAGGTAATGTTCATCGTATCGCCGGCGGGACTGTTACGCAAAGGCAAACCAACGAAAATTCCACTGTTGGGCTCCGTTGCTAAACCGTGCCTTTCCGCGTCAAATTCAAACTCCTGCAACAGGACCGCCGCACCGGTGGCCGGGTCGATCGTGTATAAAGCGTCACGAAGCAGGTTGCCGGTTTCGTTCACCGGTTGATTATGTAGTGCGATTAGCCCGTCACCGCCCTGATTCAGCGCCAGACCGGTAATTACCAGATTGTCCGCCAAACTGGAATCCACACTACCCAGGTTCCCCAATCCGGAGCCCACCGCTGTTGCCAGGCCAAAGCCGGCACTGTTCGGATCAGAATTAAACCTTACCAGCGTATTAGTAGCAGCATCGATTCCATACAAAACTCCATCCAACTCTGCCAGTCCGCTAATGTTGGTAAAAGTGCTTCCGATATTATTGCTCGAAATCGTTACGCTGGCCCGATTGTCCGGATCGAGGTTGTTGATATCCTCGCTGACCTTGTTGATCAAAACCAGGCTCTGACGTGCCGAACCTGAATTTGGCTGAAAATCGGCAATCGCCCAAAGCGAATCCAAACTGTGACCGGCCAATCCCTTCAGGTCCAGTATGGCACCCTGGCTGGCTACCAGACTGTTCAGATCATTAAGGTCATTTTCTAGCAGCTCTAAATTGCTGAACACTAACGGATTTATATTATAGAACTTGTGCCCGATTCCATCATAACCGTAATAACTTGTTCCGGTATATGCCAGTTCATCCAACTCCGGAGCCACCAGGTCAGCAGACACCGTTATGTCCGGATCATCTTCCACCATATCTTCGACGCCATCTGTGCCAATAACATTAAAAGTCTGACCGGCAACCGAATCATCATGAATCTGCCACAGTTGTACCAAATAGATGCTGGAATTTTCCGTATAGCCACCAGAGCCGCCCCCGCTGCCCACTGCCTGGGATATATTTACGTCCACAGTCTGACCCGCTACCAGATCATTCATCCGAATAAAATCGTCTTCATCCAATGCCGAATCACCGGTAAATCCAGGATTATCACCCATTTGGCTGGTGTAGGACCAGATCATGTTTTCCGGAAATTCCTCAAAGGGTGAAAACGCCGTTACTATCGAATTGCCCAGATCAGCTACCGCAAAGTAATAAACAAAATCACCACCGGGAATGCCATTGCCGCTGGGCACGTTACCTTCGCCATCCAACGAAACTCCCTGTTGATTGGTGATCTGATTGGCGACCAGAGTTATCTGGTAATAATTTGTGCCCCAGCGATTGATGGCGAAACCGTCCTCGTTGTGAAATGTTGCTGAGTTGGATCCTTGGTCGAAGGTTACCCAGGCAGTTGGATCCGTCAAAGGATTATCGTCCCCGCCGATGATAATATCGTCGGACACTCCGGAACTCGGGTTAAGTCCGAAAATCTGGTCCAGTCCAATAGAACGAATCTGAAAAGCCTGACTTAATGCGTTCGCTGCCGTTATATCGGAAACTTCCAACGTTGCCCCGTCAACGTCCTTGCTGTTTACTTCCAGAAGACTCACATTACCCTGACCTACAAAAGCCTCCCGGCCGACGCTTACTTTGCCCACCATGCCGGCCGCTCCGATCACGAAGCTATCTTGCGAGAATATCGATCCGCTGACATCGCCACGAATATCCACTTCGCGAATTACCCCGATTACGTCAGTTTGTTCATGGGAAAACTCCACCGTAATAGCGTTTAAATCCGTCGCGTCGAAAAATACATTCGAAACCTGCGGCGGATTCAAAAATTCAATGTTCTTTTGCTCCAGCAGATCATCCCCGGTGCCAAACATCTCGTCCTGTCCCGGTGCCAAAGCCGCAACCACGTTAGATTCAACGAAATCACCATTGATTATTACCTTGTCGATAATTCCGCTCAGGGCCCGGTCGCGATCAGGATCATCAGCGGCAGTGCTGTCAAAGTCAAACAACTTTCCGCTTGGCCCAATATCCAAACCAGCCGCCAGGGTACTGAATTCCATGTTGCCGTTTATCTGGGCTAGTTCCAGATTGCCTCCTGCCGCAACCACGCTCAAACGCATGCTGCTGCTTTGGAAGGTGCCAATGTTGCCTCCGGCACGGATACCCATGACCTCACGTAATCCTTCACCGCCGGTCATTCCCTTTACGATTACTCTGTCGATGTCGCCTTCCGAACTCAGCACACCACCCAGATCGCCCGTTACCTGAGCATAAGACAACAAACTGTCGGAACAGTAAAGCATCCCGTCCATGTCGCCTCGGAAAAGCGCCTTGGTTACATTCGCCGCGGAGATGTTCACCTGCTCGCTTACCTGCGTACTCTGCAGCAATTTCACATCCCCCAGAATATCAATATTGGTCGGTAGGGCATCGGTGCCGTTCATTTCTCCTAAAATCGCCTTGGTCACATCACCGCCGACAACCACTTCACTGCCCGATGCTACCCCGCGCAGATTCATAAAACCAACATCACCGTTGATATCCATGTAGGCGTCATTAGTCTGGTTGCCAATCCACCCATCAACAAACACCGTACCCATGGACTCATCGTCGCCATTATAAAGCTGACCGACATCAATCGTCGCCCCGCCCGCTGCCATAACCTTCAATTTCGTCTTGCCGGAAGTGTTACGCAACTGGATAGTTTCAATCTGATCTGCCCCCGGTAAAACTTCACCTTCTCCAGGCCCACTCAATACTACGGTTACTTTGTTACCGTTAATTATTCCTCGATAAGGCAGACCCTGCTGAATAATTATTCCGCCTACCAGGTCCGGAAGCTGTTCTGATATCGTCCACGAATTAAAACCACTTACCATGGAAATCGGCGTAGGAAATCTCATGCCCTCGATTCGCAGCGACACAATCTGAGCATCGGCGAATACTCCAAAGGGACTGCCCTGTCCGATGATCTGACCGATACTCATCCGCCGGATGGTGCTCAACCCTTCACCCGGCGTATCGCTGCCGTCCTGATCTCCAAAAATCGTATTCGGGCCCGGACTTACACCGGCGGCAATTACCGAATTATCCAACGTGTCAACCTTGCCCGTCAGAATATCACCTTCCAGTGCCTCGCCGTTGATTATCAGCGTGCTCCGGTCGATAAGATCATCGTTGTCGTCAAATACCTCACCCGGATCAAAACCTGCCAACACATAAGTGTTCCGCATCAAACCACTCACATCCAGGCTGCGAATATCACCGCCGGCCGTAACCAGCGACTCATCGTCCAGAATATTAGCAGCCTGAATACTGCCGATATTGCCCGTAACGTGCACCGTACCGAAAATCGAACCGTCCACAATCAGCTTTTCCAGATCGCCCGTAATATCCAGCACTCCACCGGCTTCGATGTTACCCGAAATGTGTAATGTCCCGATATTGCCCGTCGAAATATATCTGCCGCTGCCGGTTATCGATCCGTCGATGTCGATCCCTTCACCGCCGCCGATTATAATCGTACCGGAAATGTCCGATCCGCGAATCACAATCTGCGGCCCTGTTCCCGCCACATCAATCGTTACCGGCCCGCCGTCCACCACGTCGGTCAGCGCAATGTCACCGTTAATAATTGTCAATTTGCCAAAATCTTCACCAACTGTGATGCTGGCGTTCAGATCGGCACGGTCGTCTCCGATTCCCTTGAGCATCAGCGAACGGAAATCTTCCGTAACCTCAATTTGGCCGTTCACACTGCCCATAACTTTTGCAATGCCAAAATCACCATCGACAGATACCGAACTTTCCAGATCACCCGGTGTCCGCCCGCTGCCGATTGTCAGCTTACCCAGATCGCCATGGATGCCAAATTCCGAACCCGGATTACCAAATTCACCACCGCTGATTATCGATCCGACATCTCCCCCGATATCACCCAACCCGAGCACCTGACCGCCTGCCTTCAAGCTTTTCAACTCGATACCGGCCCGATCATATTTTGCGTGCGGACCCAGCGGATTGCCCGGTCCCACCGGCGCAGGATCCCAGTTCAACAGCAACTCCGCCTGGAAATCACCACCTGCCGAGATGGTCCCTACCTTGCCGTCCACAATAATAATCCCACCTACCGGCGTACCAATATTTCCGCCGGCCTTGATCGCCCGCAAATCACCATAAGGCCCGGTTACCTCAATCGTACTGATTAAATCTCCCCGGCTTTGAATCATAGCTACCGGCCCGGCAACGAAGATGCCCGAACCCAATATGTCGCCCCGGCTGCTCAGCGTCCCCAACTCACCCGCCTCAAGCACCAGATCAAATATGTCCCCCGTAGTAGTAACTCGATCTATCTGGTCGAACGCGTTTATATTCGTCCGGTTAATTTCATCTGCCGTTATCGTACCAATATGTATACCGCAGAAAATCTCACTGTCCTCAATAGTGCCACCTCGCTGGATGGTTATTCGGCCGATGTCCCGGTTTGCTGAGATTATTGTATTATGAATACCTGCTCCACCTACGGTTATTTGTCCTATTATACTTTCTTCGATGGTTAACGGACCGACTATCAATGCATTAATTCGAGTGTCGAATATCCCCTCGGCCCCTCCTAATACCTGAATAGTATTGATACTTTGGGCCTTAATAAAGGCCCCTCGTATCTCCGAACCGGCACCCCGTACTTCAATAAAACCTATCGGGTCAACTGTTCCCGTACTAGAGTTATAAAGCTGGTAATTATCAAACATGGAGGTCGTCGAAATCGTATCGGCTATATAACGCGAACCACGAACTCGCTCACTTGTTCCGCCTGAAGCGTTATAACCTGTTATTCTTGCTCCGTTGCTCACCTGCACTCGTACAATGCCGCCGCTGCCAAAAAGCGGACCGCCTATATCGTGTCCTGCATCATGTGCTTCAGCGAAAACGATTACACCTGTAACGAATATACCCGACTGAGCCCATTCGCCTGTGCCCGGATGACGGATACCATCACCCAGACTTATCCGGTTAAGGTTGCCCTCGATTACCAATGCCCCGTCCATCCCATCAAACTGACCCCCAGCCCGACTGTTGTCACTGTTCAGGGTAATTCTATCTACATCACCGGTTATTCTGGTATCTCCCAGTGATCCGCCAATAACTATCCTGTCTATTCCCACCGCCGAAAGCAATCCGGAAACCTGAGATCCTATCGGATTGATAATCGCTCTAAGAACATCATCTTCTATCGGTGCAATCTCGACCGTTTCAATAATCTGACCCGTCGAGTTCTCCGTCCGTCCCAGATGGCCGTCAATACTTATCAAAGCAAAAGGCTGACCACCCGGCGGGAATGTCACCACATCTTCATCACCTTGATCGGCTGGAGTCGTCCCTTGATCATCTGGATCTTCCACGAAACCCGTACCTTCAGCGATTACAATAGATACAATATCGCCCCCCGGGGTACTGTTGACTATCTGCTCTATTGCTCCGTCAACATTCACCTGCAAAACCGATATCTCATCATTTCCGGTGATATTAACCCGGTTATTCTGGTCTCCGGTAACGTTCAATACACCCAGTTCCGCCGGCCCGCCTGTCGTCGTGACCCGCAAACCATCCGTTGAAGTAACCTCCGTTATCACGTATCCCAGAACAGCCTGGTTGTAAAACCCAAAGCTTTGTATATAGTCCGCATAGGACAAATCCCATATCGGCAGCAACTGCACCGTGAGCACTCCGCCTTCGTTGGGGGTAGCATTAGGATCAGTAACATCATCCGGCGGAGTCACAAAAAGGAATTCATCAACGTCTTCTTCTCCCGTATAACCCGGCGACAATTTCACCAGAACGCCTGAGTCGTCAGTAACCGTTACCGATTGACCCGCCGCGAATTCAAACGGACCGAATGGTCCAAAATATCCTGACATATTTACAACTATGCTGCCTTGAATATCAACAAACCGAACATTACCGCCGCGACCTCCGACACTGACCGGAATGCCAGATCCGAAGCTCCCACTAAATACCGACAAACCAAAATCTCCACCTACATAAATCCGGTCAATAACTCCCGGCTCGCCGATCTCGTCGGCGTTCGCGAAAATCCCCGTCGGTTGCCCAGAAATAATTGTACCGGAATCGTGATTCATCTCATCGCTGAAACTACCAGCGATTACCACTTCGCCAATATTACCGTTAGATACGATCAACCCGGAAAGACTGCCTCCCATTTTTACCGAACTGATCTGGCTGCCTGCTTCTATATTTATCGTGCTGTCAACTGGCGAACTCACCTGACCAATATCGCCCGCCGTGAACACTGAAGGATCGGGTAATGTTACAATTCCATCATCATCATCCCAGTTAAAGCCCACCACCGAGCCATTAAAACCTGCCCGCAAACCTCCCAGGCTCCCATCGTCAACGCGAATCTGCACATTACGCATTGCCCCGCCGCTACTGAAAGCCCCCATATTGCCGTTCAGCACCTCGACCGTAGGCCGTGGGTAATTCGCTAGATGACCGTAACGAACGTCGGTAAGCACATTGCCCCCGCCAAAGGTCGTCTCGCTGACACCCTCAATCTCCAGCCTATACGACATAATCCAATTTGTGTTGCTGCTGCCAATAATATCAGCTGCTGCTACGACGGTGTATATTCCCGCTTTTTCCGCCGTGTATTCCAATTCCAGCGGCGCACCGGTAACGATATCCACTTCACCAAGCAAAGCCACCAACTCGCCGTCAGGATCTATCAGAGTCAAATTCGCTTCTGCGGGTACTTTCGTGCCGGGAAGCAACGGATGACCGCTGGCTCCAAACGTTCCATACGCGTCATACAGATTGATCGTCAGCGTCTGACCGGCAAATACTCCAAAGCTGTAATAATCCTCGGTGTCCCAATCACTACTCTCCGTCTCGCCCAGCACCGAAATCTTGCCGTCTATCGTCCCCAGATATTGCGCTTCTGCCACAGTATCATTAGTGAGAATCCAGCCCCCGCTGGTGTCCATTGCTCCGGACATGAATGATACAGTATCCCCGTTATCGTCAATTTTCCGCTCAAGCTCTCGATAAGCACGAACATATTTTTCGGAAAAAACGTCGTACACACCCGGGAACTGCGGCGCATCACTTGCACCATGCACCAGTATCGGCAATCCCCAGTCACCCTGACCATATACACTTCCCAGGTTCCCCTGCACATCAAGAACCGGTGAATTGCCGCTGCCCCCGTATGACGCCGAACCTGCCAGTGTCCAACTGTTATCCGATTCACTAACCCCGCCCGCCTGGGTATGCACTACCAGATTATTCAAGTCGCCGTCAACCACAAAATCGTTGGTTCCCAAAAATCCGGCGTAAAACAAGTCGATGCTGCCGTTAATTGACACATCACCAAAAACCCCGCCGCCAATCTGGATTCGGCCAATATCCTGGGGTTTACCCTCAAAGTCAGGTGCTACTATAATGCCCGGACGAATGCCACCACCCGGATATGCTCCTATCGGACCGGGATCAGCCGCAACCTCAGAATCGTCAAAAAACGTACCTACCGTGCTTAACTGCCCCGGTGACCAGTACTGTGTTTCTTCCAATGTCTGAGGAATGGTACCAATCATTACCCCGCCGGCGCCGCTTGGTGTCGATACACTTGCATCATCCTCGTCAATAAACAACAATGCCTCTGTGCCGCCGGTTGGGGTATATACACGATTGCCGTCACTGTCTATAGTTAAACTGGTTATCGTAATATATACATCCGGCGTACTAGAAGCTATATACATCAGATAAATGTCTGATAATCCGCCAACTATCACAAACTGATCATCCACCTCCTGGATAAACTCAGTATTTATTGCATACAATGTCCCACTTGTCGGATCTGTTGCGTAGCCAACATTATTAGTGTCGTCAAAGGACATACCCGTAAGAAAGATCGGAGGCGGATCAGCGCCACCCGTGGGCTGATCACCAAAATCAACAATATCCTGGAAGCGGTCGGCAACTGCTGCATCCAGGTCCACGGTTACCAACGTGCCGCCATCCATCGAGCCGGCCTGGTGCAACAATCCAAACAATCGGCCAAACTGATCGTACATCAAACCTTCTACTATGTCGCTGTCATCCACTGTAGCACGCGGGGCGGTAAATATTCCTATCGAGTTGCCAATGTCTGCCTTGACTACCGATATAGTCAAAAATTGGTTTTCAACGTCACCTGCTCCGTTAACTCCATTGTCATAGGCCAGGAAAATCGGCTCGCCTATTCCATTCTGACCGGTATGGACAATCGTTAGAATATCGTCACCGGGACCGGATACTCCACTTAAGCTGTAGTCAGTCTGCCCCTGATTATTTACTCCGATTGCTTCCGCTTCACCCGTAATCGTGTCGATAGAAATTAATACCTCCCCCGTTGTTAATACCTGACCAACTCCATCAAAGGATGTGGGGCCTACTACCACCGCGTATAAGGTCCCGGTTACCGGATCAAATGCCGCCGCATCAAAATCCGTAAAGATAACATCATTACCCTTCGCCCCCGCGTTATCCGTATCTACCACTTCGCCTATTAATCTATCTATCACACCTAATGTTCTGTCAACTTCAACCAGAAATCCACCCGTGGTGATACCAAATGTGTCACCGTTGGTATTGCTCGCTAATGCGTTTATGGAAGCCCCCAAACCACCTAATACATCCGAGGGCACTTCATCAATTATCGATATGCCTCCCGGGCCGCCGCCAATTCTGATCGTCTGGCCGTCAACCACCAAATCCCCGGGAATATCTTCGCCACGGTAATTCAGAAGTTCCACCACCACATCTTTGCTGGGGCCCATCCCGGATAACGTACCTATACGTACCTCATTAAACACGGCTACATCGCTGCCCGAATCATTTTCCTCCGGGTCCGCATAGAGAAAGGTAGTTTCCTGTTGGACATCTGCCGGTAACGTCAGGGTCGTCAACAAAACGCGAGGCTCCAGAAACTCCGCTTCCAGGTTACTGCGTTTAGCTTTCTGGCTTTTTAGTCCCATTCTTTTGATGATACTCTGGTACAGTTTTTCCCCTTGACGGCCTCTTCTACGTAATAATCGATTCAAGGTGACCTCCTTACAGGTAAGGTTGGTGTTACGTAGGCTCTTTTATGGTAAGTAATTACAAAAACCCATTTCGGCAAACCACACTTGCCCCTCTCTACGCGGGTTCACCTGCATCCTTGGCTTTCGGGTCTTGCCCGCCAACGATGCCGGGATAACGGTGGATAATTTTTGCACCGTCCCCTTTATACCATTTACAAATGAGTATTACATACAACTCATCTGCTAAATTTATACCTGACAACCCTTTACAATAGGACACGCCAGGAATCATCATGCCCATCTAGTATAAATTTTAGGCATTTTCCGGGGTTTTACCCCATTTGTCAATAAAAAATTGGCCTTATTCCTGCTTACAACCACAACTTTTCGCAATTTTCTTATCAGTATAAATACTGTCTTGCCAATAAGATAAAAAAACCGCACGGACCAAAATTCCTCTGGAACGTGCGGATTTCTTGCAATTCGACTCTGTTCTGTCCTGGGTGGGCTTAACTGACCAGTTTTTTTGCGATATCTACCGCTGATGCGGCATCTGCGGCAAAGCCTGCCGCACCGATCTTGTCCGCGTAATCTCGGGTCACTGGTGCTCCACCTATCATTACTTTCGCATCTATTCCCGCTTCCTTAAACGCCGATACCGTTTTTTCCATCATCGGCATCGTCGTCGTCAATAATGCCGACAGACCCGCAACCTTGGCTTTATGCTCCTTGGCTGCCTGCAGAAATTTGTCCGGGGATACATCTGTTCCCAAATCTATAACATTGAATCCGGCACCCTTGAGCATCATCGCTACCAGGTTTTTTCCGATATCGTGCAGATCGCCCTGAACCGTTCCCATTACCACCGTTCCAATAGGTTCCACACCGGCTTCCACCAGCTTCGGCTCCAGGATTTCCATCGCCGTTTTCATCGCTCTGGCCGCGATCAGTACTTCCGGTACATAAACCTCATTCTTCTTGAACGCTGCCCCTATCACGTTCATACCGGCTATCAATCCATCATTCAGAATGGACTCCGGATCCATTCCTTCTTCAACCGCTTTGGTCGTTATGTCCTTAGCTGTGGCCTGATCACCCTTAATCACTGCATTTTTCAATGCTTCCATGTCTGCCATAATCTACCTCGCATTCAGATTCAAACAGTTTAGTTGATGGGAAAGCTTTACTTGACTCGCCCAAATCCAGTTTCAAAACAATCTAACCAACACCGCTAAACCGTATCGTCACTTGCCGTTCTTGCCCATACGCCCATACGATTTCGCGTACCAATTTCCAGACATCATATTAGTGGGCTTACCCCTTTACCTGCAAGCTTATTTGAAATGAAAAAAAAACGTCATAATTACTTGTGATATAATAACATAAATTTGGTGAGCATGTTTTTTTCTGGAAATTGTTATGTGACTTAAATCACAAAGTAACTACCTTAGCGATCTTTAAATTCATCCAGTAATTGCTTGTATTCATTCAACTTACCCAACTTCAAAAGCTCAAATGCCTCAGAATTGGCAAAATCCTGCAATATTTCCGCCCGTTTGGGTTGTGCATCCGGATATTTCCCCTTTACATGCTCGCGAAGCTCCCCCAATCCCTCTAAAAAACCCTCAAACTCAACACCGAAATGATTTTCCAGCTCCAATCGAATTTTTTTTGACAATGCCGGACTGACCCCACCCGTGGAGACCGCAATTTGCATTAATCCCCGCCTTACCACCGCCGGCACCTGGAAACTGCACAACGTCGGCTCATCCACCACATTACAAAAAATTCCCTGTTCAGTTGCCTGCTCGAAAACCTGACGATTCACCTGACCATCACCACACGCCGCCACCACCAGCCACTTCCCTGTAATATCCCCGTCCTCATATTTCCGCCGGCAAACCTCAATTTTCCCCTCTGCTTCAAGAATTCCCAATTCTTCCGTCAATTCTGGGCTAACCACCACCACCTTCGCTCTACTCGCCAGAAGCGACTCCACTTTCCGCTCAGCTACCTGACCACCGCCCACCACCAGCACCTTCCTGCCTGCCAAATCACAAAATATCGGATACAATCGACTCTTCATAGCTCCAATATGCTCCGGTAGCTAATGCAGGTCAATCAAAAAAGTTTCTTTCGCCTGTCCGTGGAAAAAAGCAAATTGACGTCAGCAAATCTCATCTTCCAGGAATGTCTTAATGCTTCGCAAAAACTCCGACGCCAGTGCTCCGTCAATCACCCGATGGTCGCTGCACAACGTCATCTTCATCATCGGCCGGATCCCGATCCCGCCCTCAATCGCCACCACCTCATCTTTCACCGCACCCACCGCCAGAATCGCACTCTCCGGCGGATTGATTATCGCCGTAAAGTTGTCCACCCCAAACATTCCTAAATTTGAAACCGTAAACGTCCCCTTACCCGCCCCGATAATTTTACCCGTCCGCGCCTCCAACGCCAGCCGCTTGGTCTCCACCGCTAGCTCCTCCCAACTACGCTTCTCCGCATTGGTCAGCACCGGCACCACCAGCCCTTCCTTCACCGCCGTCGCTACACCAACATTTATATCCGGCAGGTAAATAATTTTCTCTCCCGTAAATCGGCTGTTTACCGCCGGATAATGTGTCAATGCATTGGCCACCGCTTTTATCACCAGGTCGTTCACCGAAATTTTGGTGCCGTTTTCCCGGCCCTGGTTAATCTCCTTACGGAACGCCATTGCCCGCTTCATGTCAACCGACATCGTTACATTAAAGTGCGGCACGTCGCGACTGCTCATCTGCAGGTTCATTCCGATCGCTCGTCGCATCTTTGTAACTACCACTTCCGTGCCCGGCTGCGGTTGATCAGGTGCCGGTCCAGCCGCAACTGCCTCAGCCGTCACTGCCTTGCCCGTCGCTCCGGCAAAGTTCTGCACATCATCTCCCACAATCCGCCCGCCCGCGCCGGTCCCCTTGACCAGCCGCAAATCCACACCCGATTCACTTGCCAACTTTCTCGCTCTCGGCGACGCCATTACCCGACCACCGTCCAACAACACCGCCTGAACCGTTTCCGTGCCCATCACTGCTATCCCGGTCGAACCGGTTGAACTACCGCTCGCCGCGATGGTTTCCACGTCCGCCTTAATAATTCGACCGTTCGGCCCGCTGCCCGTCACCTGCCGCAGGTCAACTCCCAGCTTGGCCGCCAGATTTTTCGCCACCGGCGATGCCATAATCCGCCCGCCCGCATCAGTTGAAACCGCCGCTGGTGCTGCCGCCGCCGACACCGTACTCGACGCCATCCCGCTGATACCGCTCGCCTGACCTGCCGCATCACCAATTTTCGTCCCCGACGGCCCTACAAACCCCACCACCTTACCCACCGGCACCATATCATTTTCCACGTGTAGCTGCTTCAGCAAAACGCCTTCGCCGACCGACTCCACTTCAATTACCGATTTATCCGTCTCGACCTCCAGCACCACTTCAGACTTCACCACCGCATCGCCAACCGATTTCAACCACTTGACCACCCGTACTTCTTCGGTCGTCTGATCCGGAATCGGTACCTTCACTTCACTGACACCCGCCGGCACAGCACTTGCAGCAGTTACCACTGACGGACTCCCAGCCGATTCCGCAGTTTGCGATTTCGATCCAACTGCCGTTGCCGCAGCCCCAGCAGACTTCGCTGACGAACTCACCTTCTCACCTGCTGCGCCGACAAAACCAACCACTTTGCCCACCGGAACCATATCATTCTCCGCGTGCAACTGTTCCAGCAACACCCCTTCGCCGACCGACTCCACCTCAATTACCGATTTGTCCGTCTCGACCTCCAGCACCACTTCACCATTCGCCACCGCTTCCCCGGGTGCCTTCATCCATTTGACAATTCGTACTTCTTCCGTCGTCTGATCCGGTATCGGTATCTTAATTTCCGTTGCCATTAATCTTGTTCGCTCCTGAAAAATCCCGTTCGTCATTAATTTGTCATTCGAGCTTCGTCATTATTTCTTACGCCTTGCCCAACATCGCCAGTACCGCAGCGCTGATCTTCTCCGCGTTAGGCATATTCTCCGCTTCCAGAGTCGGCGCCATCGGCGGTGGCACTTCACAAGCCGCAACCAGTTCAATCGGCGCATCCAGATAATCGAACGCCTTCTTCTGAATCTGATTGATAATATGTTCGCCAAAACAGCCCGTCCCCGGCGCCTGCGAAACCACGCAGCCGTAATTTGTCTTCTTGATCGACTCGATTATCGTCTCCACATCCAACGGTATCAGGCTTCTGACATCGATAACTTCCGCGTCCACTCCCTTGCCCGCCAGTATCTCCGCCGCCTTGGCCGCTTCCAATGCCAGATACGAATAAGCCATAATCGTAACATCCGCACCTTCCCGACGAATCGCCGCCTTACCAAACGGCACCAGATGTTCTCCTTCCGGCACAACACCGCGGTCGCCGTACAGCAACTGATGCTCAATGAAAATCACCGGATTGTCATCCCGAATCGCCGTCTTCAGCATCCCTTTAACATCCGCCGGCGTCGAAGGCACCACCACTTTCAGACCCGGTATCTGCGTCGCAATCGCTTCCAGACTTTGCGAGTGCTGGCCGGCGTAACCTTTACCGCCCCCGATCGTCGTCCGGCAAACCATCGGTATCACCGCTTTGCCACCGAACATATACTTGTTTTTCGCCGCCTGATTACCCAACTGGTCCATCGCCATCGGCATGAAATCAATATACATCAACTCGCAAACCGGCCGCATCCCCGTCATCGCCATCCCCACCGCCGAACCACAGATTGCCACCTCTGATATCGCGGTGTTGAACACTCGCTCACCCCCGAATATCTCATACAGCCCCGCCGTCGCCGCAAACGCTCCACCGTGTTCCGCCACGTCTTCACCATAAAACACCACCCGCTTGTCCCGCAGCATCTCTTCGGTCATCGCTTCCAACACCGCCCGCCGGTAGGGCATGCTACCCTTATTATCCCGATAATTCTGAATCGCATCAGCGTTGTAATCCTTCGTCGCCAGATCCGCCGAAATCCCGTCACTGGTTGAATCGCTGTACAAACCTTCATAAATCGTCGAAGCTTCCGGATAAGCACTATTCGCCGCCGCAATGGTGATTTGCTCCATCTCCGCGTAAACCCGCTTCTCAGTGTCCTCCACCTCTTGCGGTTCCATAACTCCCGACTTGACCAACTCCTGCTTAATTTGCCCGATCGCGTCTTCACACTTCCAGGCTTCAATCTCTTCTTCACTACGATACTTATTCTGATCGCTCAATGAATGGCCCATGTAACGGTAAGTCTTCACCTCCAGCAGCACCGGACCTTCACCCTTGCGACAAATCTCCGCCGCCCGTGCCACCGCGTCACGCACCGCCAGCACATCCATGCCGTTAACCACTTCCGCATGCATCCCCTTCTCGTTGTAAGCCCAGCCCCGCCGCGCCAGATAATCGATCCCCGTAACTTCGCCCGTACTGCGACCGGTCATCCCGAAACCATTGTTCTCAATATAAAAAATCACCGGCACGCCCCGCTCAAACTGACCCATGCACGCCATGTTCAGCGATTCGCAGAATACCCCGTTGTTACTCGCCCCGTCACCAAAGAAACATAACGTTACCCGATCCTTTTTCTGCAGCATCATCGAAATCCCCGCCCCAGTAGCAATCGGAATACTCCCGCCCACAATCGCGTTGGCGCCCAGGTGCCCCACGTTGAAATCGGCAATGTGCATTCCGCCGCCACGCCCCCGGCAGTAACCCTCTTCCTTGCCCATGAACTCCGTCATCGTCCGGTACATGTGCACGTCCAGCGCCTGGCCCAGCAACGTCTTTTTATCACTTTTGTAACTCACCTCAGCGATAAAACTATTCAACTGCTTATCGTTCATCTCCCGCAGCGCAAAAGCACTCTTGGCGATCCCGTGCCCGTGTCCGCGATGGCTGCTCGTAATGTAGTCGTCCGCCTTCAATGCCGCGTTCGCTCCCACCGCCGACGCTTCCTGACCGATCGACAGGTGCGTCGCCCCGGAAAACCGATACCCTTCAAAAGGCACCAACTCACCGCTACGCAGTTTCACGATCATCGTCTCAAACGCCCGAATCGCCAACATCTGCTCGTAAAGGAAAATCGCATCCTTTTTCGTCATACCGCCCTTGAGTTCTTGCGCAAGCGATTTGTTGTATTGAAAACAGGGTACCTCACCAAAAGTAAGTTTTTTAGGCTTGAAATCCGGACACTGAATCAAATTTTTCATTCTCGTTAACTCTCCAATTCCTTAATTTTGTCACTTTCGCGGTCAAAAATACCGCATCATTCTGCGGCTCCCATTTCCAGGCTACAAAACCGCTTTTCGCCAAACAATAATAACTCCTATCCAATCACAGTCAATCAAAACATCAATTCTACCAAATCTGCAATATTTGTCAATAATATTGCAAAAAAACTGGCATATTTTGCAAAATTAGCTTATAATTAAGCACGTAATGAGACAAAGACAGCAAAAAATCCTGGCTCACGTTCAAAAAGTCGGCGTATCTTCCCTGACTGAATTGGCGCAAATGTTTAGCGTATCAGAATTTACCATTCGACGCGACATCGATTACCTCTCCCAGGCCCGCTTACTGGTCAAGGTAAAGGGCGGTGCCCAGCGCATCGAAACGCCCACCCATTTCCGCGAAGCTCACCTCCCCAGCAGAATGCAGATTAACCTGGCCGAAAAGGAAAAAATCGCCGCCAAAGCACTCGAGTTCATCCACCCCGGCGACACCATCTTCCTCGACGGCTCCAGCACCATCACCTGTTTCGCCCGCGCCCTCGCCGGTTGCTGCCGTGACATCACCGTCGTCACCAATTCCATCCTGGTTACGCTTGAGCTTTCCGAAGCCAACGAAATCCGCGTCATTGGCCTGGGCGGCATCTTCGATAACGAAACCTTCTCCTACGTCGGGTTCGACGTCGATCTCTCCCCGGAATCCTTCCACGTTGACAAAGCTTTTTTCTCCTGCACCGGCTTCGTTCCCGAACAGGGCACCTTCGAAAACGCCGCCTTCAATCGCAACACCAAACGGCTCATGGCTATGTGGGCCGAAAAAGTCTTCCTACTAATCGATTCATCAAAATTCGGAAAACGCGCCCTCGCCGGGGTACTCGACACCGATCAGATCGATACCGTTATCACCGATAAAATTCAATCACCACAAATCATCAACTCATTGAAAAATCACCTCGTCAAACTCATCTCCACCGATAAATAATTGACTTGTTGGGCGGCTAACTTGAATGTATAGGAATTTGTATTTCGCTGTTTCCGAAAACCGTAGCGACCAACGGGAGCGTCGAAACTTCTCGTGGATCGCGGCGAATCCGGTCCAGCGAAAGCTGGTAAATTGTTACCCACGCAGCTTTTGCTTGCATCTCCGTTTATTCCGGTTGACTTCTTAAATATGCACCACAATTAAGCATTTCCTTCTGCAGCTTGTGTACATCCAGGTCCACCGGCGAAACTTTTTCCCGGATACACATCTTGGCCGCTCGTCCGGCCGCTTCACCCATCGCCATGCACGTTGACATCACCCGAATCGCCGCCATAGCTTCGTGGGTCGTCGATATGCTTCGCCCGGCAACAAGCAGGTTCTCCACTTGCTGCGGAACCAGCGATCGATAAGGAATGTCGTAGCAATCACCGCACCACTCCAGCTTACAATCATTACCATCGGGACTATGCAGGTCGATAGGATAGCTCCCCACCGCAATTGCGTCATCAAATCGGCAACAGTTCCGAATGTCATCGCCGGTCATTGTGTACTGTCCTACTATCCGTCGAGTCTCGCGGATGCCCAAAAAAGGTGCCACTTTCGACACAAAAGCTTTTTCAAAACCCGGCACATAGCCGACCAGATACCTAAACAGATCGTCGATTTGACCCCGTGTTTCAATCTCACCGGCCGTCAGACTACGAGATTCGGTGCCGTCGATCCCCTTGACCCTCGTCATGTTAATCCAGACTTCACCTTCCCGAAGCCCGCTGATGATAATCGTTCGCTCATTCGGAATAACAAATCCCTCGGCTCGCGCTTGGGTAATTAGTTTTCGCAGACCCACCACGATGAACCGGCGGTTTTGGCCGAAATAACCAGCCGGGATAAAATCGGCATCGTAGGTCTCCGGCTCATTCGCCAGGCTCATTCGAAGCCGTTCGGTATCAACACCGCCCAGACAAAACATCAGCGTAGGAGGCTGCATTTTCCCCTGTTCACTGCCTTTCTCGCACGGCACTCCCGATTGAAAAGCTACATCACCGTCTCCGGTCCCATCGATAATCAGATCAGCAAAAATTGCTTCTCGCCCCGACTTGCTCTCGACAATCAAAGCTCCGATCCGATTGCCATCCATCAAAACTCCGCAGAACATGGTGTTTAGCATCAGATCGACGCCGCGTTCAGCGAGCATCTCCAGCCCGACCGCTTTAACCGCCTCCGGCTCAATCAGCGTCAAACTCACATGCAAAGGACACGCCTGATGTGGACCGGCGGCATTTCTCGCTTTCAATCGGTCAATTAGCTTCTGAGGCAAACCCGCAATGATGGGTTTACCCTTTTGGCTGAGAAATCCCAGGATCGGCAAACCAATTGTAAGGTTGCCCCCGACGAAGCCGCGATTTTCGATGAGAGCCACCTTCAAACCGTCCTCAGCCGCAGCTAGCGCCGCCATCATTCCAGCCGGACCCGCTCCAACCACTGCAACATCTACCTTCGCACAGACCGGCAACGTCTTCGCCGGTTCGAGAACCGTTTGGGCTTCGTGAATTTCCATTGCATCCTCTATTTTCAGGCTGTCAAATGCTCTTGGTTGCTTCCCCGCTAGGCTTCAAAATTACCTCCGCCGAAAGGAAGTAATGATCGCTCGGATAACGCCCGTTGCGCTGATCTAAAATTAACTTAGAGGCGATCGGTTGCACTGCTCCGTAGCAGAATATAAAGTCGATCTTTCCCGTTTTTGCCTTGGAAGCATATTTCGGCCCCCAGAAACGATGGTAAGTGAATCCGGGATCTTCAGGACCGTTCACAGCCGTGTAGCTGTCGATCCAGCCGGCATCTTTGATGACTTTGATCGGTGCCGTGGTGGCATCGGTATTCAGATCGCCGCTCAGAATCTGGGGCGTCTCGGGATAGGCCCCGGCAGCTTCCATCAGCACCCGCGCCTGTTCTTGCCGAGCCACCACTCCTTTGTGATCGAAGTGTGTGTTCCAATAGCGAAACACTTCACCGGAGGCCCGATCTTTCAGATCCATCCAGTTAGCAAACCTCGGCCGCAGCGAATCCCACGAAATGGAACCGGCTATGTGTGGCGTTTCCGAAAGCCAATAGCCTCCGCAAGTAATCACCTCGTAACGAGCCTTGGAGTAAAGAATAGCGTTAAGCGGATTATACACCGGCCCCGGAATAGCTTGACCAAAACTCCCGAACTCCGGCAGTTGGCATTTCAGATAATCAAGCTGAATACCGTAGCATTCTTGCAGCCCAATCAGATCCGCCTTTTGCGTACGCATTACCTCCACGCAAAACTCCTTACGAGCCTCCCAACCGTTGCCCTCCTTATCGTCCTGTGGAAGTGGTGTGCGTATATTGCAGGCAAGAATCTTATGCTTCCGCGACGGTGTCTTGACGGACTCATCAGCCTCAACCTTGGCCGACTGATCCGCTTTAGCCTTGACCGAGCCGACCAGCAAAGGCATTGCCACCGCCGCTGCCGTTTTGATAAACATTCTTCGTTCTATAATGATAGGACTTGATGGTTTCATCTCTTACGCCTTTCTTATTCTGATCTTTAACAAAATATTTTTGGATCAACTCGGAAAAAGTTGGTTGATTGAGAGGAAAAAATGGTTTATTGCCCGGCTAAAGTTTATCGCCTTATTGCCA
>JAFGSR010000169.1 GCA_016934515.1 Sedimentisphaerales bacterium
GATGGGCGGCGGCAGTATTTACTATCGTGCCGATGAATTGAAGTACCTCATCCAGAACGCAACCAATCTGGACAACTGGGAAGAATATGCTGAAGAGGATGCAGAGGTTGATGGAACTATTGAAGTTTACGGGACCAACTCACTGATCATCAAACAAACCCGTAAGATACACCGAGAAATCGTAAAACTTATTGAAGAATTACGAAAAACTTTTGGCGAACAGGTTTCGCTGGAACTGCGAATTTTGGAAATCAATGCCAATTTCCTGGAAGATATTGGTTTGGATATAGATTTCTATCTTCATCTGGGTAACGCCGGGTATGACCAGACCGGTAATGTTGATGACGTTACCGGCCGACAAATACTGACGCCTCGGACTAATCCCGGGTCAGCCGAACGCTGGACACCTATCGCCGTTAATCAGAGTTCGGCTACTCTGTCTCAGCCGACAGGTACCATTCTGCCCGGTTCACTGGGAGGAGGTTCCAATACCGGTTTTACTCTGGCGGGTTCATTCCTGGATAACATTCAGGTGGATTTCCTGATGCGAGCCACTCAGGCCCACCAACGCAGCAGATTTCTGGATGCACCGCACCTGACGGTTTTCAACGGTGAAATGGCCAGTGTCAACTTTACGGTAACGCAGCCATATGTTTCGCGATTGGAAGCCGTGGTGGATAATCGAATTGGTATTTACGAGCCGGAGATTGATGACGCCTACACGGGTGTTACGTTTTATGTTACACCGATTATTTCCGCGGATAAACGTCATGTGATACTGTATGGTGATTTCAATATCGAAAACGTGCTGCGGATGGAGACCTTTACCTTTAATGTTGGCGCCAGCTCCACCAGTGCTGACACCACTCCTGAAGGCGGTTTGCTTGTCGAAGGCAGCAACGCTTCAACCGGTAGAATTCAACAGCCGGTTACGGAAATCAATTCCGTGGTTACCCGTGTACAGGTTCCCGACGGCGGGACACTGCTGTTGGGGGGGCGTAAACGCACAGTTGAAACTGAAAAAGAAGTGGGTGTTCCGGCTTTGAGCAAAATTCCGCTGCTTCAGAGGCTGTTCACCAACCGCGGCAAAATCAAGGATGAAAGTGTGTTGATTTTCCTGGTTAAACCGAAAATCATCCTGCCGGATGAAGAAGAGGAGAAACGTTTCGGCAACTTTGGCACTTGATAATCAGATGAATTGCTGAAGCCGGGTGGTTTGCTCTGGATTTGGCATTGTATAAAAACCAAAAAGCCCCACTTTACCTGAGTAGAGCGGGGCTTTTTTATTACGGGTTCAACTCCAAAAAAGTTGGTTGTTTTGATCCTGGTTATCTGAATAAATATTATTTTTGACAGGATAACAGGATGATCAGGATAGATGGTTTGGCAATTGCAATCGCTCTGCTTATGGAAGGTGTCGGGAAGTGATTATTGCCGCTTTTTCATCGCCTAATCCAACGGCTCAGCCAAAACGGCTTAGGTTTATGGCGCCAATACTATTAACACAAAAAAACCGCAACAGCACCTTAAGAGATTGCAAGACCTTGATTAACAGGATTTTATATCAAGTCAATCATGTAATCCTGTCTAAAAGTCTTCTCTTTTAACCAACTTTTTGCGATGAGAACCGATATGTCAGCTAAGGACAAACATTTCACTGGCCTGGTTACGATGGGCCAGGGCGATATTCATTTCGGGGCCTAAAACCTCCCGCGCGGTGTTCAGGGCCAAATCCGGGACGTTGTTATTTTCACTAAGATGGGACAGGACCAGAAACTGCAGATTTACTGCACATTCGCGGACCAAATGAGCAGCTTCAAAATTGGACAAGTGGCCGGTGGAGCCGGATACCCGTTTTTTGAGCCAGGTTGGGTAATCGCCCCGGTCGAGCATGTCAGGATCGTAATTACTCTCCAGGTAAAGTGCGTCCAGTCCGGCAATCCATTTATCCAGCCCCGCGAAACGATGCCCCAGGTCGGTGAAAATCCCCAGACTCTTACCGTCCTGTTGAATAATAAAGGCTACTCCCTCGACGCCGTCATGAGCGGTGGGAACGGTAATAATTCTGGTCTGGTTGATGGTTAGCGTTTGTCCCGGTGAAAAAAGCTGAAGGTTTTCAATCGTACCCAGTTTTTTGCGAGCGAGCCGCCACGAACCGGTGGTGATATAAACCGGAAGCGAAAATTTTCGACTATACACGCCAGCACTATCAACATGGTCTGAATGATTGTGGCTGATGAACAGCGCGTCCACATCATGAATATCGCGGTCGAATTGAGCCAGTCGCTTTTGTGCCGTCCTGCCGCTGATTCCGGCATCAAAAAGCAATCGAGCGTCCGAGGTTTCGACATAAATACAATTGCCGCTGGAACCGCTTTGCAGCGAACAGGTTAACATGAGCACTCCTTGCGGTGCGTTTTGCCCCCGAAAAAATACCCCGGCAACGATTAATGTAAGTTCAGCCGGGAACAACTGATTTTTTCAGAGTTAATCGATTCATCCCTGAACCGGTTTTTTACACAGGAATCCGAATTACGATCGAGCCTGCACGGTTAGCTTTCAGATTCGATTTTAGTCATGATCTCCGGGGGGATATCGAAATTGGCATAAACATTTTGCACATCTTCGTGATCTTCCAGAGCTTCCATCAAATCCAGAATTTTGCGAGAGCTGTTTTCGTCCAGTACGACGTAATTGTCCGGGACCTGAGCGATTTCCGCTACTTTGGTAGTTATCTCTTTTTGGTGTAGAACCTGTTTGACGTCCTCAAAGGTATCAATGCTACAGGTTACTTCAAAAGTGTCATTATCGAGTTCGACATCATCGGCGCCTGCTTCCAGGGCGATCTCCACCAGGGAATCCTCATCGGTAACCGAAGCCTCAATGGAGAAGATGCCTTTTTTTTTGAACATCCAGGAGACGCATCCGGAAGCCCCCAGCGAGCCGCCTTTTTTTTCGAAGGTGTGTCGTAGTTCTCCGGCGGTGCGATTGCGGTTGTCGGTTAAGGCCTCACACATAATCGCGACTCCGTTGCAGCCATAGCCTTCGTAAAGCACCTCTTCATAATTAGCCCCGTCCGTACCGCCGGTGCCCCGTTTGATAGCTTTTTCGATGCTGTCCTTGGTCATGTTGGCATCTTTGGCTTTGTCAATTGCGTAACGCAGGGACAGATTCATCTCTGGGTCCCCACCGCCGCTTTTGGCGGCCATGATGATATTCCGAGCCAGTTTGCTCCAGAGCTTGCCCCGTTTAGCGTCAACAAGAGCTTTTTTGTGTTTGATTCCTGCCCAATGAGAATGTCCAGACATTATTATTTCACTCCAACCTAAGCCAGATAAACTGGAAATCCTAAGCACTAAATCCTAAATCCTAAACAATATCAAATTACCGAAAAGCTAATTTACAAAACCAGAACATTGATTTACATTTTGTTGCCATCTTGCGATTAATTTAATTTCCATCTAAATCTACCTCCGAAAACAAGACAGCGACGTCAACTTCGACGCCGGCGGTAAGCTGTTTTATTTTGGTTTCAATTTTTTCCTGCTGCCCTTGCAGATGCCGCTCGGTGGGCAATTGTCTTTTAATTTCCTGCAGTGCCTTTTCCCAGTAAATCCGGGCCAGGTCTGTTCGATTGAGCCGATAAGCGACATCGGCCAAATGATCCCAGATTTCCGCATCCGGCGAGACCAATCCGGCGGCGGCCTGATAGATAAGCTCCAGGGCACGCTCAAAGTCAGCTTCTTTATAATATAACCACCCCAAACTATCAAGGGTTGGCCCCGATTCCGGGTCAAAAATCAGTGATTTTTCGAGCAATTTCCTGGCCCGGTTGGGTTCCTGGTGTGCCTGGATGAGCGAATAAGCCAGATTGTTCTGCACTAACGCGTTATCCGGGTGATCGGCAAGAACATTTTCCAGTTCGGAGATGGCCTGTTCGTTTTTACCGATCCTTTCCAGGAAGATACTCAACTGCAGCCGAATTTCCAGATTATCGGGATTTTTTTCGATCAGCTTAGCCATTCGCTCGGCGGCCTGAGCGGTCTGACCGCCGGCGGCGAGCACATTAATTTTCAGTTTTTCAACCTCATCCTCGCCCCCTTTGACGTCCAAATCATCCAGGCGCGACAACGCCAGGGGCAGCTTGTCCTGGGCCAAGTCAAGTTTGATTCGCCCGTCCAGCCATTGGGGCATTATTTCAGAACTGAATCCAATTTTTGCCATCATCTGTTCGGCCAAATCAAATTGCCGGGCGTCACGCAAAACGGCTACTTTCTCCAGTTGCAACTTAATATCGTCGGGCGTCCTGGCCAGGTAACTATCCAAAAAAGCCAGAGCTTCATCGTGGGCATCAATCCTATTAAGCAAATAACTTACTATTTGTTGGCGACGCTGGTCCTGCAGGTCTTCGCCGGCCCAACTGCGGGCCTCTGCGACAGCCTGGTCGGCTTGGTTACGCTCAATCATCGTCAGGTATAAATGCAGCCGTAAAACATAATCGTCCGGCATAATTTTCAGCAGATCGGTCAGCAAATCATAACTGGGCTCAAAAAGCAGCCGAACGTTCATCGAATGCACCAGATAAATTGCCACTAAAGAATCTTCCGGTTCAAAGTTACGGTAATAATTTCGCACCAGTTGGGCAGCACGCTCGTATTGCTGAGCCTGAGTCAAAGCCCAAATAAGATTCTCAATTGCTATCTGGGCAGCAGTGGATTTTTCAGTATTCTCGGTTTCGGCAGTTTTGGTTTCGGTGGTTTCGGTCTCGACGGTTTCGGTCTCGACGGTTTCGGTCTCGGCGGTTTCGGTCACGGCGGTTTCGGTCTCGATAGTTTCGGTTTCGGCTACCTCAGGCTTGGTGGTCTCAATTTCAGAGAGGGAATCCTGCGTAACAAAAAGCCTATGCCACTGCTCGAAAAGTGTCACCGCCTGGCAATATTGCCGAGTTACCATGAACAGTCGCAATGCAGTTACCTGGAGCAGTTGTACAGTTTCGCGGTTTTGCCATTGCGGTTTTTGCGCCATCTCGACCAGCAAGGCAGTTGCCTGGCGATGCTGATGCGCCTGTTCCATCGCCTGTAAAACATCCTGAAACAACAGCGGGTCGTCAGGATGTTTCTGCCAGAGTTTTCGGCGAGCATCCACCGCAGCTGGAAAATCCTTTACCTTTTCATAGAAGCGTCCGGCCATTTCCAGTACGGATTCATCCTGCGGGTGCGTTTGCAAAAGTTGATCTAATTGCTTGCCGGCGGAATCGAGCTGACTCTGGTCCTGATACAATTTGCACAGCATCATGTTGACAACTAATCCATCCGGCAAGTGGGCTCGCAGCTTATCCAGATCGCCGATGATGCTGTGGCGAACCTGCTTAAGCTTTTCCAATCGGTCCTGGCCCAGGGTAACTTCGGATTGGGTTTTGCTGAAAATTTTACCAAGCATCAGCCAGGAACGCTTTTTGACCTGGCTGGACAGTGGATTATCCAGCTCAAGTTGCCCATGCCAGTTGACGTAGAGCAGCAACAAATGTTGATAAATCTCTACCCGCCCCGGCCAGTGGGACTGCACGCGCAATAAAATTTCTTCCGCCGGGGAAAATTTACCCTGGGCAACCAGCACATCGGCCAGCGACAGATAAGCTTCGACGTCATCCTTGTCCAGATCGATAATTCTGCTAAAGCAGTTCCCGGCCTGAGGGTAATTTGACAATCCGGCAAAAGCCTGCCCGGCCAGTCGAAGCATCGTGATGTCGTTCTGCGCGTGGGCTGATTCATAATCAATCCACTTTTCGGCCTGATTGTAACGATGCGAATCAAGCAGTTGCTTTACCAGTTGCACCCGTCCCTGATAAAAATCAGGTTCCCGTTCCAGAGCCTTTTCGTACCAGTGAACCGCCAGTTTGCCTTTTTCCAGTTTGCCGGCCAAATAACCCAGCAAAAAACAACTGCCGTAGCTTGATGAAATTTCCGGATCACTTTGCCAGGATTCCAGTTCCTTTATCTGCTCGTCAATGTTGCGCTTGGCGAAAATCTCGGTCAGCCAATCAGCGATGACCAGAGCAGCGTCCGGCTGAGTTTGTAAAAACGCACCGGCATGCAGAACCACCTGGGGCCACTGTTCCGCTAAAGCGTAAAGTCGGGACAAATCACGATGAATCGATCCCTGATCCGCCTGGCGGGGCATTAGTTCGTTCAAAACGGCAATCGCCTGCTCGACCTTGCCGGCCAGGCTCAATCCATAAGCGTAATCCAAACCCGACAACAAAACGAACCCGCCATTTTGATCGTCCGGTTTACTCCAGTGATCCAGAGTCTCAAGATAATCGGTGTGCTTGGACATCTTGCCGCAAGCATCAAAAAAATCCTGCAAGGTTGACTCGAGGGGATAATTTTTCGCCAACAGATACCGACTCAAAGCCTCGACCTGTTCAAAACGAACCTGCAGTGCCGTCCGTTGGGTTGCCAGAGATATCATAAAGGCCCGCATCAAATCGGATTCGGCGGGGAAATACCCCTGCGCCATCGTAATTGCGGCAGTGGCTTTATCGATGCGACCCATTTGCATGTACAAACTGGCCATGGTTATCAAGGGCAGGTGCGTCTGCCGGGTCAGCGTGCGTATCAAGATGTCATCGTGCGAATAACTTCGTTGCCGCTGCAGCAAATCAAACACCTGCTGATATTGCTCCGTCGCGGCGGCCAAATAATCCAACTCCATCAACGACTGGGCCAACAGCAAATGAATGACTGCGGATTCCGGATTGCCCCCGGTCGCCCGCGGACATTGCAAAGCCCGCCGCAAAATCGAGACTACCTGCAGATGTTCACCTTTTTGCTCACTGCACTTGGCTAGCACCTGATAAGCCCCCAGCGCATCTGAGTTCCGTTTGATCGCCTGCCAAGCCGCTTGTACCGCCAAGGTCTGATCATCGGTCTGTAAATAAGCCCCAGCCAACAACTGATAAAGTGCCGGGCTGTTCGGATCATTAACCAGACCCTCCATCGCCTGCTCGATAACCTGGGGATACATTCGTTGGTCCATCAGACGCCGACCGCGTAAATAAGCCTTGCGGGCCTTGATGGGATCGGGCTTATCTACCTGTCGGGATTCCAGTTGCTGGATTAACAATTCGCTGTCGGAATCCGCCATAAAATCCGACTCGGGTACTTTATCCAGCGGCATAAACATCCGCTCCAGATTTTCATCGGTCAACTGGGGATTCAACAGACGTGGAACAACGTGGGCGAATCTTGTTGCCGCGTCCTCCTGCCGGGTCACCTTGCGAACTGGTTGACACGAGTTCAAGCCCAGTATCAACAACACCGCGACAAAACAGCAACTCCGCCGTTTCGGAATTTTTTCAATAATTTCCCAGATCAATTACAACTCCGTCGCTACTAACGTAATCAACATTGCACCTGCCGTAGGGTAACTGTGTTATTATAACCAGCGGACAGCCGCAATATTCAACAAAATCGAGATCATCAACGCCCGGACCCGCCAGTTCTGCCATCCGCCAACTGCCGTTGCAACCCATGTCGCCGGTGCCATGAGAATCATCGGGCTGTTGAAAAATGTCGCGATTGCCGGAACGATCCCGGCTGATTGGCCTATCAACATCCGATTCATAGCCGATCCGATGAGAATCAGCGTGACAATGCCAGCGCGTCAGACATAAGCCGGCGGCTTCGATCATCTGGGCCGATTCGAAATACTGATTATCGCCGAGTCGGCTGCCGGGCGGATAACGCTCAAACCGAACGCCATCCGGTTCCAAAAAACTCAATCCGCCAATTTCGCTGTCAATCTGAGATAAATCATCGCGCAAATGCTGTTTTAAAACGGCAACCTTCATCGGTGGGGACAGATCCTTCAGCAACAGCTTAATCCGCAATAAGTCAGTATAACACAACTGGTTACGTTGACCAGCAAATTCTTCGTGATAGTCATCCCGGGCCCCGGCATAACCGGGGGGGCGTTTGGAATGACTCAGCCGAACCAGAGTTTTATCTATTTCGGCTACCAAATCATTCCCACTTTTATTCAATTGAGTTTCGTCCAGACTTAGCAAAAGGTAGCTATCGGTGGGATTGAAATGATAATTTTCCCGCCCCTGCAGGTTTGCCGTTAACTTCGACAATCGGCTGAACTGCTCAGCACTCAGGTGCGTACGCTGGTAACTACACAGAAACAAACGTGCTGCATTGGTGGGCACGTAACCGAATCTCATCGCCCAGAAACGCACCTCGCCGGCAAAGGCGCCGTCATCCGGCAGGGAAGATATCAACTTGACAGTCTGTTCGGTGCCCAGCAGCTCAACCAGGCACTTAAGCGCTGCCAAGCGAACCTTAACACCCTCCGCCGTTGAAAGCTGATCGAAAAGAATCTCCTCCAGTTGGGCATCAGCGATGCTGACCATCGCCCCAGCTACCGCACTGGTTTGCCAGGGGTCATCAGCGTTTCCAGGATCACGCTCCCCTACCGGGGCACTTTGCCTTGAATTATTCTGCCATGAATCGTGGGCTGAATTTTTCGCCAGATCAACTGAATTTTTTGCCAGATCGACCGTTAAATTCCCCAGTGAACTTCTATCGGACAAGCGGATGAGTTTCGCGATAATCTGTTGGCGAATATCCTGCTCGGTAGTGCTTACCAGCGCCCCGCTTAGCCACTGCCCGGCTTTATCGGGATAGCGCTCTGCAATAATTTCTATCGCGCAGCTTCTTATGACCGGCGAATGCAGAGGCGAACCGGCAACCTCGGCAAGTATCTGCCCCAGCCGCTGCTGTTGCTGCGGAGCCAGCGGCCGAGCGAGTACCTCATCAAAAATCTCCAGTCGCCAACGATCCGCCTGATCCCGCCGCCCCGATAACTCGATTAACTCATCAACAGATTTGCCGGCAATGTATTGCTCAGCGCAGCCGCCCAGAAGCAATGTTACAGTTAGTAATAAATAACCAATTTTAAAACGCATATAATAGTCAGCTTTTTTACAACAGCACCACCCTCAACCTGCTCTTGGCGGCGGCACCCAATTTATTACTCAAGGTTCAAGATTGTTTCGTCAAGCCCGTCGGGAATTGGCTGTCAAAATTGAATCGGTTGCAAACCCCGGCCTGCTACCTTGGTGCCGCAGCCGGGACAGGCACCGTTGAGGATGTTGAACTGGCCGATCTGGTAGCCGATCCGTTCAATGAGCATCTGGCCGCACTCGTGACAAATGGTGCTCTCGCGGCCGACACCGGGCATGTTGCCCACATACACATAATGCAGTCCCGCCTGTCGGCCCAGTTCGTAAGCCTGCATCATCGTCTTCACCGGTGTCGATTCGATATCGGTTACCTGATAATCCGGTCGAAACCGGCTCACGTGCCAGGGCACTTCCGGTCCCAACTCGCCGGCGACAAATTCGGCGATCTGTTGCAGTTCTTGTTCGCTGTCATTCAATCCGGGAATCACCAGCGTGGTAACTTCCAGCCAGATATCCGTCTGCCGAGCAATATATCGCAAGCTCTCCAGCACCGGTTCCAGTGAGGCTTTGCAGTGTTCGCGGTAAAAATCATTACTGAAAGCCTTGAGGTCAACGTTAATCGCGTCCAGAAAATCGCTCACATATTCCAATGCTTCAATGGTCATGAAGCCGTTGCTGACGAACACATTGGCCAGCCCCTTCTGCCGGGCCAGACGCCCGCAATCGGCACAATATTCCATGAAGATCGTCGGCTCGGTGTAGGTGTAGGCGATGCTGGCGCAACGATGATCCAGAGCCGCCTGGATCAGTTCGGCCGGAGATTGCGAACTGCCCCCAAAGGATTCCCGCAAACGCGGCAACTGACTGATCTGCCAGTTCTGACAAAAATCACACGCAAAATTGCACCCCGGAGCCGCCACCGAAAAACTTCTGCTGCCCGGCTGGAACTGAAACAAAGGCTTCTTCTCGATCGGATCGACGGCACTAGCGCAAATCGAATAATAATTCAACGAATAAAGCTTGCCCCCCTCGTTACGCCTAACCTGACAGCGACCTGTTGTGCCATCCTTAATCAAGCAGCGAAAATTACACAGCTTGCACCGAACATCGCTATCATCCAGTGCATCCCACAAAACCGCTTCGCGCATCAGGCCGCCCATAAATATTCCCTTTCGGATTTCACCCTGTTACAGCAAACCGTAACTTTGTGCCAGCACCTTCACCGGATGCAGTACTTTTTTGCCGCTGCCCTGGGTCATCTGTATATTACAAGTACCGCACTCGGTCAAACCAAAATCGGCGTCGCTTTGACGCAAAGGCTCCAGCATTGGTTCGCCCGCGGTCATTGACAAGTCAAAATTTTTCTTCTGGAAACCAAACGTTCCCGCGATTCCGCAACAACTGTTAGGCAAACGTTCAACCTCAACACCTTCAATCAAAGCCATCAAAGACAAACTGCCCTGGCTGATTCCCAGAGCTGAATAATGACAAGGCTCATGATAAGCCAGTTTCATTTTGAGCGGGTGAAAATCCGTTTTGAGCTTACCCTGGCTGTGTAGTTGCCCCAGGTAATCGGTAAGCTCCCAACAATTTTCCGCCACCAGATGAGCATCGGAGCTGTCAACGACATCGAGATATTCCTCTTTCAGACACAGGGCCGCTGTCGGTTCACTGCAAATCACCTTATAACCGCTGCGTACCGCCTGGGCCAGATGACTTACATTGAATTCAATCGCCTTTTTCGCCAATTTCAGATCGCCGTAACTTATCGCCGGCATACTCACGCCCAACTGCGGCGGCACCAAAACTTCCACCTCATTATGTTGTAGCACTTCCACTACCGCACGAGCTAATTCGTGATCGTTGTAATTGGCATAAAGATCGACAAAATAAGCGACCTTGTCTATCGGCTCAGCTATCGGTCCCTTTTGGGCCAGCAATTTGCGTAACCTTTTCAGATTGCCGCCCAGTTCAAAATGCGGAAATGCCCGCCGATGGTCCAGCCCGGTGGCCAGTTCCATAATCCGTCGAAACCACCCCAACTGTAAAAAACCATTAGCCAACGGCCCAAACATGGCTCCCATCCGACTCATCATCTCACTCCGCGTCAAAAAATATTCCGCCCGCGTCAACCCACGGCACCGAACATATTCCGCCCGCGCCTCCATCATCAGCTTGGGAATGTTCACCAGCGAAGGACACTCCTGCGCACACATCTTGCAATTCACACACAAATCTGCAATTTTTTTGAACTCGTCGCTGCTCATCACGTTTTCATCCAGTAGCCCGTGCAACCAGTAGCGCATCAGATTGCCCTTGGCCCGCGGACTGGCATCCTCATCAGGTCGCGCCCGAAAAATCGGGCACATCGACAGTGTCGGATCCGACGAACGACACAAACCGTTACCGTTGCACTGTTCGACCTCGCGAATCAATTCATCATCGCGAAAGATCAGGTTAGTCTTCCGCCCTCGCGAATCGGCTGAATTCGCAAAACGCAGATTTTTGGTCATCACCTCCGGATCGTCATTGATAATCTTGCCCGGATTCAGCACGTTGTTGGGGTCGAATAGCTGCTTGATTCGGCGGAACATTTCGTACATTTCCTCGCCATACTGCTGCTTGATGAACGACACCCGAACCAACCCCTCCCCGTGTTCACTGCTGATGGTCCCGCCCAGCGACCAGGCCAACTTGAAAGCCTCGTCCGCCAGTTGCTTCATCTTTTTAACGTCTTCCGGCTGATGCAAATCCAGGTACGGCCGCGGATGCATCGTCCCATGACCGGCGTGTGCGTAAAAAACAATCGGAGTATTCAGCCGAGACGTAATTTCCTCCAAACCCTCGATATATTGAGCCAGTTGCTCCGGATCAACCGCCACGTCCTCGATCACCGGAATCGGCTGAGCTGCACTTTTGTTGCGAAACAGCAACGGCACCCCAGCTTTTCGCGCCCGCCAAAGCATATCCTGCTCAGCAGGATCGATAATTTCCACCACAGTGCACGATCGGGCCGATTCCGGTAATTGTTCTGCGAGCTTGCGGGCCGATGCCAGTTTTTTACGCACTTCAGCTTCATCGGCTCCTTCATACTCCACCAGCAAAGAAGCTGCGATTCCATCCGGAAGATACCGGGCGTACTGCGGATAAGCCTGCCGGGCCATCGCTAACAAATTACCATCCATCAACTCACAAGCCGAAGGTTCGCTTGCCATCAGCAACGGCACCGCCCGAGCCATTCGCCCCAGCGATTCAAAATTAACCTGCAGCAGCCCCTTACATCCCGGTAAATCCACCAGCGACAACGTTGCCTGCGTTACCACCCCCAGCGTCCCCTCCGAACCGGCCATCAACTCGGCCAGATTCACTTTCCCATTACCCTGATCCGGCAGCACTTTGTAAACATTGTAACCGCTGCCATTGCGCTGGGCCTTGGGCCGATGCCTGGCCATTTCGTCCTGATAATTCCCCAGCAACTCCTTCACCGCCGATGCCCACCCGACAACCTGCTCATCCTGACTGTTCAAGCAATCCCGACCCAGTTCCATCACCCGGCCCTGGGCCGAAACTATCCGGACACCCCGCAAATGCTCACCGATATAGCCAAATTTCAGCGAATGTGCTCCAGTAGCGTTGTTGCCGATCATCCCGCCGATGGTCGCCCGATTGCCGCTGGCTGGGTCCGGCCCCACTTTTTTGCCATATTCAGCCAAATAACGGTTCAACTGCTCCAACACCACCCCCGGGTCAACCACCACTTCATCCGAACCAGGCTCATAACGGACAACATTGTTCATGTGCCTGCTCAAATCCATTATCAATCCCGTCCCCAGCGATTCTCCCGCCAAACCGCTGCCCCCACCCCGGGGCACCACCGAAATCCCCTGCTTAATTGCGTATTTAACCGCCAGAACCACTTCAGCCTCATCCATCGGCCAGACTACCCCCATCGGCTCTATCTGATAAATACTCGCATCCGTACTGTACATCACCCGGGTGAGCCTGTCAGAACGCAATTGCCCCTGTATCAATCCATTTTGTTCTATCATTCTTTTCCTTGAGTTATTGCTCAGAAACAACCATTATTCGTGCCAAACACAAATTATTTAAGTATATGATTTTATATCTATTAAAATCCCCAGACAAGTTACTTTTGGAATGACTTTTCGATAATTTCCCATTTTCCTTTCAGTTTTACGGCACATATCGAAAAATTACCGCTTGCTCCGCCATTCAATTGGCTCTAAAATTTCGTTTACACAATTTTATTTTTTATAGGAGCCCAAAATGCCCAAGTACCTGCAATACCTCAAACAAACCGACCCGCAAATCTATGCCATAATCAAAGAAGAACGCGACCGGCAGCATTCCATGCTCGGAATGATCGCTTCTGAGAACTTCGCTTCCACTACCGTCCTAGCTACTGTCGGAAGCTGCCTGACCAACAAATACGCAGAGGGACTCCCCGGCAAGAGATACTACGGCGGCTGCGAAAACGTCGATGACGTCGAAACCCTGGCTATCGAACGCTGCAAACAACTGTTCGGCTGCGAACATGCCAACGTCCAGCCCCATTCCGGCACCCAGGCCAACATGGCGGTCTATTTCTCCCAGTTAAAACCCGGAGAGACCGTTTTGGCTATGGATCTTGCCCACGGCGGGCACCTCAGCCACGGTTTCAAACTCAATTTCAGTGGCAGCCTTTATAATTTCGTCCATTACGGCGTCAAACGCGACACGGAAACCATCGATTACGATCAACTAAACGCTCTGGCCAAAGAACACAAACCAAAACTCATCGTCTGCGGTGCCAGTGCCTATCCCCGCCAGATCGATTTCGCCCGCATTGCCGAAATCGCCCACAGCCACAACGCCCTGACTCTGGCGGACATCGCTCATGTTGCCGGACTGGTCTGCACCGGATTGCATCCCGACCCCGTAATCGTCTGCGATTTTGTAACCAGCACCACCCACAAAACTCTGCGCGGCCCCCGCGCCGGCACCATCATGAGCAAAAAACAGTTTGCTAAAGCGGTTAACTCTTCCGTGTTCCCCGGCATGCAGGGCGGTCCGCTCTGCCACGTCATCGCCGCCAAAGCTGTCGCCTTTGGCGAAGCACTAAGACCGGAATTCAAACAATACGCGCAGCAGATTATCGATAACTGCAAAACCTTAGCTGATGCCCTCCTAAGCAAGGGTTTTCGACTTTGCACCGGCGGCACCGACAACCATATGGTTCTGGTCGATTTGCGCTCCTACAATGAAAAACTCACCGGTAACGATGCCGAAAACTGGCTTCACCAGGCCGGCATAGTAGTCAACAAAAACCTCATCCCTTTTGATCCTCGCAAAGCTAATGAAACCAGCGGCGTCCGCATCGGCACCCCCATACTTACTACTCGCGGCATGAAACAAGACCAAATGGTCCAGGTCGCCGATTGGATCGACCAGGCCCTTTCCAGCAACGGCGACCCCAAAACTCTCGCTGCCATCAAAGCCCAGGTCAGCGAACTCTGTAATCAATTTCCCGCTCTGGGTTATCTCCAAGCCGCAGAATAGTAATCGTACCGGTACAAAATAATCAATGAAAACAAACAGGTCATATTGAAACTGTCCACGGGTAATCAATGACAGCGTGCTTCCGCCTGATGGGGCCTTGAACTACACTGTCATTATATCATTTCCGGCGCATGAATAAGGGCAGGCTCCTTCACGAAACCTGCCCTTTTAATTTCACAACTTCGCTGTTTGATTCAAGCCGCAGCTATATTTGCTGCAAGTCACGGCTATAACAGCTTCGGCTGACAAATCAACTCAGTTACCCAGATAGCTGTCCTGTCTCTGCTCAGGCTCCTGTGAGCCATCCCAAAAACCAATTTGCTTGTTGTCATCAAGCAAGCCATAAGCAGTGTAAATATTATCGTTTGCCAGACCAATGTTTGGCGCTTCTTTACGCTCGACAGAAGCACCGGCAAACAAAACATTCTGACATTCAGTCTGGTGATTATTGGAATTTCCATGAGCCTTATTACCAGCAATCGTGTCTCCACTGTCATCCCAGGCACCACTCACAGCATAGTTCGGAGATGCGTCAATAAATGCTTCAGAGAAATTCGCGGTATCAAACTTATTGCTCTTGTCAGCCATCAGTACCATACCACCAGCAGTCGAACCGCTCATATGATTTGAATTGAAGGGATAGTGCATGGAATAGCTTAAGTTGTGTCCATAGCGGAAATTATTCATGTCTTCCCACTCTTCCACCTGCCAGGTCTGTCCCAATCCAACTTCAATAGCTACCTGAAGATCCATTTCCTCATCAAGCGTAGCGCTCGGGCAGACAAACACTTTGGGATTCACATCCACATACTTAACCAAACAGTACAGGCAAAGACCTACTGACGCTTTGGCGTTTTGGTTAGTAAAACCTTTTATGGCATAATAACCATAAGCTGTATCGCTTGCTGGACCGTTATTGTCATTATATAGCGCTTGGTCACCATCGCCAAAATATACGTTGCTGGTATTTTCCGTCCAAGGTTTGGGATTTTGTCCCCGATTATCATTCTGGTACATGGCAAATGCATTACCTATCCCCTTAAGCTGACTTGCACACTGTACCCGTTTGGCCAATTCTCTGGCACGACCCAACGCCGGCAGCAGAATCGACACTAACAACGCGATGATGGCAATAACCACCAACAACTCGATCAACGTAAAACCTTTGGTTCGCTTCATGTTGGTTCTCCTTACAAAAGCGGTTACCAATATTAACGCCTGCCTGGACACACCAATAACGTAAAAGAAACATTATGGCCATATTTTAATAAAAACGGCATGGCCCAGACAAACTTTTCTGTACAGGTACACTCACCTGTAACTTAATTTCAACAGTCAAAAGTAAAGTCAAGGGTAAAGACAATGGATAGACAAGCCCATACTAAGCGCAATACTCAATCCATTGCTTCTATGGCAGGCGCGATCAGGCGGGAAATAAAAAATCAATAATATAATATCAAATTATGGCGAACGTATCTATATAAACACCAACCGAACCGCGAACTCCTTGCTATTACACTCTATTTAGATCTTATCATATTATCCATAACTGTCAAGGTTTTTTTTGGAAATCTCCAATCCTTAAAACACTTCTTTTGCTATATGTAAACAACTACAAATAAAACACTTATATCCTTATGCCTTCAGGACGGGCCATTTTTTTTGTTACTCATAATCTTGTGCGAGTCATAATGACTGGTCTGTTCTTTACTTTTTTCCATGGAAATTACGGATTTAGCAATTGAAGTTGACAGTTATAATTACCGATATTATTATAAACAAAGAACTTACAGTACATTTACCCTTTTTGCGGACAAGTTTGCCATGCTGGGACTAAATTTAGTTTACTCTTTCGACTCTAACCTGAATTTTAGCCAAAGCAAGGAACACCAAAGTACACATACCGCCCCCCCCATGCCACACCATCAGTACAAAGTGTTGCATCAGCAAAAAAATAGCGTTCTTGCCTGTTTTATACACCCAGGCTACCCAATCGCGACTTTCAACAACGACAAATATTCTATCGCTTTGGAAGGGCAAATTTACGGAAAATCTTCTGAAACCGTTCAGGCTGAATTAACCAGACTTTCCGACCTGATATTCAGTCAAGATGACAACGCCAATAAAACTCTTTCGGATTGGCTGCTTAATGCCGATGGCGAGTTCCTGGTAATATTAATTAACAAACATACTCACGAAGTAGCCATTTTTAACGACGCACTGGCTCGCTTACCCGTTTATATCTACAACTCCAACAACAAATTCATAATTTCTCGTTACCTGCGATTCATAACCGACCTGCTTGGAGATATAGAATTCGATCGAATGGCTCTTGCCCAGTACCTAATTTTCAGCCACACCGTAGGCCAACGAAGCTTTATAAAAAACATTGCTTTTTTGCAGCCGGCCAGCTTAATCCACCTTGATGCCCGTAATAAATCAGTAAAAATAAACCAAACTTACAAGTTCAACCATGATAACAAAATCCATCAATCAAATAGCCTCAAACAAAATGCCCGGCAGTTAACCTCCTTATTCGCCAATGCCTGTAAAAATCGAAACGATCCTGAAAAGCACAACATCCTGTCTTTGTCCGGAGGACTTGATTCCAGATGCGTCGGCGCCGGCTTTAAGTATGCCAAAGTACCTTTCACCGCAACCAGCTATCTTGACCTTGCCCAGACTGCTAAAGTCGATGTAAAATTTGCCCGTCAACTCGCAGAAATCTTTAACATTGACTGGCACTTGTATCAAACCGATCCCTTTACGGGAAAAAGAATCTCACAACTGCTGCATGCAAAAAATGGTTCTGCCAGTTTAAACGCCGTCTTCTATTTACATTATTATGAACAGATAATAAATGATTTTGGCAATTCTATAAATTTCTTTACGGGTGACGGCGGCGATAGAGTTATCCCTGACATCAGACCTGGAAGACCTTTTTCCAACACGGAGGAATTGATTGAATGCATACTTCACACCAAACCCGTCTTTCCACCCGAAATTAGCGCCGCCCTGACTGGAGTCAGCCAACAGGACATCACAAATGAATTAATGAGCCACCTTTCGACATACTCCGAAAAAAACTTTGCCCAAAAATACGTACATTTTATTATCCACGAAAGATCCGCAAACCGGTTTTTTCATGGTGAAGACCGAAACCGCCTCTTCTTCTGGGGCACAACTCCCTTTTTCGCTATTGACGTTTTCAAATACGCCATGAATTGTCCTAACGAACAAAAAGCCGACCTCCGCCTTTACGCAAAACTTTTATCAAACCTGTCGCCAAAAGCCGCAAAACTACCCAACGGCAACACCGGCATGTCGATTACATCCACAAAATACCGCCTGGCATGCTGGAAATACAAAATGGAACGTAAACAAACCCCGATTAAAAAAATCCGCAGACTATTTCGCAATCCCCCCCTAAACCAAAAACCTCTTCGATCCTGGCATCACCATAAAAACTTACTGTCCTGTTTACACGATCAAATTCATGGTTCAGATGTAGTAAAAAACTATATATCTGAATCTGTTGCCGAAGATGTCCTGCGCCATAATCAAAATTATAAAAATGACGCCCTGATGAGGTTGTTCACCATAAACTCTCTGTTGGAAAACCTCCTGCTGCCCAAAAGCTCATTGGATAAATATCAAGACCATGATTTCGGATTTTATGATTATTAACCTCCTTGGCCATTATGACCTCTGAAACAAATTCTATAAAATCACATCCTAAGTTACACCATCAGGTTACCCGTGGCGGCCAGGGAATGGTAGTCTTTAGAATTATCCAGCAAATATTGATCTCGGTCAGATGGATAATCATGGTCAATATCCTGGCTCCTCAGGATTTCGGCCTCCTGGGCATTGGCATGCTAACCCTGGCTACCCTAGAAACTTTCACTCAAACCGGTTTCCGGGACGCCTTAGTACAAAAAAAAGATGATGCCAAATCCTACCTCAACACCGCCTGGACTATTGGTATTATCAGAGCAATCTTTATTTACATTATAATTTTTATTGCCGCTCCCTGGATAGCTGTTTTCTTCGACAGCACTTTCAATTTCCAGCCTAACGACTTCCCGAATGAATCCCAAAAAACAGAAAATGTCGCTAGACTGTTGAAAACGCCGCAAAATCCTGCTGCCGAATTCTTAAAAAACAACCTCGCCGTGGACACCCAAAAATCACTCTCTGATTACACACCAGAAATTCCCGCACCTAAATCGCTAAAACAAAACCTGACAAATGATTTCAACCGGATAATCGACCAATACTCCCTTTCCCGAGAAGCCGCCTTCACTGAACAGCTAACTTCCCTTCGGTCCCAAAAATTAATCAATCAAACACCCCATAATATCATCCGCATCAATCGCCTGCTGATAGAAGAATGCTTTCCCCTGGCAATTAAAAAAAGAGTCATTGACCGACAAACTGCTATTTGGGTAATTAAAATCATGGCCCTGGGCCTGTTTTTGGGAGCGGCCTCCAACATTGGCACCGTCTATTTCATCAAAAATTTGCATTTTAAAAAACATTTTTTCTTACAACTCGCCGGCTCCGTCGTTGATGTTATTATTGCTATTACACTTGCGCTTATATACAAATCCGTTTGGGCTTTGGTATTTGGCAAACTAGCCGGGCAAAGCACTCGTTTTATTCTTAGCTACATACTCCACACCTACCGCCCGGCTTTCCATCTGGACATGAAAAAACTCAAAGAACTCTGGAAGTTCAGCAAATGGATTCTGGGACTATCTATTCTCGGATTCCTTTTCGCCCAAGGTGACGATATCTTCGTCGGAAAAGTCCTGGGAGTTACCGCCCTCGGACTTTACCAGGTAGCTTATAAATTTGTTTCTTTGCCCGCTTCACAGATTACTCAAATATTTGCCAATATCTCCTTCCCTGCCTACGCCAAAATCCAGGACGAAATACCCAGACTAAAAAATGCCTACGCAAAAATATTGCTCATCACTGCTTTTCTGACCATCCCCTGCTGTGGAATCATGTTCGCCTTAACACCGGAATTCGTCACTCTCTTTCTGACAGAAAAATGGTTTGATATCATTATTCCTATGCAAATATTATCTATCTTTGGCGCGATGAAAGCTATTGGTGCCAGCCGGGGATCCCTGTTTAAATCAATGGGAAGGCTGGATATAACCACAAAAATACAAACCGTAAGACTTTTCTTACTTGCCGCAGTCATTTATCCCCTCACTTCCAAATTTGGAATTACCGGTACTGCTCTGTCAATTGTTCTGATAACCGCTGTCATTCACCCTGTCGATACGTATTTCGCTATAAAAATCACCAAAGCTAAAACCTGGGAACTCTTAATACCTATCTTCTACCCCTTAATAGCCACTTTTATTATGGTTTTTCTGGTTTACGCCCTGAAGCTCTTGTGTTTCCAAACCCCCTCCTTCCTCTCCTTTTTCACTCTAGCCATTACTGGAATCCTCACATACCTGGGAGCAACACTGCTACTGGACAAAATCTTTCATTTCGGCATTACAAATATTATCCGGGAACAAAGAAAACTACTAAGGCCTTGATTGCATTATAATAATATGGTATTTTTTTGATTATGAGCTTTCGCAGTTTTATGCTGTTGGTTTTTAGAAAAATTAATTAAACATGCACTTGACGTTGTCTTTCTCTCGGAAGCTTGCCCTCAACCTGATCGGAAAGGGCGAAAATCGCATACAAACTTGGAATAAAAAATGCCTACGGAAAACGAAATAAAAAACTGGTACAACAAAAAACATCAGGAACAAAAAAATGACGCCTGGCGTCCCGCCTCCGCTTATAGAATCTTCCTGGACCACCTGAAAGTCCAGCCCCACAAAAAACTCCTCGACGTCGGCTGCGGTACCGGCTTCCTCCTCAAAGAAGCTGACCGCCGAAATCTGGAAACCTTTGGCGTTGACATTTCCGAAGAAGGTGTAAAAATCGCCCGTCAAAACTCTCCCAACTCAACCATTGCCGTCTCTACAGCTGAATCCCTGGACCTGCCTGACAATCACTTCGATTACATAACCTGCATCGGAGTCATGGAACATTTCCTGGACATAAAAAAAGGATTGGCAGAAATGATCCGCGTGGCCAAAAAAGACGCCACCTTTTGCATCGTCGTACCTAACAGCAATTGGCTGATATACAAAAAACAAAATCAACAGGGAACTGACCAATTTGACATCAATGAAACACTAATGACTTATGAACAGTGGGAGGCTTTTTTCACTGATGCCGGACTGACTATCCAGGCTGTCCATCCAGATAAATGGGGAAAAAAACTCATCGCTAACTTCGCCCGCCGAAAACCCCTCCTAAAAAATATTTATTACCGTTCGTTGTGGTATATCATGTCCATTAAGCATCATTACCAGTTTATCTTTATCATGAAAAATGCTTAAAATATCACCCTTTACAAAATCAGAGGTATCCCAGGTCTGCTAAGCGCTTTTCTATCTGAGCCTGCTCATCTTCACTATATTCTGTTTTACCCAAAACCTTTTCTGACAGTTCTTCATAAATCACCTCAGGAGGAATCCTGAAAGCTTGCAACAGCGGCTCCCCATCCATATGAAGTGGAACCGGCACTCCCAGGTAAGACAACACCGTAGGTACAATATCCACTATGTCTCCATTCAACTCCTTCCCATCACACACCGCCGCACCATTAATTACAACAACACCTTCCTGGTCATGAGTACCTCTTTGCTTACTCGTATCACTTTCCATAACCACTCTATCGCCAAGAGGCTGCCTCAGAAAAACATAACCATCATAAAACCTGACAACCAGATCCGGCAACAAATCACTCCTGTCCACCTCTCCATAAACCTCTTTGCCGGACTTAATCCCCAAAATAATCGGCATTTGCGAACCATATCCAAACTCTCTATCTAACTCCTCAGATAGCTTCTTTGCCAACTCCGTTCGCCTGGCGCTATCACCATTAATAAATAACATACCGGCACTTCCACCAAGACAAAATGCTTCGGTCTTATCAAAATCAACTAAACTCCTGAGGTGTTCCATATCCACCAATATCGATAAAGGTATATCCCCTTTACCCCTGCCATATTTCCACTTAAACAAACCTTGCTCAATATTCCCATAAAGCCGCGACATAGCTTTTAGCAACGGTACCTTCTGCTTTATCGTTACCCATTTGCGGTTAACCTCTCTCGGCAACAAAGTTAAATAACCATGCTGTCTAAGCCACACATTAATTCCTACCGTCGCCTTTTGCCCACAAAAACCATGGTCGGATACTATAACTTTTAACACATCCTTGCCCGCCGACTCAACAAGCTGCCCTATTACGCCATCTATATAACGATAAAACATCAGCGATTCACTACGCCGCTCCGGACAATAACCTTGGGCTTGCGGATCCAAAGTCCACCATAAACGATGCTGCATCAAGTCGCCACTTTGTATTTGCACACAAAATATGTCCCAATCAACATCGGCCATTAGCTCAAGAGCAACTTGCGATCGCACTCGCTCCGCCGCCACCGACTGCTCAACAAACTCACCAACCGTCTCCCTCTGGTCAGTGTTAATTATCACGTAATCCTTTCGAGGCTTAATATATTTATCATACGCTTCCGGCGGCCACACCGTATCTCGGGACAGCTTCGGACACAATAGCCCGGGTATCATTACTCCATCAACCTTAGGTGAAGGAAAACTTACCGGCATATTCAAACTAACCACCTTCTTGCCTGCACGATCTGCCAACTCCCACAAACTAGGCATAGCATTGTCCGCAAAACTGCTGACGGATACTTTCCTGCTGGCACGGTCATATTTGTGAAAAGCAAACACTCCCGTCTTGCCCGGATAACAACCGGTCTGAAATGACGACCAGGCAGGCGCCGTTTCAAATGGTATCACACTTCTCAATTTACCATGACAACCACCCTCAACTAACCGCTTCAAATTGGGCATTACCCCCTCAATCATCATAGAACGACCCAACCGCCAGGTAAAACCGTCCAGCCCGATAATCAACACTCTCTTTTTTTCCGCCATTAAGATTACCTCATAATCAAAGCATTACACAAAACTCAAAAATTTATTCTATCAAAGATAAGTTTTTTAGCAAGTTGATTTTTATCCGTAGGCCTTGCGATATTAACTTTGACTCAGCCTATAAATCCTTTATAATATGTTTTATTGCTTATGCTCCATGCTATTAATATCTCCTTACTAAAAGGCTAAAATCAATCTAAACTTAGAATACCACAAAATGAAAATCGCTTTTGTTGTCAGTGCTTTCCCCAAATTATCTGAAACCTTCATCGTTAACCAGATCACCGGGTTGCTCGAAATGGGCCACGATGTCCGGATCTTCGCCACCCGTGACGACAAAGACAAAAATATTCTCGCCGACGTCATCAAGTACAAATTACCGAACCGCACCTGCTACCCCCCTCCCAAACCCAAACTCCGAATCTTCAGAATCCTCAAATCCCTCGGATTACTCACCTGCCTGTTTTTCCAGCACCCCCGGATCACCTTATCAGCAATGAAATTTTTCCTGAGCAACCGCAACCAATCTTTATTGGATTTCCTGCAATGGATTATTCCTTTTATCCGCCACAACTTTGACATTATCCACAGCCATTTCGGCCCCAACGGCCTGCGCTGTCTCTGCTTGAAAAACATTGCCCTAAGAGCCAAACTCATCAACACTTTCCATGGCTATGATGTCACCACATACGTCCGCGAAAAAGGTTCTGACGTCTACCAGGAACTCTTCCGCCACGCAGACCTCTTCACCTACAACAGCCAGGCCACCCGTGAAAAACTCCTCAAACTTAACTGCCCTGATGAAAAACTGGAAAAAGTTCAGATGGGCGTGAATGTGGACCTGATTAACTTCAACGAAAAAACCCTCACCCCTGGCGACACCATTAACATCTTGAGCGTAGGCAGATTAATCGAAATGAAAGGCCGAGAATACGCCATCAAAGCCGTCGCCAGAATCGCCCCACAATTCCCCAATATCAACTACCAAATCGTCGGCAACGGCCCCGAATACGAACCGCTGCTTAACCTGATAGAAAAACTGCACATGCAGGAAAAAATCAAATTATTAGGCTGGGTCAGTTCAGAAAATTTGGATTCGCTATACAATTCTTCACACATTTTCCTCCACCCCAGCGTCGTTGCTTCCGACGGTAACATGGAAGGCCAGGGCGTTGTCCTCCAGGAAGCCCAAGCCGCCGGCCTGCCCGTCCTCGCCACCAATCACAACGCCTTCCCCGACAGCATCATCGACGGCCAATCCGGTTTCCTCGTGCCCGAACGTGACGTGGACGCCTTGGCCGAAAAACTAACCTGGCTTTGCCAAAACTATGATAAATGGCCCGAAATGGGAAAAACCGGCCGAAAATTCGTCGAACAAACCTTCGATATCAAAAAATTGAACCAGAAACTCGAAACCATCTACTTCAACCTGCTCCAACAATAATCCCCGCCCCTTTCGTCATCTTCCCAATCTCAGCCGCAACATATTCATCGCAAAATTAGCCGCCCGCAAGCGCACCGCCGCTCGATCACCCCCAAAAACCTGCCGCTCAACCGTCACCCCCTTCTCATCCGCCAGCCCAATATAAACCAGCCCCACCGGCTTTAACTCACTGCCCCCGCCCGGACCTGCTATCCCCGTTATCCCGATACCAAAATCACTACCCGCCAATCGCCGACAATTCGACGCCAACTGCCCCGCCACCTGCTCACTCACCGCCCCTTCCTTCTCAATCACCGCACTGTCCACCTGCAACATCTCCACCTTCGCTTGGTTGCTGTAAACCAACCACCCCCCCTTAAAATAATCAC
>JAFGSR010000170.1 GCA_016934515.1 Sedimentisphaerales bacterium
AACCATTATGTCGTAAAAACGTTATTTTGTAAGGGTTATCGATGTCCTGACCCTTTTTCGGGTTATCGATGTCCTGAACCTTGTCAACTAAATCCTAAACAAATCCAAATTACCAAAGGTTCAAAATCCAAAACGGCAACCGGATTCTTATGTGAATTAAATTGTTGGGAAAGCAGGGCAAGAGAAGGTGAATTGTTGGGGGGAAGTTTTTCTGTCAGCGGTTGGCTTGTTTTTACTGGCGGATTTGGGGGAGAGGGTGTAATATGTTGATGACGGTGGAATGATCAGGTCAGGTTGACAGGGAATTGTGCAAAGGCGACAGAGACGTTTATGTGGCAGCATGTTATGGATTATCTTCGGTTGGTGTTCAGTTCTTACGGGTGGGGGCGGATTCTGGTTGAACTGCTGCTGATTGGGTTTGTGGTGTATTCGGTGATTCGTTTTTTGCAGGGGACCGGCGGGGAGAAGCTGTTCCGGGGGATTGTGTTTTTGCTGCTGGGTTATGTGGGGATTCGATTTTTGACGAGGCAGTTGGAGCTGGACCGGATTAAGCTGTTGTTTGATTATTTTTTGTTGGGGGTGTTGGTGGTGGCGGCGATTGCGTTTCAGCCGGAGTTGCGGCGGGGGCTGATGCAGTTGGGCGGGACGACATTTGGCAGATCGGGGATACCGGAGATGGAGCGGGTGATCGAGCAGGTGGTGGATGCGGCGGCGACATTGAGCCGGACGCAGATTGGGGGGCTGGTGGCGTTTGAGCGGGAAGTTGGTTTGAGCGATTTGATGGCGAGCGGGGTGTGGCTCAATGCCCGGGTGAGTTCGGAGCTGCTGAATACGATATTTTGGCCTGGTTCGCCGTTGCATGATATGGGGGTGGTGATCCGGGGGACGCGATTGGCGGCGGCGGGGGTGCAGTTTCCGTTGGCGGAGCACGGAGAGTATGACCGGCTGCTGGGTTCACGTCATCGGGCGGCGATAGGATTGAGTAAGGAAACCGACGCGGTGGTGGTGGTGGTCAGTGAAGAGACAGGTAATATTTCGCTGGCGGTGGGTGGTAAGCTGACGCGGTTTTTGACGCTGGAGCAGTTGAAGCAGCAATTGATAGAACACGTTATGCCAACGGTGGTCCTTGGCGGCAAAGTAATGGCGCAGGTTCAGGCTAGTGCAAAACCGGCTGAATTGACGGCACAAAAAAGTGCGAAGCAGAAGGCGGAACAAGAAGAATCGGGGAGTGAATAAAATGTCGGGCAAGCATAAGGAAGCATCAAAAACGACCATGTCGGGGAGCGGAACGTTATCGGTTGCCGGTCAGGTGCGAAAAGTGCGTGGGCGTGAGTTAAAGACGATTATTAAAGGTCCGGTCAGGACGGGATTTGTGGTGCTGGTGCTGAGCGGTTTGATCTGGGTGTTTGCGGAGCGTTCGGTGGTGGAGGAGCTTACGGTTACGGTAAAGATTCCGCTGGATGTTTCGCCGCAGGATATTCGTTTGCAGTATTTTGATTTGGTTTCGCGGGAGGTTCAGGAGGGGAAATTTTATCTGGTAACGTTGGAGGTGAAGGGTCCCCGGGCGCGAATTCAGCGACTGGCGGAAAAGAATCTGACCCCGATAATCGTGCCTTTGGGGGTTCAGCAGTTAATGGATGAGCCAAGTGAGGATTTTGAGGTTCGCGATTTTACGGTATCGGTAATGGATATTCTGGAAGGCAAGCTGCACTTTAAAGAGATCGAAGGTTATCTGCAGGTAATCCAGGCCAAGCCGAGCAAGCTGGGCGTACGGGCGCAGAAGCTGAGGGAGGCTTTGCTGAAAGTGCAGGTTTTTGATGCGTCGGGATCTCGGGAGTTAGAGTTGGAGAGCATTGAGCCGGAGACGGTGAAAGCCTGGATGGAGCCTGGTGGAGTGATAGTTCCGGTGAAAATTCCGTTGAGTCGGGAGTTGCAGAGGAAGGCGGAGTCGGAGCCGATTACCGTGTCGGCGGCGATTCCGAATCGACCTGAAAAGATGGATTTTAAGATAAAACTGGCGGCGAATAGTGGCGCCGTATCAGTGGATAAAATTGCCAAAGAGGATATTCGTTTTGCAATCGCAATGCCGCCGGAGTGGTCGGGGCAATATGCTGTGAAGATTGAAGGTGCGGACTTTCTGGACGGTTATGCTCCGATAGAGTTTCGAGGCTCGACCCCGGCGCGAGATGAGTTTCGCAGGCAAACCTATCATTTGGTGTTGGAAGTGAAGCAGGAGGATTTGAAGAACAAGGGCGGGACACGTTTGTTGAGGTATCTTCGTCCAGAGGGATTAACGGACTTTGAGTTTGTGTCTCCGAAGCTCAAAGCGGTAAGTTTTCGGATAACGCCCCTGGGAAAAGACGAATCAAAGCAGGAATAATTTCCGAATGGTTCAGTGAATTTTAAGCTGGGGGCCTCAAATGTCCGATAATAATCCTGTGGTGTATGAATGTGCAGAAGAGTAAAAGGCTGTTTTTTGGTATTTTAGGCGGGTCGGGCGGTCAGGGCGGCGGCCGGGAATTGCCGTAACATGTTTATTTATAGAGGTTTAGCGGTTTATGCCGGATGTTCTTGATCAAGATGAAGTAGATGCCCTGTTAAACGCGGTGGCAGGGGGAGATTTGGGAGATAGTGCCGAAGAAGGCTCTGAGTCAGGGGGGATGGCGGTTCATGCTGAGAAGGAAGTGCACGGTTATGATTTCAAGCGTCCGGAGCGAGTAAGTAAAGACCAGATGCGGGCATTTGAGGGTCTGCATGAGCGTTTTGCCCGCAATTTTGGAGCGGCGTTGAGTGGCTATCTGCGGACGATAGTGGAGGTGAAGGTTCGCAGTATAGAGCAGTTGACGTATGCGGAATTTACGTATTCGCTGCCGTCGCCGACGTCATTTTCGCTTTTGAGTTGCGAACCTTTGGAGGGTCAGATTTGTCTGGAAATCAGTCCGCTGATAGTCTATCCGATAATCGACCGGATGCTGGGCGGTAGTAATGCGGAGTTGTATATCCCTCAGCGGCCTTTGACGCAGATTGAGCAGCGGTTGGCCAACCGGATTATCGAGCGGGCTTTGAGTGCTCTGGCGGAGGCGTGGAATAATGTGGTTGAGGCGACATTCGAAGTGGTCCAGCATGAATCGAATCCTCAGTTGGTGCAGATTGTGGCGCCGAACGAGGTGGTGGTGGTTATTGGTTTTGAGCTTAAAATGGGCAATCGAGCCGGTTCGATGAGTTTGTGTATTCCCTATAATGTTATTGAGCCAGTGGTGGGTCGATTAACCAGCGAAGACTGGTTTACATATCGCAAACATGATACTCATATTGAGCAGCGGGAGCGTTTGCTGGAGAATTTGTTCCCGGCGAGGCTGAGAAGTCGTGTGTATCTGGGCCGATCCAAGATTAAGGTAAGTGAGCTGCTCGCGTTAGAAAAGGGAGATGTACTGAAGCTTGATAAGGAAGCCGATGAGGAATTGGTGATGCAGACGGAGGGCAAGAGCAAGTTTGTGGGTCGGATAGGGCAGTTTCGGGGCAATAAGGCGTTCAAGATCAGCGGATTTGCCAAGCCTGGTACGACGATTTAGCGGGGGATTTGGGTCGGTTGGTTGGGGATTTGTGTTCCGGGAGGATTATCAAGGGGTGGGTTATCAAGTTGATTCGGCGATTATGGCAACTTCTTTTTCGGTAATGATTTTGATGGTTTGTTCGGAAGTTTCGGTTTCGCGGAGCTGAACCGCCAGTTGTCCGTCATGGAGCAGTCGGCACAGTCGGGCGAGCAGATGCAGGTGATGGCGGTCGTCTTGCGAGCAGGTCATGAAGAAGAGATCGGTCAGTCGGCCGTCGGGTGCCCCAAAGCCAATGCCCTGGGGAGTGCGGGCGATGACCAAGATGGGTTGGGCAACGGCGTAAGGCAGGGGGCGACGGGGGTGGGGCAGGGCGACGCCGTCTTCCAGGGCGGTGCTGCAGAGTTCTTCGCGTTTACCCAAGGCTTCGAGGAGTGCTTGGGCGTCGTAGAGTTGTTCGGTTTCCTGAGCCAGGGCGACCAGTTCGCGGAGGACGCTGTTTTTGGTTTTGGCGTGGAGGTTGAGTTCAATGGCAGTTGGGCAGAGCAGAGAAGTGATGATGGATTCGGTGGGATCGGTCTGGCGGTGGGCGGTGATGCCGGCGTCCATGCTTTCGAGGTGATTTTTTTTTAGCAAGCCCATCTGCTGCTGGAGCCAATCGGTGATTTCAGCGCGGTTGAAACGCAGTTGGCCTCCGACTTTTTGGCAGGGAATCTGGTCGCGTTGAGCCATGCGTTCGGCAAGACGGGCGTCGATGCCCATCATTTTGGCCAATTCCTGAATGTCCATTGGGCTGTAAGGCATGATTTTTTCTCAAAAAACAGATTTTTCGCCACTGAAATTATATCGGAAAGGGTGGTGAATAGCAATGAGGGATAATTTAACTTAGTAAGCGTTAACAGTTTAGATTGACCATTGGGGGCCAGGGTTCAGGGTCCAGGGTTCAGGGTAAATGATGAATGACGATCCGCCGCATCTGCGGCAACGCCCGCCATGCTCGCGCCCGTCGCGGCAGGTCGCGACGGGAGTTCGAATGACAGATTGAAAATGTTTGGCAATGAACTAGTGGGTGGGATTAGGGCAGGTTTTGAATTACAGGATTTGGTTTATGAGAGGTTTTGGTTTATGAGGGAGATTTCGGTTTTGAATTGGTTGAATTCCTGGAAACTGATGTTTTTGTCGAGAGTGGCCAGGATGGAATTGTTGTGGAGCAGGGGTTCGTTGGGATCGACGCTGAATTTTTTGCAGGCGGTTTCGAAAAGTTTGGTGTGCGGGATGGGAGAATAATGGCAGAGTCTGACCTGGATGCCCTGTTGGTGGACGAACTCGGCGGACCGGCGGATTTGGTTCATGGTTTGACCGGGCAGGGAGGTGAGGATGTAACCTTCGATTTGGGAGCGGGGGAAACCTGCGGATTCAAGGCGATTGACGGCGTTGATGAGGTCCCGGTCGGAAATTTTGTTATCACTGGCCTGCTGCCAGGGGCCTGCGGCAGCGGCGGATTCGAAGCTTAAGCGAATCATTTCAAAGTGATTGTCATGCATCAATTGAGCTAATTCGTCAGTGACGTAGCGACAATGGAGGCCGTTGGGACAGTGGAAGCGCAGGGGCAGATTGAGCGCTTTGGTTTTTTGGAGAATCGGGATGAGATGTTTTTGGGCGTGGAAGAACAGGGCGTCATCCATAAAGGCGACGTCAATTCGTTTACGTTTGGAATTTTGCTGCTGCGAATCGAGCAGATTAAGCAATTGTTTCAGTTGGTTTATGAAGGTGTCGGGTGACAGTTGTTGGAGGGTGGGCTGGAGGATTCGGCTGGCGCAGTAGTCGCAATGGAAAGGGCAGCCGAGACTGGTGATGAGGGTGAGGTAGTCGAGTTTTTCGTAGAGATTGTAAGCGGGTATGGGCCAGGAGGAGAAATTGTCGAAAATTGGGGTGGAATTTCGGGGCTGATTATGGTGGTTAGGATTTTCGAGCAGCTTTAGCCAGTCGAGCAGATTGTTGAAGTTGTGGCCGACGAAGAGCTTGTCGGGTTGGCAGAACTGTTGGGCATGTTCGGGCATGAGTGAGGCGTAAACTCCGCCCAGGGCGATGGGGATTTGGGGAGCGGTATGGCGGATGAGCCTGATGGTGTCGGCGACAGCGGGGTACCAGTAAGTCATCATGCTGGTGACGAGGATCGCGGTGGGTTGGAGGCGGTTGATCTGGAGTTCGAG
>JAFGSR010000171.1 GCA_016934515.1 Sedimentisphaerales bacterium
AAATTGACCTAACAAAACACAAGGGTTATCGATGTCCTGACCCTTTTTCGGGTTATCGATGTCCTGAACCTTGTCACCTAACACCTAACACCTACTAAATCCGCGCTTATCTGCGTGCATCGGCGGTTTCATCTTGTTTGCGGCTTGACCCGCCCTAAACCGATTTCTGCTTGTTCAACATCAAGCAAATCAGCCAGATTGATGTTCTTAAAAAAATCGATCAGCTTCAGATGCACCTTCCTGACCGGCGAACTTACCGGGCACTGCTCTGCCAAATCGCAGGGCTGACCACTGGCATTCTCACGGGCACATGGTACCAGCCGCGGCGGCCCCTGCAGAGCCTCAATCAGTTGGGCCAGATTGATCTTCTCCAGCGGTCGTGCCAGCCGGTAACCACCCTGAGAGCCTCGAACCGAACCGATCAGACCCGATCTACTCAGGTCTTTGAGTACATTCATCAGCAGCCCCGAACGCATCCCGTAGGTCTTGGCGATGGTGTTGGCCGAAACCACCTCTGGGCTACGCGACCCCAGGCAACACAATGCTATCAATCCATAGTCGGTTTTCTTGTTCAAAGCGATCATAGAAATAATATAGTACCAAAATAATACTATATCAAGAAGAAAAATTTCTCACCTCAAAAAATCGTAAAAACATTTACAGCAAGGCTTTACAACATTAGTCCCATAAAACACCTTGATTTGTATATCACTTACCATATAATATTCACCGGATGAGCTCCTAACAAAATGCGCCAGGGATAAGGTTTTTTACCCTTATATTCCCGTCGAAAACTCATTTTGTTTGAGCGGAAATTTTATTAGAGTGTTTATATAAGTAAAACCTGCCTACTGTTGATCTTACCTCAAGCAGCACTGAAGGGAAGTGCAGGGGGCTGCCGATTTGCAAACCAGAACCAAAAAAGTGTCCTACCAGAGAGAGCTTATGGAACTCTTGATTAAAATGTATAATTTGTATTTCGCTGTTTCCAAAAACCGCAGCGACCAACGGGAGCGTCGAAACTCCCCGTGGTTCGCGGCGAATCCCGTCCAGCGAATGCTGGTAATTAAATTGGCCAAAGGCAATACTCCTCCCCGGCTCCTGGTAACCTTGCTCTTGGCGGTGTTTTTGTTACAGAGCAACAATTACCACGCCCGACTGGTACATTTCTTCCACAACTTGTCCCTTATCCAGACCTCCCAGGCCGCCCCTGTCACCGTCCCCTCCGCCGAAACAAAAAGTGAACCAAACATAATCATAGCAACCGACGAATCAAAAACAGCAGCCAATTCCAATCCAACTCCCACCAAAAATCACTCCAGCAACTCCCCGATTTCCAAAGCCGGCCCGGACCAGGCCAAACCCGATTACACCGAATTGATCACCGAATTGGCCAAAACCGATCACATTATCCTACTCAAAAAAGCCCAGGAAAATTACCAACTCAACGTCAAAAATTTCACCGCTAATTTCAGCAAACAGGAACGCATCGACGACAAACTGAAAAAAGAAGAACAAATTTATGTCCGTTTCTTGGACAAACCTTTTTCCTTGATGATGCACTGGAAAAAAAACGCCGGTGCCGTTGACAAACTGCTTTACGTCGAAGGAAAAAACGACAATAAGATGCTGGTCCATCCCACCGGCTTTTTCTCCTGGATAAAATCCGTCAAAAAAGATCCGCACGATAAGGAAGTCAAAAAAGCCAGCCTACGCTCTTGCGACCAGTTTGGTTTTTATCGTACCATCAGCAACCTGATCGAAGTCTATGAACTCGCACAAAAAAACAAAGATCTTCGCATCACCTACCTCGGAAACACCAAAGTCGATGGCCGACCCTGTGTCGCCATGGAACGCATTTTGCCCGCAAAAAAACAGTACCCTTACGCCCGGCTGGTAATGGAATTTGATGTCGAGTACCTGATCCCTACCTCCATTTCCTGTTATGACTGGCAGGGACGGCTCCTGAGTCGCTATGCCTACAGTAATTTAAAATTCAACCTCAATATCGCCGAAAGGAATTTCACCCCCAAAGCCAACGGACTTTAATGGGCGGCCCCAATACCCTTTGTCTTCCTGCTCCAGGGACAACTTTTACACCACCATTGCTTTCGCTCAGAAAAAATAGTAAAATACTAATGGCTCAGTCGGGTGAAATACTGCCACTCGGCGCCCTTAAGACCTGGATAAAATGAATAATTACCGAATTTGGAGAATAATACCATGATTATGAACGACAAAAATCAATATCGTTACAACTTCACACCTCTTTGGTTTATTTCATTTATAGCTCTGCTGCTCCTGGCCGCAACCTTTACCCCCGCTTCGGCACAACGTGGGGAGGCTGCCTCTCGACAACAGGATCTGGAAGCCACTCAAATCGCCAATGGCATCAAATTAAAAATATCTGATATGATTTTAAGAGACTATCTTAGTCAGTGCCAAATCCTGCCCGACTCTGACATCCAAGCCATCAATGCCGAACTGGAATACGCTGATAAGTTCAAAGGTAAATTTTCTAATGAACAAAAATCTCACCTGTTCCTGGCTCAATCTCTCATCGCTCACTACAGCGGACAACCCATCAAAGCCATCGAATTGGCTAAAAAAGCTTATGATGCTTTCCCGGAAAACAGCGACATGAGCGCCGTTGTGATTACCCTGGCTTTGTATAATGAAGATTACGATACCGCCAAAGAGATTATGAAAAAAATCGAGGCCGGTTTCGAAGTTAAAACCGATTTAATCCCGGAAGAATTGACTTCCACACCCCTGCCTGCCTCGACCGAGCCCAATGATTCTCAAATTGCTAACTCTGCGGGTGAACCAAACACTCCCGGGGCAACCGCTTCTCAGTTGGATAAATCAAACGCGGAATCCCCATCCGTTCAAAAGAGTAAATGGAGCATTAGGAAACCCTCAACGGGAAGCGGCTCGGGCATGAAAAGCCCCGGCGCTACCTCGAAACCAACTCCGAATGTGAGACCGACTTCCTCGCCGGGCAGCTCAACCCGAGGACCAGGCGTAACCCGAGGACCAGGCGCAACCGGCGGTCCGGGACGAACCGGATCAAGCATCCAAAGGCCCCGAAAACGCACTAATATTCGAACAATTCTGGATCTACCCACCGATTACATGCCCTACGAAAATCTGGGCGATGATTTTGGAAAACTGTTCCTGCGCAGCGTCAACGGCTGCTTGTTTTATCACGATCCGGGCCAGGGTCAATTGTTATGCGCCTTGCTCTGGACGGAAAACCCACCTAAAAAAAGTCTTGCCAAATATAATCCTGCTGCAGGGCCTTCCGCTCGTTCATTCCCCGGTGGCGGCAGTGAAGGCGAATTTACACCCGGTAGGTACGCCCGCTCGGAGGAAATGGATGAAGAATCCGTCGGAATGTCATATCAGTCCCCGCCATCTTCATCACGCCCGGGTTCTGCCAGAGGACCGGTAATCGCCAAAGCCGCTCTCGATCTAGGCGGTAACAGCGCTCAGTTTCAGGAATTGTTCAGTCGGTACCTGCCCGAGGGGAAAGCAAAATTTGTTGGAATAAATTTTGATCCTGCCTCCGATTTCACTCGCGAACAAATGATTAATAAGCTCTCAATTTCTCCCTGCCCCTGGGCCAATTGCATGTTGAGCGACGAATTCAATACCGCACAATGGAAATTGCACGGCGTGGCCGGGGCGGTAATGCTCCTCGTCGATACCAAAGGAAAGGTTCGATACATCGGTCCGGTCGGTGGATTCTTACCTAAAATGCTTATCGATTCTGAACTGAAAAAAGCTAAAACTGAAGCTTCTCTTTTTAAACTGGCCGCAAATATGCTCCAGGGCGTTGATCTTAGTAAACTTGCCTCCATGGTCTCTGCCAAACTCCCGGCCAGGGCAGTTTCGCTTGACCCCAATGATTTGTCCTTCGGCGTTGCAGATGATTCAAAAGACAAAAACGATTCCGTTGACGATACCTCCGCCGATGACAAAACTAAAACCGCAACTGCCGCCGATGCTGATAGTTCCGCTAGTAACACTTCCCCCGGCAAAAGTGCAGAACCCGGTAGCGCGACCGGCGGCGGCTCACCTTCGGCAACTTCCTCGCCCCAGGCCGAACAAATATTGAACACCGCCCTGCTTCAAAAAAGGGTAAGCACAAAAAAGGCTCTGGAAATGTGCGACGAAGTCCTCGAGCGCTGGCCCGATAGCAAAGAAGCGAACGATGCCAAAGCCATGATCAAAAGCATTCTACGCACACCTCGCGGAAAAGTCTACAAGGATTTACGCATCCAGCAGGGCAAATACGTCGGAGATGAAGGCTAGCCTTCTTCTTCCGTCGGCCGATCCTGCTGATTAATGGTTTCGATACGCTTCTCTGCCTGCGCCAGAATCGCTCGACAGTGCTTGATTAACTTCATGCCCTGCTCATACTTGTCGATGCTTTTCTCCAGGCCGATTTCGCCCTGTTCAACCTGAGCCACAATCTTCTCCAGCTCTTCCAACGCTTGCTCAAATGTCTGTTTGGGTTTTTCCGAATTAGCCATGTATATCCTTTCCTTTTCCGCTGTTGCTTTCGTGCTCTTCAACCTTTTTTGAATCACTCCTGGAAATCACCTTGCTGTCGATGAAGGTTTCACCCGCCAGTTCCGTCCGCAAAACCTCCCCAATCTCCACCGAAGAACCTGCCGAGATGATACTTCCGCTTTTTCCCGAGCGGGTAATAGAATACCCCCGGCCCAATACCGCACGCGGATTCAGATTTTCCAGACGTTTCGTAATCGAATCAAGTTTGTAATTCTCATGGGCTAGCAGGTGCCGCTCCGCTTGTCTGCTCCGCTGAACCAGGTTATCAATCAACGTCGAATCAACTCCCAGCCGTCGTTGCGGACCAGCCGAAATCAACTGCAAAGAAAATTTCTCCAGCAGATGTCCCTGACTTCTGCGGTAATCGTCCAGGCTTCTCTGCAAAAGGTGCAGGTGTTCGCTCAGTTGGTTCCGTGCTCTTCCCAACGCCTGCCCCGGCTCGATCCGCCGCAAAATTCCCACATAGTTATCCATTCGCCCGGACGTCACCCTGAGCATCTCACTGAACCGTCGGCTGATGTCCGCCGAACGCTCATCCAGCAATTGCTGCCGATGTCGAACAACATCCATAGGCCGCGCAAAACAAGGCCGCCCCATCAGATTGTCCAGACCGCCCCGGCTTTCCTGTTGTCGTTGACGCAGGTTGTAATCCAGCCGCCGTTTTAGTTCCACAACTTCCTCAACCAACTCATCCAGAACCGGAACCGCTATCTCCGCCGCTGCCGTCGGCGTCGCCGCCCGAACGTCCGCAACCAAATCAGCTATGCTCGTGTCAATCTCGTGCCCGATCCCCGTAATGATCGGAATCCGACACGAAAAAATCGCCCGTGCCACAACTTCCTCATTAAACGCCCACAAATCTTCAATGCTGCCCCCGCCCCGCCCCAGAATAATCAGATCAATCCCGCCCAGTCTCTCTCGATTTTTATCCAGATAATTCAATGCCCGCGCAATCTCGCCCGCCGCCGCCGCACCTTGCACCGCAACCGGCATCAACAACTTACGCACGATGCCAAACCGCCGGTTTAGCGTCTGAACGATATCCTTGATCGCCGCCCCCGTGCCGCTGGTTACGATAGCAATCGTCCTGGGAAAAACCGGCAACGGCTTTTTCCTGGCTCTATCAAAAAGACCCTCCTTCTGCAACTTCTCCGCCAACTGCTTCCGCGCTAACTCCAACGCACCCAAACCCGCCGGCTCCAGCTTATCAATATAAAACTGATACTTCCCCTGCGGCTCGTACAAGTCTATCCGCCCCGTCGCCACCACCGACATCCCGTCTGCTACCTGAAATTTCAATTTGGCCGCCGCCGATTTCCACATCACCCCACCCAACACCGCATTGTCATCCTTCAATGCCAGATAAATATGCCCGCTGCTGTGTCTTTTGCAGTTGGAAACTTCCGCTTCCACCGTAATCTTCGCCGGCAGATACCGATTCAACGTCATCTTGATCAGCCGCGTAATCTGCGTAACCGTAAATATCTTCGGCAACTTGCCTTTAATCGTCGATGACTTAACTTCAGCTTCTACAGCTTCATCGTCAACAGCTTCTGCCGCTCCCTCAACAACCTTATCAGCAGCAACCCCCACTTCCGATTCATCCGCCACCGGCTTCTTGGCCCCAGGTTCTGCCGAAGTCGGCCCCTTACTCGAAAAAAAATCCGCCGACCGCGAAAACTTCCGCGGACCCTCACCCGAATCATCAAAAAGAAAATTGCTCTGAACCATCTTTTAAATCCAACTCAACTGCAGCAAGGGTGGGTAACTCGAATGTATAGGAATTTGTATTTGTATCGCCGGCATCTTGCCGGCTAGTCCCGTAGGATGGGCTTCAGCCCATGCGGTTTCCCGTACCGCCGGCGTCTCGCCGGCTGGTTGGGCAATTGCCGCCGGGACAGCGGCGTCGGGTGGCACCGCCAAGCGAGTCTTCGAGCTTGGGGGTGGTCATACACAAAAACAATAAAAGTTCCATTAATTTATTACCCACGCGGTTTCTCTACACCAACCTTCATTCCGACCTGTCATGCCAGCGGAAGCGGGCATCCAGATTTTTTCGCCATCTTGCCGCGGCGAAGCGTTTTGGCCAAGCCGGGTCGAACTTCGTCATTCGTCATTAAATCGTCATTCGGGCTTCGTAATTCGTCATTTACTTAAACTGTGAACACTTTCGAATTTATTTTAGATGAGTTTTCCAAAATAACAATTTATATCTTTGCTCGGCACACATCACCAAACCTCTCTTTAATAGAATATCGAATCCTTCTCCAAAACTCAAGGGCATCTCTGAAAATCAACGATATTTCGTGCAAAATGCTGTAGAACCTGAGGTGCTTTCCTTGCTTTTCAACTTCGCGTCTAATGAAGTAACTCTATAGGCGTAAAACTCACCGGCCCCAACAACCCCGATGGCTGGATAGGCCATTTCGAACCGTCGAAAGTTTTGTAAGCCGGCGTAACAATGTTGGCGTCGTGCATGATCTTCCAGTTTACCTTGCGAATTTCCAGATCACGTATCCGGTTGGCCGAAAGATTGGTCACTTCGATCTCTATCGTGTTAACGCCCTTCTTGAGATACTCCCCCACAAAAGCCCGCATCGGTAGCGCAAAAAGATTCGCAGCTTTGTTACCATTGATCCAGACCCTGGCTGACTCGCACACCTCACCAAGGTCGAGCATATATTCATCCGCACCTGCATATTGCGGCAAATTAAATGTCAGACTATAACGTGCGGTGCCCGCAAACACTTTCGCCTTTTCATCGGGTGCATTCGTCCAGCAGCACAGCGATTCAGTCGAATAAGCCTTAGGTAACTCCGGGCCGCCTTCGATAAACTCAACCTTCCATCTGCCTTCAGGCACAAATGCTTTTTCCGCGGTTTTTATCAGGGGGCGGGGCTTTGCTTTTATCGGGAATTGAGCTGCCTGAAGGATAAAAGACTCCCCCGCGGCAATATCAATATACAACTGACATGATTGTTCCTTCGCTTTTGTGGGCAAAGAATAAGAATCGCCGGTCATCGGATCATGCAGAATCACAGATGCAAACGGCACCGCAAGTTCGAGCCAGCCATTGAAATCAACACCCGTATGATTCGCAACAAAATACCAGTACGAATCCTTGATCCTGCGCCGAATGTATCGCAATCCATGATCGGTCAGCTTCTCACGTTTCACCCCCGCGCCGCTAAGCGCAACAAGAGCGTCTTCGGCAATCACCACCTTATCCAGATGTTCCTTTTCCGCTGACAACAACTCCCGACGCTGGGCTAGATTTCCATAACCGGGCACATCAGCAGGCAATTTCTCTTCAAATATTATTTCCGCTCCCTGATCGGCAAGGCCGCCCAGACGCTTCAATGTTGCCGCAGGCATGTAAGTGCATTGGGGAACCAGAATAACTTTGTACGTCCCGCCCGGCGACTGGAGTTCCCCTTTTTGATAACGAAGCTTGGCGAGCATTCGATCCGAGACGAAATCGAATGCATAACCTTTACTGTCAAGAAGATTGGCAAGCTCCCCTATGCGTTGATCGTTTATCCAATCATTTTGGTGAACGATAAGATTTTTCAACAGCCCCTCCGAATCCATCCAGAGATCGTGTATCGGCCAATACAAAAGTACGTCGTTAGCAGGTTCTCCCGCCTGCAGTACCGACTGGCAGCGAGCGATGTAGTCATTAAGAAAAGGCATATCACGCCAAATCGAATTCCGCCAGTCCGCCTTGGTTGACGCATAAAAAAACCAACCGGGCCATGGCGCGTCCTTCGACGAATAACATGACCCGTGATAAAAAACGTGATTGACCCCCGACAGGAAAAACAGATCCATTTCCAGCTTCATCTGCCCTAAATTACCATGCCAGTGCTCACGCATCCATGTGCAGCTTTCCGACGATACCAGTTGCTTGCCCGGTTGGTGCCCAACATGCGCAGCCGACGACGCCATCCTGCATATCCTCGGATCGCAATCGCTTGTACGGGTAAACTGTTCATCATATCGAAATCCCGGTATCGCAAACTCTGGCGATCCGAACATCTCCGTCTCGGGAATATCAGCCGCCGCATAAACATCCAGAAGATTAGCCGGAGATCCGTGCGCCTGATTCCTGGTCAGCATACCGCGGGATCTCGCCCAGTCGGACCAGGTTTCAATGAACTCCCGATGCAACTCAGCAGCCGTCAGTCGATAATCATATTTGACCCGACTTGACCGGTCCTTGTCTTCATCCTTGCCGAACAAACTCTGGAGATGATCATTAAGATCGTAACCGCGACGTTTCGCAAACTCAACCGGCATCTCCGAACACCAGTTGCCCATATACTCGAACGAATCGTGATATTGTGCTCGCGGCAGATGCTCCAAGCCCTCCAGGGCTTTGTCAAAGCGCTCCAGATAAGCAGTGATTGCTCCCTGAGAAAACGGATTAAGCATATTTCCGCTTCCACCCGGTGCGGCACGCTTGACCATTCGCCGGGCGGAAAAGCTCAGCTTTCCCGTCTTTTCGTCCATCCTTGCTATGGTATCCTTATGCTCCTGAGCCAAATCAGGCCCCCCGAAACACCATCCCGTACCGGTTGTCATATCGATCTGCATCCCCAACGACTCAGCCTTTTTCAAAATGTACTGCAATGACTCTATCCACTTTTCAGACAGATACGTGATATAGCGCTCTTCACAACCTTTAGCCCCGTAGATGGGAATTATATGTGCCGTGCCGATTCCACCAGCCTTCAGATTCTCCAGGTTCCAGTCGATACTCTCGGCATCCCAGGCACTACCAGGACACCACCAGTAAACTCCCGGCCTGTGCAGCACGGTGATCTCGAAAGGCCAACTCCCCTTATCCGCTTGAGCCCGCACTCCACAACACCAACCGCACAAAACCATAAGACTCATAATTACGCAAACGCTGCTTGACTTGTAACTGGACATAAACGCCTCCCTTACCAATTAATCGTAAAAACTTGAACTCTCCCGACTAAGGTACTGAACGACTGGCGGACACTTGGCATCTTCACCTGATTTGAGTATAAAAACTTTATCTTGAACATTCTGACTTAAGGATACCTCTAATAATTGCTTTTGTAGCGAGAGCGTGGGATTTTTTCGACTGACAAGGAGCGAAGAATCGGGCATATTGGTGGATATTCCCGGTTTTTCGCGACGCAGTTCAGGCGGAAAAATAACCGCTCGCAGCCAAAATGAATTTTTAGAGGTTCCCTTAAATATTGTTCTTGTAATTCACATTGTGGCCGTCGTCGGAATCATAAGCCAACAGACCCGGCGTACTTGAATCCAGTTTTATCGAAACCCGCTCAATTCCACTGGCCCGGCCGTTGTGCGGATCCACCGTAACCACAATCCCGTTCATTCGCACATCGCCGGTGGCAATGCTGTAAACGTTAGGCATCTGGGTTGTCAAACTCTTAACCACACGCTCGGTAGTCCGTCCCAACACCGATTCATGCGGACCCGTCATGCCCAGGTCGGTAATATAAGCCGTGCCCTTGGGTAAAATCGTCTCGTCCGCCGTGGTAACATGGGTGTGCGTGCCGTAAACCAAACTTACCCGCCCGTCCAACGCCCAACCCATAGCAATCTTTTCGCTGGTAGCTTCGGCGTGAACTTCCACCACCACCACCTTGACCTCACTGGGAATCTTGTTCAACAACCGCTCGATTACATTGAACGGATTCTCACTGGGCAACGGCATGTACATCCTGCCCAGCAGCGATACCACCGCCACACCGTGACCGCGACCCGTCGTGTAAACCGCCCATTCTTTTCCTGCCGCTTTGGACGAAAGATTCGCCGGACGTACAATATCATTCTCCGTTTCCAGCGTCTCGATAATTTCCTTTTTGCGAAAAGCATGATCGCCCAGGGTAATCAGGTTCACACCGTACTTATGCAGCTTCTGGTAAATGGAATTCGTCAGCCCCGACCCCCCCGCGGCATTCTCGGCATTGGCAATGGTGCAGTCGATCTCATGCTGCTTAATAAAACCCGCCAGATGCTCAGCCAGCACCTGCCGACCAGGCTTGCCTACAATGTCCCCGATACACAGCAATTTCATTTCCATAACTTCTCAACCACCATCCGATTAACGGGCCTATTCAACTTAACGAGCGCATTCAACTAACGGGCATATTCTACGCAACGCACTTCTCGCAACAGCGTAACCTTGATCTCGCCCGGATAAGTCAATTCTTGCTCAACCTTCTTGGCAATCTCCCGGGCAATCTGCCACGCATTGCCGTCGTCCACCTGCTCCGGATCAACAATAACCCGCACCTCGCGACCGGCCTGAATTGCGTAAGCCTGCTTAATTCCACCAAAACTTGCCGCAATCCCTTCCAACTGTTCCAAACGCTTAATATATCTCTCCAGCGTCTCACGGCGAGCACCGGGACGAGATGCACTCATAGCATCCGCCGCCGTAACCAGCGGGGCATAAGCTGATATCGCCGGGATGTCCCCGTGGTGGGCAGCCGCAGCGTTGACTACCTCTGGCTTTTCACCGAATTTCTTTAGAATATCGGCACCAATCTGCGGGTGACCGCCTTCAATTTCATGATCCGCCGCTTTGCCTATGTCATGCAGCAATCCGCATCGACGTGCCAGGTTGCCGTCCAGGTTAAGTTCCTCTGCCATTACCTGACATAAAAACGCCACTTCCACACTGTGCCGCAGAACATTTTGCCCGTAACTCGTTCGGTAATTCAGACGACCCAACAGAGGTAGCAGCCTGCCGTTCAAACCATTAACGTTAGCTTCCAACGCCACCCCCTTGCCGATCTCCAGAACATGTTCGTTGACTTCTTTCTGGGTTTGATTAACCAACTCTTCGATTCGCGCCGGGTGAATCCTGCCGTCCTGAATCAACTTCTCCAGACTCTGCCGGGCCACTTCGCGGCGGATGGGGTCAAATGCCGAAATGATTACCATCCCCGGGGTATCATCGATAATAACATCGACACCGGTCGCTTTTTCAAAGGCCCGGATGTTTCGGCCTTCTCTGCCGATTACCCGCCCTTTCATGTCGTCGTTGGGAATGTCCACCGATGAAATCGTGCTGTCGCAGGTGTGCTCGGCGGCATAACGCTGAATGGCGTTTAGGGTAATTTCCCGCGCCCTCACCAGCGATTCCTCTTTGGCTTTGGTTACCACCTTTTCAATCAGGGCGGACGATTCGTGGGTAACTTCACTTTCAATCCGCTGTAGCAGCATTTCCTTGGCTTCTTCCGGTGAAATACCACTGATTCTCAATAGTTGGGCACGCTGTTCCGCCAGGGTGTTTTTTAACTGCTGATCTTTGTTGATCAGTTCTTTTTCTTTGGCAGTGACCTGATTTTTCTGATTTTCCAGTGATTTTTCTTTGGCATTGACATTTTCCAATTTGCGATCCACGGTGTCTTCACGCTTGGAAAGGTGTAATTCCTTTTCTCTCAGTTCGTTACGTGTTTTCGTAAATTCACGTTCAATTTCTTCTCTTTTCTGGATAATTTCGGTTTTCGCTTCCAGTTGCGCGGTTTTAATGGTGCTTTCGGCCTTGAATTGAGCGTCTTTGAGCAGGGCTTCAACTTTTTGTTCGGCTGAGTGAATTCGGGATTTTCCCATAAATACCTGTAGCAGCAAGGTTAATCCGATTCCCGCGCCGAGGCAGAGGAGTCCCGTTAGAATAAACCAGCCTAAATTTCCTTGAGCCAGGATTAAAACTTCATGCATTTCGAATCTCCAAAGTTAGTTATAGTAAACGGCCGATTAGCTCCGACCGGTTAAGCGTTAACAACTGGCCAATCAATTAGTTATGCAACAGCACGGTGGTAAAATTGACCTTGCCAGGGATTCACACATTTTCCGCTCTAACAAAATGAGTGTTCGGATTGCCAAAAGGCACATTATCACTGTTTTTAACGCATTTTGTTAGGGTTTCTTGGATCGTGAGGAGGCGGTGCTTTAAAATTAGCGATGCTTTAGATAAGCCGGGGGCGCTTGAAATAAAGCCGGTGCTATTGAAGGCAGGCCCGGGGAGGCGGGAAAATAAACTTAATTTACTGTTGGGCTATGCGGCCCTTAGTCGGGCGAAAAGCAGCAAAACACTAACGCGAAAACACCATGTTCCATAAACAGCCTAAAAACTGATGGTTAGCGTTAAATGCTTAAGTAACAGGATGATATAATTCAGTACGTCACGGCTTTGGTTTCACTTATCACCGGCTTTAAACGGTAATACCGACCAAATAATCCGGTTACCGAGCATAACTGCAATGCGCATTTAGGGATAAAACTCCAATTTCTAAAAACAGTAAAAGTCTATTTTTGCCGAGACCCAAAACGCCTCGGCGGTAGTTACTGATCACGTTGCCTGCCGAGTTGGCCTGATGGCGACCTGATCCGGTTAAATGATTCAACCTTTCCCCGGCCTGACAGGTGTGAGGTCTGAAATCACAGTCCGTGGTTTAACTCCTTTCTAAATCACCAGACTGAAACGATTCCGCAGGCACACCGGCCAAAGCACGATCAAAATTGTTGTTAAAAATATTTTATTTTTTAATTATTGCATAAGCCAAGCTTTAGCAGGACTTTGCGCAACATCGAAAAAAGCGGTTAAAATTGCTTTTGGGTCAGCGAGATTAACACGCATTATTTCGACTATAACATGATAACAAGCAGAACTGGAAATGGTCAAGGGAAAAGAGGGGCAAATGAGTGATATTTTTTATAAGTGATTGTTTTGTAAGGGGATAGACTTCAGACTTCAGATTTCAGACTTCAGTTTTCAGGATTCAGGGTTCAGGGTTCAGGGGCTGGAAATCAGGGGATGACGAATATTTTAGAAATCCGAATATCCGTTCCGGGCTCTCCGCTCCGCTCTGTGTCTAAATCCTAAACAATTTCTAATTCCTAATGTTCAAAATTTAAAACGGGAGAGAATGGGCCGAAAATGAACCTGCCAAAATGGCAGGATAGAGGATGCGGGGTGTCCAATATGTGGCTGAAAGCGCGACAAAAAAAGTGGGCCGAAAATGAGAAAAGATGAAATTTTGTCAAAAAACAGGGGTGAAAGTTAGGTGGTTTTTAACGAAAGTTGGGGCAAAGTTGGGTGTTTTTTAGAGTTTTTGGCGATTTTTGAAAAGGGGCTGTCGCGCTTTTGGACACATTTCGGGAGAGGATAAATCTCTATAAGGTATTCATTTACAATGATTTACGCTGATTTTAGCTGAATGAAACAAATTATGGATTATGGATGATA
>JAFGSR010000172.1 GCA_016934515.1 Sedimentisphaerales bacterium
ATCCTGGGTAAAATGGACGGCCAACATTGGCAGGAACTGGCAGCGAAAGAGGTCGACTGTAAGGAAAACACCACGTATCATCTAAAAGTGGTGGCTAAAGGGGATACGATCAAATTCTTCGTCAATGACACCTTAGTCATCGAACTGTCAGATAACACCTACCCGGAAGGCTTCGCCGGACTCCGCGTCGTCGACACCCACGCAGAATTCGACAATATCGACATCACTGCAAAATAATCAAATGAATTAAAGAACCGATGAAACCAGAGAAAACAAAACGTCGAACATCATTATGCCTTGGGATACTGAGTCTGCTAACAGGGGGACTGAGTGTTGTCGTTGGGTCGATGGGTCTACTGGGCGGCCAAGGAAATGTTTTTGATGTACCCCTTGATTACAGGGTGCTGCTGTGGTTTGTACTTGCAGTTTTGGGGGTACTGGCGGTTATCAGCGGACTGATATCCAGGTTCAAGGTTGGTGTTGTTTTGGGAGCCATCGGTGCCGTACTCTGTACGTTTGTATGCTTTTTGGCTTTTGTTATCGTGGGGAAGGGTATAGCCTTAAAAGCGATCTGTTATCATGATTTACAGATATTAACTAGAGCAATGCAGGAGTATTGTGAACAAAACGAAGGAACTCTTCCCGATGCGGATGCATGGTGTGATCAACTTGTGGAATCCGCTGAAAGCGAAGAGTATTTTTCGATAGGGAGTTTTCTAGGAGGCCGCCGTGGCCCTAGTAGCAATTCAGAGAAAAGAAGTTGTTTTGCCTTTAATAAAAATCTGGGTGGCTACCGACTTTCAGAGATTGACCGTCCAACCGTTCTTCTGTTTGAAACGAGGGATTTCGGCTGGAATCAAAACGGTACATTAGCCTCACTTCCATCCACAACGCACCCGGGTTTCTACCCGTTTATTGAACGCGGAGCTCATTTCGTTTTGGTCTTGCCGGATTCGACCTTTCTTACCATATTCTGTGAGAAGTCCGAACTTGACAGTTTGAATTGGACGGCCCAGAAAGAGAATTAAAAGAACCAGACCTGCTCCGTAGAATACAGTCTCTCTCAGGCCCCAAAAGGGCCGACAGTCATTTAGCCGGGCGGCGCAAGCCCCCGGAATAAGAATCAAAAAAAACCAGCCCCGATGGGGCGAAAGAAAAAAAGAGCTTTTCGACAGAGCATACCTGATCTTTAAATTCTCTTCTTTAATTTTCTCCCGCCTCCATATAAGAAGCATAACCTCTTAAGACACTTACCAGTAACCCAAAATCGGGATTGCCAACTCTTAATATGCACTTCGCGTTTTTCGCAGACATAAACAATGATTCATCAATCTCTGTTTCCGGAATAATTGAAATATCATACTTCCCCGAGGTATCAAGCACTTGCCGAACAAATATCAGCGGTGACATACAGAACTCATCGGCATTATTAATAACGGTAAAATTAAATTGATTGCCACGCAATAAAAGATTCATGCTATCGTTGAGAAATGGCTCTAATGGGTCGCCGGAGACAATTTTGAAATCAATTTGATGACAAATAAACCCATCAACCCTTAAATCGAGAGAGCTGCTTGATGTGTCCAAATGAAGATAAAAAGGCCCTCTCGAAACACTTACACTTAATGATTGCTGTTGATCGTAAGAAAGAGTCTTTCTATGGAGCACCTTTTCGTTAAGACAATAAACGGCCGTCGCTGTAAGATCGAAAATATCCATGACACTCTTTTTGTTCTCATGGTCATCTTCGGAGGGATAGAAAAGAGTTTCGTTCTCGGCAAGGGTGTATTCATGAATCTTGCTAACAGGTATTTCGAAATACAATTTATTTCCTATCGAAAACGGCACTGTGTCTTTTTCCTTCACAATCGTATCATTCTCCTTACACCCATTAAACAGAAAAAGACTAACAACACTAATTATCACAACAGTACTATTAATAATATTCGGTTTGTTTTCATGTTATTTCTCCTCATTTTCGCTCCGGCCGAAACCAAACAGCCGCACCCGCCTGATTCTTGGCCCTTTTAAAACCCATCCCTTCCCGTCAACCTCCTGTGAACCACGAACACCCATATTCTTGAGTCCCTGTGTTCTTATCTTCTTATGTTCTTGAACCAATTATACCCGACAATCCCCTCATATAAAAAGTAAAAATATTAGTAAACCGGAAGAATCGGCGGGCAAATATTTGACATTCATCAAGCTTTTGGTATACTGCATTACAGGCGGTTAATACCGTCCGCCAAGGTCTAATGACCAAGGCTTGACAACTCAATACGAGTGCGAACGCTCACGCCCCGGCAAACCGTCATCCTGAACGAAGTGAAGGATCTCTGTCTCCTCAAGTCTTTCCTCCATGCGTGGTTCAGACTGGACAAAAATGGCACCGTTTTGGTTAAAAATGGTTAAGTTTTGGACTACTTTGGTTACGTTTTGGACAAGTTTGGCGTCGTTTCGGCGCAGTTTGGCAACACGAAAACACTAAAATACATCATTTTAAGCCAAAAAACGCGGTTAATACAGAAATTCAGGCCTGCTTATGATATGAGTTTTGCGATGGCGTCGACTGTTTTTTGTGTGGCGCCCTGGTTTTGGCGGATGACCTTTTGGCCGTTGGCGGCGATGTGTTTGGCAAAATCCGTATCCTGCAGGCACCGCAGCATCTGTTCGTAGAGGGCATTCTCGTCAGCGACCTCAATGGCGCCATTTCCGGCCAGCAGCACCTCCACCGTCTGCTTGAAATTAAACGTTTCCGGCCCGAACAGCGTACACTTGCCCAGCCCCGTCGGCTCCATCATGTCCGAGCCGCCCATCGGCACCAGGCTGCGTCCCACAAACACCACCGTCGCCAGCGCATAAAACTTCTTCAAATCCCCCATCGTATCACCCAATATCACCGTCGGCTTGCCCGTGACTGCATCATCACCGGTTTTCAGCGCACTGTAGCGAACATAGCCAAACCCCGCCGCATCGATCAGACTTGCCACCTCATCAAACCGTTCGGGCTTTCGCGGCACAATCGCCAGCCGCAGATGATCCACCCCCGCCTGTTTTTTCAGCCTGGCAAATGCCGCCAGCACCATTTTTTCCTCACCCGGCCCCGTCCCGCCGGCCACCCACAGCCGCTGCCCGCCAAGATTGATCTGCAATGCCAGCCGCTCAGCCCCCTCAACCGCCCCATCCGTCTGAGCCGTATCGTACTTGAGCGAACTGGAAACGATCACCTTGTCGGCATCGCAGCCCAGCGCAATAAACCGCTGGGCATATTCGTCCGTTTGAGCCAATACCAGGCTCACTTTACGAAACATCCGGCGGATAAAATACCGTACTTTCATGTACTTGGGGAAACTTTTATCACTAAGCCGACCATTAATGACGACCACCGGGACCTGTTGCGATTTGGCAATCGCCGCCAGGTTCGGCCATACCTCCAGCTCCATCAGCAAAACAACCGACGGACGAAGCCGCCGAAACGCCCGCGCCATCACCCACGACAGGTCGAACGGGAAGTAAAAGACCTCATAATCAGCCCCGTAAAGGGCCTTCGCCCGCGACAGCCCCGTATCGGTCGTCGACGAGATCACAATTTCATAGTCGCTCATCTGCGCAGCGAACCGATCCACCAGTGTCCGGGTCGCGTTGACCTCCCCGACACTGACGGCATGGATCCAAATGCACGGTTTTTCGGGGTTCCGCCGCCCAATCCGCCCCAGCCGTTGCCCCCAGCCGGCCCGATACCGGTCCTGCCGCAGCATTCGGTAGAGGATCTTCGGGCTGTAGAGCAAAATCGCCACGCCGTATAAAAAATTGAGTAAATATCGCATAAGTCGCCTGTTTTCCTTGTATTAAGCGGCTTATCATAGACCATAACCTCCCGCCTGTCAAACAGTTAGCCCCCCCGCCGGCGGTTTTTTGGTTGACGAACCCCCCGCGGCGCAGTATAAGAACAACTCAGCGATGAAACACTCGTGAATCGTCGACCAAAAATCGACAACAATAAGTCCTCGTGGCGCAATTGGATAGCGCGTTGGCCTCCGAAGCCAAAGGTTGCAGGTTCGAATCCCGCCGGGGACGTGCGATAAAGAAAAGGCCATCAAACACTTACGTTTGATGGCCTTTTTGTTTAACCCCCATTTTGATCTCGCGTACAAGTGCATGCCAGTATTCAGGTTTGCAAGACTGATATCCGGAGAAACGGCTTGACTCTATTTGGGTAGAGAAGGTATACTGATACGATCATTTCTACAATGCCAACAAATGGAGGAGGTTTGCTGAGGAAGGAAAATGGGATTCATGGAGAAAGGAGAGAAGAAAGATGAAAAAAACACTTCTGGTAATTGCATTTACATGTTTAGTCGTTTCAGGTTTTGGTCAACTCTATATCTCCGACATGACGTTTGGGATGGAAACATATTACCAAGATGGAGAATTTTGGGAAAGCTGGTATGTTGACAGTTTTACCATCAGCACAACAAACCCGGCGAACATCTCCGATGGATTCTTTTTGGGGACACGTTACCCGGCCGGCGATGCAGGGGCCATTCATCTTTATGAAATTGATGCGCCGGACTTTGACATGCCGATCGAACTATGGAGAGGCCTAGATATTAGTCTGCGTACCCAGATGCCTGTGGAAATAATCATATACAATGACAGTTGTGTCGTAGCTTACTGGGGCAATCCGTCCGGCATGGAAGATGTGTGGCTAGTCCAACCAATTCCAGATCCTCTTATTGATCCCATCACCGAACCATTATTCACATTTAACTATGTCCCGGAACCGGCAACGGTGATGCTACTGGGCCTGGGTGGATTGATTCTAAAAATAAAATAAAAAAGGCAGGGATCTTTTTGGATACCTGCCTTTCTATTGCTATTGTTTATTGGTATGACTATGAACCGGTGTTGGCGG